>JAWWPC010000258.1:0-34721 GCA_033851055.1 Kribbellaceae bacterium | reverse complement strand
GGTTCTCCAGCCAGATGCGGACCCGGCCGTGGCCGGCGATCCCGCTGATGGCCGGGCGGTCCAGCACGAACTTGTGGGAGACGAGGAACTCGGCCAGCACCCGGGTGATCACCAGCGCGGACAGCATCGACGCGATGACGCCGATGCTCAGGGTCACGCCGAAGCCGCGGACCGGGCCGGCGGCCAGGAAGAACAGCAGGCCGGCGGCGAGCAGGGTGGTGATGTTGGAGTCGGCGATGGCCGAGAGGGCATTCTGGAACCCGCTACGCAGCGACCGGCGCAGACCGTCGGTCCGGCCGCCGATGTAGTCCTCGCGGGCTCGCTCGAAGACCAGCACGTTAGCGTCGACCGCCATGCCGATGGCTAGCACGAAGCCGGCCAGGCCGGGCAGCGTCAGGGTGGCGCCGAGCGCGGTCAGGGCGGCGTACGACATGCCGGAGTAGGCGATCAGGCCGAACACGGCCATCAGGCCGACCAGCCGGTACACGAGGATGATGAAGAGGGCGGTCAACGCGACGCCGATGATACCGGCCAGCGCGCTGGCCTCGATCGCGTCCTTGCCGAGCGAGGGCCCGACGGTTCGCTGGTCGATCACCTGGACCGGTACCGGCAGCGAGCCACCCTCGATCAGCGCGGCCAGATCCTTGGCCTCCTCCTCGGTGAAGGCCCCGGTGATGGTGGTGGTGCCACCGCCGATACCGATGTTGCAGAGCTGGCTGCCACCGTTCGGGTCGACCTGGGGTGCGCTGATGATCTCGTTGTCGAGCACGATCGCGACCCGGCGCTGCGGCGCACCCACCGGCTGGCAGGCGGCCTTGCCGGTGAGGTTCGCCCAGATCTTGCCGCCGTCGCCCTTGAAGTCCATCTGGACGAACCAGCCCTGCGCCGCCTGCTGCGGATCGAGCAGTCCGTCCGATCCCTTGATCAGCTCACCGGTCATCGCGGGCTTCGCCAGTCGCAGTACGCCGGCGCCGTCGTTGCTGGGCAGGTAGCTCTCACCCGCAGCCGGCTTGGCAGGTTTGGCCGCCACTTGGTCCAGCACTTCGTGGAACGTCAGCTGCGCGGTCTTGCCGATCACCTTCGCGGCCTCGCGCGGATCCTGCACGCCGGGCAGTTCGACGATGATCCGGCGGTCGCCCTGCCGGGTCACGGTCGGCTCGCTGACACCGAGGGCATCGACCCGGCGGCGGAGCACCTCGAGCGCCTTGTCGGTGGACTCCGTGTTCGCCTTCACCGTCGGCGAATCGTTCGTCTCCAGCACGATCTGGGTGCCACCGCGTAGATCAAGGCCTAGTTCCGGCTTGGCCGTCAGCACGATGTACGTCGAGGTCGCGAGGACGAGGAACGCGAAAAGCGCGCGGACCAGGGACGAGCGCTTCACAGACATCCTCCGGGAGATTCGGCAGCGGCGCCTTGCGCGCGTGTCGGCAAACGACGCCGGGCATCGTGTCAGGAACCAGACCACTGGGTGGACTGGAACGCTCAGTGTACGTAGGCAAGGCGCTGCCGTGCCATGATCCAGCACTTCCCGTTCCGGCGCGTCGTGTCGTCGGCAGCAGCAGGGCCGTACGGGAAGTCGGGGTGTGCCAGCGCGTCGGTGCGGGTAGTGGGCCGGCGACCTGGCTCGGGATCCCGGCGCCGCCGGCGTGTCGGTACGTGGGAGCGGCGACCCTGGCGCGGAATCGCCGGCGCCCGCGAGCGACCGGCGTACCGGCTCATGACCGCGGCCGTGTCGGAGACGATCTGGAGCGCGAGGGCCCGACCCAACGACGCGACAGGAAGGCCAGGAATTCATAGATCGGAAGGGTCTTTAGATCGCTTCCGATCTACAAAAGCGCGCGAGAGTTTCAGCCGGGCTGGGCGTCGTCGTCGGTCGAGTCGATGCCGTGCTCGATTGCGTAGCGGACCAGCTCGGCGCGGTTGTGTAGCTGCAGCTTGCGCAAGGTGTTCTGTACGTGGTTCTCGACGGTCCGGTGGGACAACACCAGGCGAGTGGCGATCTGCCGGGCCGTCAGACCACGCGCCACCAGTCGCAGCACCTCTGTCTCCCGGTCGGTGAGTTGCGGGACTTCCCGCCCAGCGCCGAGCCGCCGGTACTCCCCCAGCAACAGTCCAGCCAGTCCTGCGCTGAACACGGCATCACCCTCGGCGGTCCGGCGTACCGCGTCGTCGAACTCGCTCACCGAGGCCGACTTCACCAAGTAGCCCGAGGCACCGTTCTTCACAGCGGCCAGTACGTCGGTCTGCTCGGCGCTGGCCGACAGGACCAGCACGCGCGTGTCCGGCAGCGCCGCAGTGATCTCGCGGGTGGCGTCGACGCCGGAGCCGTCCCCCAGTTGCAGGTCCATCACCACAACATCCGGCCGGGTCGCCAGTGCAATCCGGACGGCGCTCGCTACGTCCGACGCCGTGGCGCAGACGTCGTAGCCGCGACTGCCGAGGTCACGGGCCACGCCTTCGCGCCACATCGGGTGGTCGTCGACGATCATCACCCGCGTCGTCATGGTCTGCTCACCGTCATCTCCCACTCGGTACCCTCGCCCGGGGCCGTCCGGACGGTGACGCTACCGCCGAGATCCGTGATCCGGCCGCGGATGGATTGGCTGACGCCCAGGTGCCCAACGGAGCGCGCCTGCTCGAACCGCTCAGGCGTCGTACCGGCTCCATCGTCACGGACGGACAGCAGCACCTCGCCGCTGAGGTCTTCGACGACCACCCAGGCGTGGGCGCCGGATCCTGCGTGCTTCGTGACGTTGCTCAGGGCTTCCTTGACTGCGGCAACCAACTCTCCTGCCGTGGCTGCAGGCAACAACACCTGACCCGTGGGTACGACGATGTCAACGCTAGTAGTGGCCAGTGGCAACAACAAGGCACACAGGTCCAGCTCGCCCTCGTCACCATTGGGCGACCGCGAGGCCATCAGCGTGCGCAGAGCCACCTCCTGCTCGGCCGCCATCGCTGCGAGCTCAGTCGCCTCGCCACCGATCGACGTACCGCGTCGTTGGACCTGGGCGAGGACCTGCAGTACGCCGTCATGGATCGACCGGCCGAGGCGGAGCCGCTCAGCCGCGGCGCTCTCGGAGGCGATCGCCTCGCGGAGTCTCACATTGGCGCGGCGCGTGGTGGTTGCGGCGTACCCGACGACCAGTCCGGCAACGAGCAACAGCTGAATGTTGCCGAGTAACGTCGACACGTTCTCCGTCCCGCGCAAGGCCAGCAACACCAGGCTGACGGTCACGGCGCCGACAAGTCCGCCGTCCCGGCCGCGGGAGACTGCCATCGCTAGCACCGGCCCGGCTACCCAGACTGAAGTGAGTATGAACGCTCCAGCCCGGATGTCGAGCAGCGGGTCGGCAAGGATGGTCCCGAACATGCAGGCGACCGTGATCACCAGGTCCGCCAGCGCCAGCCGGGTGTTCCGGCGACCCCAGTGGCGGCTGTACCCGATCGAGACCACGACGGTCCAGACGCCCATCAGTGCGAGCAGGATGATCGCACCCGAGTGCCGGTGGATGTCATCCCACCTGGCCCAGACCCCCAAACAGGCGAAGCCCCAGGTGACGACCCGAAAGACCACCAGCGCACGCCACAACGGCAGCAGCAGGTCCGTCATCTCACCGGCGCTCCGGACGCGCTGAACTGCCTCCATGCCGGACAGTCTGCAACAACCCGGGCCCCACACTCTGCGTCGTCGTACTCCGGTGGGCTGAGTGGTCTTACTCATTGTGGCCCCGTGCGTAGGCGAATGATTCCCCGCTGTCGCGAGTTAATTTCTGACAAAACCTTCAGCAAGGTTGATTTTGCCCGTACTGTCGCGCAAAAGTATTCGCTCGGGGGAGCGCCGGTCACGCTGCGTCATCACACGCGGCGGGCCTTGACGAGCAGGGAGGGAATCGTGCGCAAAGTTTCTGCCGGGCTGTTCAGCCTGGCCCTGGCGGCGACCATCGGCCTGACTTTTGCCTCGGCCGGTAACGCCGCAGCGCCGCGGGAGGCGACCGGAACGGCGCCTTCGGCCGCTGAAGTGTCGACCCCCGACGAACTGCCAAGCCCGCTGGAGGACAAGCGCCGCGAGCTCCGCCAGGAAGCCCTGACGAAGCTGATGAACGGCACCGGCACGGTGGAGCAGCGCGGCGCCAGCACGGTGATGAAGATCGGTACCAAGGCCGCCGGCGCCAAGGGCCAGAAGAACGCCCAGGGCAAGGTCGACCAGTACGTCGAGCTGGCCCGGCAGAAGACCGACCGGATCTTCGTCGTCCTGGCCGAGTTCGGCAACGACCGGCACCCGAACTACCCCGACCAGGACACCGCCCCGTCGGTCCCCGGCCCGGCGACGTTCGAGGGACCGCTGAACAACGCGATCCCGGAGCCGAACCGGGCGGTGGACAACTCCACTGTCTGGCAGCCGAACTACGACCAGGCGCACTACCAGGAGCTCTACTTCGGCACCGGCGCGACCGCCAACTCGGTGAAGAAGTACTACGAGAAGCAGTCCTCGGGCCGCTACAGCGTGGACGGCGAGGTCACCGACTGGGTGAAGGTGAAGTACAACGAGGCCCGCTACGGCCGGTCCAACGGATACCCCTGCAGCGGCAGCGTTTGCAGCAACACCTGGGCGCTGGTCCAGGACGCAGTCAACCAGTGGGTGGCGGACCAGGAGGCGTCCGGCCGCACCAAGGAGCAGATCACCGCCGATCTGAAGACGTTCGACCAGTGGGATCGCTACGACTACGACGGTGACGGCAACTTCAACGAGCCTGACGGCTACCTGGACCACTTCCAGATCGTGCACGCCGGCGGCGACCAGGCCGACGGTGACCCGCAGCAGGGTGAGGACGCCATCTGGTCGCACCGCTGGTACGTCGGCACGGCCGGCGGACCCGCCAACAACCCGGTCGGCGGTGCCCAGCTGGGCGACACCGGCCTGTACGTCGGCGACTACACGATCCAGCCGGAGAACGGCGGCGTGAGCGTCTTCACCCACGAGTACGGCCACGACCTGGGTCTGCCCGACGAGTACGACACCTCCGGCGCACCCGTCGAGAACGGCGTCAACTGGTGGACCCTGATGGCGCAGAGCCGGGTCGGCGCACCCAGCGACGGCGGCATCGGCGAGCGTGCGGCCGACCTGAACGCCTGGGACAAGCTGCAGCTCGGCTGGCTTGACTACGAGATCGTCGCGGCCGGCCAGAATCGGACCGTCGACCTCGGCCCGCACGAGTACAACTCTGCCAAGCCCCAGTCCCTGATCGTCACCCTGCCGAAGAAACAGGTCGTCAGCCCGTTGGTGCCACCGGCGGCCGGCAGTAAATCCTGGTGGAGCGGCTCGGGCGACCAGTTCACTCACACCATGAACCGGCAGGTCACGCTGCCGGCGGGTGCCGCAAGCCTCACCTTCCAGGCCAACTGGGACATCGAGGACTGCGGTCCGGACGCGTGTGACTACGCCTACGTCGAGGTGAACGACGGCACCGGCTACAAGCCGATCGCCGGCAACATCACCAAGGCCGCCGAAGGCAACGGTATCGACGGCACCAGCAACGGTTGGGTCCCGGCGACCTTCGACCTGTCGGCGTACGCCGGCAAGACGATCGGCCTGCAATTCCGGTACACGACCGACCCGGCGGCGGGTGGCAAGGGCTTCTTCGCCGACGCGATCAAGGTGACGTCGGGTGCGACCACGCTGGTCGACTCCGGCGCGGAGGCGACTCCCGAGGGCTGGACGCTGAACGGTTTCAGCTCCGTCGGGGCCACCGCCACCAGCCTCTACGACAACTACTACCTGGCGTCCCACATCAACTACACGGCCTACGACCAGTACCTGCAGTCCGGGCCTTACAACTTCGGCTTCGGTGCAGCCCTGCCGGACAAGGTGGAGCACTTCCCGTACCAGGACGGTCTGCTGCTCTGGTACTGGGACACCTCGCAGCGGGACAACAACACCAACCAGCACCCGGGCGAGGGCCTGGTTCTGCCGATCGACTCGCACCCGGTCCCGATCAACCGTATCGACGGCCAGATCTGGCGCCCGCGGGTGGCCGGTTACGACGCACCGTTCGGGCTCGAGAAGGCCGACTCGTTCACCCTGCACGTGAACGGCCAGGCCAGCTACGTCCGTGGCCAGAACGGCGTCTCGACGTTCAACGACAGCAAGACGTACTGGTACCCGGAGCAGCCGCAGAACGGCGTCAAGGTGCCGAACAACGGCGTCAACATCAAGGTCCAGTCGCGTTCCGGCACCTCCATCAAGGTGAACGTCTCGTCCCGCAACTGATGCCCTGAGCAACAACAGCACCAACCGGCGGCCCGGGGTTCTCCCCCGGGCCGCCGGCGTTGTCCGAGGCCAACGCAGCACGGACCGTGTTCCGAGCCAGCCCTGTCTTCCGCACGATCGCCTTGATGCTCATCTGCTCCGACCTATGAAGCCGCCGGATCTCAGCCCAGTCCTCAGTCATGATCACTCCCTCACTGTGCCGAGGGGGTCAATATTCGATCGGCGCCAGAGGGTCAGGATTCACCCGGCAGCGACATGGAGAGGACAACGTCGCTGGGTTCGGGAGGACAACCGGCCCGACCGGGGAGGATAACCGGCCCGGCCGGAGGGGTAACCCTCCCCGGTTCGACCGGTAACTCTGCCCGGGTCGACCAGCGGGTCCACCGCCGGAATCGAGCCGGACTCGGGCTCGCGGGTCCCGCAGCCGGATTTGGGGAAACGTACTGCCCTCCTGGGGGTAGTACGAGTCCCCAAACCCGGCTGGGGAGGGAACGTCGCTGGGTTCGGGGAGGATAACCCGGCCTGACCGGGGGTATAACCCTCCCGGTTCGAGCGCTAACCCTCTCCGGGTCGGCCAGCGGGTCCACCGGGGTCAGGGCCGAGCCGACCATGACAGGCCCGCTCCCGCGCGCCGCGGACCATGACGGGACCGCTCCCGCGCGCCGGGGATCTCGCGTCTTGTGTGCCGGGGGATCTCGCGTCTTGTGTGCCGGGGGATACCCGCATCTTGTGTGCCAACACCCCTCGAGCGAGCCCGTGATGCCGTTCCTTGAGCCGGATCACGATGGCAGAACCACCCCGGCAGCTCACACCTCCCGCGTCTTCCGCGTAGCCGCGATCGTTCCGCGGTCGGGGGTGCGGATCAAGAGTCGAGCTTGTTCGATCCCGCAGAGGCGCCGAACGCGCTCCTGCGGCCACTCCGACTCGGACAATCCACGCAGGATGACGCGGACCAACCGCACGCCGTCCAAGCACGAACAATCCTGGCCGAATCGCCAGAGCTCCTTCCACCGCCCTTTGCAAATCTCGCCCGGCAACTCGGGACCGATGAACCCCGACACGCCGGGTAACAAGGGACCGACGAACGTTTGCAGTGAGCCCGGGCGCAGCGAACCTGCGGCGTACCCGCGCCCGGCGTACCGGCGCGGCGTACCGGCGTACAAACGAAGGAAGGTCGGCGTTCGGGAAGAACGCGACCTTCCCTCGAGTGCTGCTAGTGCGTCGCTGATACCTCGTACGGCGCTAGGTCGCCGGCTAGGGCGGCGTGGACCCGAGCCGCGAGGCGGGTGCCGTCGGCCGTGTGCTCGAGTTGGTCCACCGAACCCTCCGAGTGGACCCGCGAGACCAGGTCGCCCCGGTCGTACGGGACCAGCGCGTCGACCGCGATGTCCGGCCGCGGCAGCGAGGCTTCGACCAGCGCCTTCAGCTTGTCGATGCCGTCGCCTGTGCGGGCCGACACCACCAGCGAACGCGGCTCCCGGTGCAGTATCGGCGCAAGCGCCAGCTGGTCGGCCAGGTCGCCCTTGTTGATCACGATGATCTCCGGAACGTCGGACGCACCGATCTCGGCGAGCACCTCCCGGACCGCCTGGATCTGCGCCAGCGGGTCCGGGTGCGAGCCGTCCACCACGTGCAGCAGCAGGTCCGCGTCGGCGACCTCCTCCAGGGTGGACCGGAACGCCTCGACGATGTCATGCGGCAGGTGCCGGACGAACCCGACGGTGTCGGTGAAGGTGTAGACCCGGCCGTCGGACGTGGTGGTCCGGCGGGTGGTCGGGTCCAGGGTCGCGAACAGCGCGTTCTCGACCAGCACGCCCGCGCCGGTGATCTTGTTCAGCAGCGAGGACTTGCCGGCGTTGGTGTAGCCGGCGATCGCCACCGAGGGGATCGCGTGGCGACGGCGTTCCTGCCGCATCGTCGAGCGGGTGCCCTTCATCGCGCCGAGCTCCTTGCGCAGCTTGGCGATCTTGGTGTTGATCCGGCGCCGATCGGTCTCGATCTTGGTCTCACCGGGACCACGGCCACCGATACCGCCACCAGCGGCACCCACGCGGCCACCGGCCTGGCGGGACAGGTTCCCACCCCAACCACGCAGCCGCTGCTTCATGTACTGCAGCTGGGCCAGCTCGACCTGGGCCTTGCCTTCCTTGCTCTTCGCGTGCTGGGCGAAGATGTCGAGGATCAGCGCGGTCCGGTCGACCACCTTGACCTTCAGCTTGTCTTCCAGGTTGCGCAGCTGGGCCGGTGCGAGCTCGCCGTCCGCGATCACCGTGTCGGCGCCGACGGCGGCGACCAGGTTGCGCAGGTCCTGCACCTTGCCGCTACCGATGAAGGTGGCGGCGTCAGGCTTCTTACGGCGCTGGATCAGGCCTTCGAGCACCTCGGAGCCGGCCGTCTCGGCGAGCAGCTTGAGCTCGGCCAGCGAGTTCTCGGCGTCCTCGGCGCTGCCGTCGGTCCAGACTCCGACCAGGACGACGCGCTCCAGCAGCAGCTTGCGGTACTCGACCTCGCTGATGTCCGTCAGCTCGGTCGACATGCCAGCCACGCGCCGTAGCGCCTGGCGTTCCTCTAGTTCCAGGCCCTCGGTGTTCAGGCTCTGGGGGTCACGGCCCGCCGACGATTCGTCCTCGTCGTCGAGTACGTCGTCCTGCATCAGGTCGAGGTCGGCGGCGGTGGTCTCGTCGTATGCGTTCGATTGGCTCGTCATATACCTTCCATCGTGGCACGGGCGGCCCGGACGGGCGACCCGATTACGGGCCACACGGCCCAGGCGTCCAGCCAGCCATGCCAGACACCCTGTGTCAACGCCTCAGCGAATAGCCGAATTCCCTCAGGCGGGCAACCAAGCTCGCGAAAAGATGCCCCGGGCGTGTACGACGGCCGGACCTGTCAGTTCCAGGTGGTTGTCCTCACGCCACGTAACCGTGACGGTCCCACCCGGTACGTCGACCCGGTACGTGACGGGCGCCGTCTGACCGGCCGCCCGGGCCGCGGCAACAGCCACCGCGCAGGTCCCGGTCCCACAGGACCGCGTCTCCCCCACGCCACGCTCGTGCACGCGCATCGCCACCTCATGCGGACCGCGCCGGACCACGAACTCCACGTTCACCCCGTTCGGGTATGCCGCGACCGGCGACCATTCCGGCTGGTCCACCAGGTGGCCCGGCTCGCGCAGATCGTCCACGAAGGCCACGGCGTGGGGATTACCCATGTCCACGTGCAGGGCGGGCCACTGGTGCCCGTTCGCCTCGACCACGATCCCGCCGGGTCCGGGGAAGACCGGTTCGCCCATGTCGACGGTGATGGTGCCGTCGTCGTTCAGGACGACCTCCTTCACCCCCGCGCGGGTACCGACCCGGACCGGCTTGTCGCCGGTCAAGCCCGCCTCGGCCAAATAGCGGGCGAACACCCGGATGCCGTTGCCGCACATCTCCCCCACCGACCCGTCGGCGTTGCGGTAGTCCATGAACCAGTCGCCGCCATCCTCGACGTACGACTGTTTCGAGCCCTCGATCACCCGCAGTACGCCGTCGGCGCCGAGGCCGGCGTACCGGTCGCACAGGAAGCGGACCACCGAGGCGTCGAGGTCGCCGTGCACCGACCCGTCGGGGTCAGGCAGCAGCACGAAGTCGTTCTCCGTCCCGTGGCCCTTGAGCCAGGGAAAGGTGTCAGCGCCCATGCTGCGATCCTACGGGCGGCTGTCAGGATCCGTTATCGGGGCCGCCGACGATCCCGGGCTTATTCAGTGAACACATTCGTGCCTTCGGATAGCAACCTGATGCGCCGGCGGATGCGTCGCGGCAAGTACCACTGGCTGGTCAGCAACAACGCGGGAACCAGTGCGTACAGCAGATACCAGGGCGATTCGATCACAGCACCGACCACGCTGAAAGTCAGCAAGAGGACCATGGCAACGATGAATCGCCTCCTCAGTACTGGGCGAAGGAGATCGAGCTGCTGCGTGGCGATCCGTACAGCCGCCGCCCGGATTTCTGGATCAGTGGGTATGGGGCCACGATCTGCTGCGCGGCGCGCGGCCTTCGCCTCACCTGTCGGTAGGTCGCCGACAGCCGCACGCATCGCACGGCGCCGCTTGTCTATCGAGAAGGCCATCGCGACGCCGAAAAAGACGCCAGCGACGAGCCCCTCGAGAACGGCACCCGCCGAGCTCATCGGCCCGTCGATCTTGGTGTAGATCCCCATCATGATTCCGAAGGGGAGCCCGATGATCACGGCCATGATCCACCTCGGGGCCTTGGACAGGTAGGCGCGCATCCGCTGATCATTGCCCACACGCAGACCTCGCGGCGTGCTTGACGGCGTGTACCGATTCCTGCCCCAGATCGTCCAGGCTCTCTACCTCGTGCGGCTACAGATCCGCTCGAACTGCCGCCTACCGCGCCGGGTGGCGCCGCCTGCCGGTTGCGCGGGTTCGTCGTACGGTTTCGTCATGAGTCAGGAGCTGGTCGCGTACTTCTTCGAGCGGGAGGACGCCGAGGAGGTCGCCCGCCGCCTGGCCGCTGACGACCTCACGGTCCGGCGGGAGAAGTTCCACGGCGAGGACGACGACGAGGACCACCCCTGGACCGTCGTCCTCCCGCGGGACATCGATCGGGCGCTCGCCGAGGAGCTGGTCACCCGGTACGACGGCTGGCTGGCCGGCCACGAAAGCGGCTTGGCCGAGGCCGACGTCGCGCCGCTGCCGAACGTGACGCCGCTGCCGGACGCGCCGCGTCGGTTCAAGAACCCGCCGAAATCTGTATAGCGGAATCGATATGGCATATCGATTCCGCTATACAGATTTCGAGCTCGACCAGAGAGGGTAGGACGGATGCCCGGCCGGGGCCGGGGCGATCTGCCTGCTTGGATGTCACGCCCGACTGGCAGTTCCGGTCGGCGACCGGCCCGAGCGTCTTTCCCGTGCGTGTCCGCGGTACCACCTCACCGATCAACTGCTGCACTGCCAGTCAGGTCTGACACTCGACCCGACCGACAACTGCCACGGATCGTCGTACGTCGACCGGTCCGCGACCCGGTCCGGACCCAGTACGACGAGGTCAGTGCCAACCAAGGGCAACTCCCGGGCGTGAGAGGGTGAGGCCCGTGGTGTCCGCCCTCATTCGTTCTGCCAGACATTCCGAGCTGGCCGACTTGATCGTGCTCGAGATCGAGGCTGGCCAGCTCTTTCACACGGTCGACCTGGCCTTGGTCGCCGACCATGTCCCCGACCAGGAGGCCCTGCGGCGAAATCATGAACGTGGGCTCGTCTGGGTTGCGGAGCAACATGGCGAGGTCGCCGGCTACATCGTCGCAACGGTGCTGGACGGCAACGCCCACATAGAACAGGTGTCGGTCGCGCCTGCTTCCGCCCGGCAAGGCGTTGGTCGCCAACTCATCTCCCACGTAGAGGAATGGGGCAGACGCAACGACCGGCCTGCGACCACCCTGACGACGTTTCGCGACGTGCCATGGAACGGCCCCTACTACGAGAAGCTCGGGTACCGAGAGCTCCTCGCCGTCGAGATCGGCAGCGAACTTGCGGCCGCCGTGGCACACGAAGCGTCGTTGCCCGGAATAGATGCCTCTCGACGCTCCGCAATGATCAAGCGGAATGATGGTGTTCTGACGGTCCCGGGCTTATAACGGCTGGTATCGCCGGGCGGGGCGGGGAATGCCATAACGACGGCGTCCCTTTACGCGTCCTTGGTGCTGGCGGTTCCGGACACTAATTCGATGCGGCTGCGCAGGCGCTTGGGCCAGTACCACTGGCCGACCAGGAGTGGCACATAGAGGGCTATGAAGACGACTCGCCAGGGCGAGTCAAAGGCGCTGACCACAGTGCCGACCAGGACAACTGCGAAGCAGATGATGATCGTCGTGCGCCAGCGGAGCATTTGGCCAAGATGGTGTTCAGCCAGTCGGAGGGTCGCCGCGCGGATCTCGGGATCGGCTGGAACCGGTCCGCGCCAAACGGCGCCGAGGGCGGCCTTCTGGATAGCCGGTGGCGCGTCGCCAAGCGCGCGCTGCTCTCCGCGCCACCTTCTCTTGAGCGAGAACGTCAGCGTGGCTGCGAACAAGATGCCGACGACTGCCCCGGAGACGAATGCGGCTACCGTGCTCGACCCGTCGATCTTGGTGAAGATCCCCATCGCGGTTCCAAAAGGGAGCCCGCTAATCAGGGCCAGAGCCCACCTCGGGAGGCTGGCGAGGTAGGTGCGCATCTGTGCATCATCGCCCACCACCGTGCCTTGCCGCACGTGGCGCGGACGTCGTAGTTGGTTCGGATCAGTTGCGCTTTCACAAATGCCTGTATCGCAAGGCTCAGTGTCGCGGGTGCCGTCCGGCGTGCCAGCTCCACCACCGACGGCCTCGGCGCTGAGCGTTCAAGCTCAAACAGACGCCGACGACCGCCGCGATGGTTAGCCCGAACACGACCAGGCCGAGCGCCACGGCCGGCGTCTCTGTATCGGTGGCGAAGTACCGAGCATCCACCAAGGCGATGGCCTGGCTCGGATCCTCCGGTTTGTAGAGAATCCTCAGGGGCGGGGCATAACGCGTTGCTGGGCCAGGCTGGTGCCAGCCCAATCCACCGCCTTCGTAGTCCCCGAGGTTATTAACAAGCGTCGTCCGTTGACGTCCGCCGGTCGCAACCGGGAAGACGACCTCGACTTCGCCTACGTAGCGGCCGCCCTTCCCGCTCTCGATGTGCAACTGAACCTCGGTGGCCACCGTCTGAACGCCATCGGCGAGGAACTCCCGGCCCACAGTCCGCTGATAGCGTGTGTCGACGAAAATCCCCACACCCAACAGGGCTACTCCCAGCGCAATAGCGCCCGGCACCGAAACCCAACGTGCAAGCTGATCCACTGAGCGCTGCTGCACTCCCCGATACTCCCACCTGGTGGCGCCACTATGCCGGTTGCATGGGATCGTACGGTTTCGTCATGGGTCAGGAGCTGGTGGACTTCTTCGAGCGGACAGAACGCGCAGACGGCCTGACCCCAGCCCTTGCGGAGTACCCGGCCCGGCCGGGAGCGGGGACGGTACGCCGTTGCTCAGCACCGGCTCCCGCGCGACCAGCGACGGGGCGGCGTCAGAGGGCGACTGAGCTGATGGTGTTGGCAGCGATCAGCTCGGTGTCCACTGCGTGGCCGAGTCCGGCCGACACCGGCACCTGTACGACGCCGTCGCGTGCGACTACAGGTGGTCTCACCACGTCCTGGGCGTAGTACTTCTCCGAGGCCGAGACGTCGGACGGGAGGGTGAAGCCGGGCAGGCTGGAGAGGGCCACGTTCGCGGCCCGGCCGATGCCGAACTCGTGCATGCCGCCACACCAGACGGCGATCCCGGCCTGCTGGGCCCGGTCGTGTGCCGCACGGGCAGCGGTCAACCCGCCCATCCGCGACACCTTGATGTTGAGCACCCGCAGCGCCTTTAGCGACAGCGCAGTCTCCAGGTCGTCGAGGGTTTCCACGCTCTCGTCCAGGCAGACCGGCGTCTCCAGTGCGCGCTGCAGCCGGGTATGGGCGAGCAGGTTCCGGGGCGCGAAGGGCTGCTCGATCATCGTCAGACCGAATTCGTCGAGCGCCAGCAGCGCGGCCACGTGCTCGGCGGACTCCGAGTAGATGCCGTTGGCATCGACATGCAGATCGAGGTCCGGATATTCGGCTCGGACCGCGCGCACGGGTTCGATGTCCCAGCCGGGCGCGATCTTCAGCTTCACCCGCGGATAGCCGGCACCGACCTGGCGGCGTACCTCGGTGAGCAGGTCGTCGATCGTCGGCTCGATGCCGAGCGAGACGCCTGCGGTGACCTCCGTCCGGGTACCGCCGAGCGCCGCCGCGAGCGGCACGCCGCGCATGGTGGACCACAGCACCCAGGCGGCGACGTCGACGCCGGCCTTGGCGAACTGGTTGCCGCGCACCTTCGCCCACAGTTGCGGCACCTGCTCCGGCGCGTCCCACTCCTGGCCGAGCACCGCCGGCAACAGGTAGTGCTCGGCGATGTGCCAGCAGGTCTCCACCGTCTCCGGCGCGTAGTACGGGTCGGACGGTGAGGCGATCTCACCCCAGCCGACGGCGCCCGTGGCGTCCTCCAGCTCTACCAGGATGTGGTCCAGCTGAGCCTTCTTGTGCGAACTGGTGCGGAACGCGTGGACCAGCGGCAGCCGGACCCGGTGCAGCCGGGCGGCGGTGACACGCACCTTCGGTTCAGTCGATGACATAGAGCCCCAGCTCTGTATTCAGGCGGTCCCGCTCGCCCAGGCGCCGCCGAGCGCCCTTCGCGCTCGCCGTGGTCAGGGTCGCGAGCACGTGCAGGACGGCGGCGACCACGGTCGGCGAGTCGACGTACGACGCGCTGCCGGTGGCGACATAGATGCACTGGTCCGCGATGTCCGCGAGCGGGGCATCGTCGAAATCGGTGATCGCGACGAGCTCACCGCCGGCCTCGACGAAACGGCTCGCGATCTCGACGGTGTCGCGCCGGTAGCGGCGAAGCGAGAACGCCACCATCAGGTCGCTGGACCGTACGTCGGACAGCACGTCGACGCTGCGTACCACTGTGCCGTCGATCAGGGTGACCTGCGACAGGCCGGCGCTGAGATCGAACGCGAGCAACGAGGCGTACGAGAACGATTTGCTCGAGCCGACGATGAACCGCCGGCGGGCAGCGACGATCCGCGCCGCCGCCCGGGCGATCGAGTCGTCGGCGAGGATGAGGTCGAGCGCCTCGGCGATAGAGGCCCGCTCCTGTTCGACCACCCGCTGCTGCAGCAGCGTCGACGAACGCCGCTGCAACCGGGCGTCGTACCGCTCGTGCGGGCTGGCCAGCTCACGGTTGCTCCGCCGGTCGTCAGCCTCGGACATCGCTCTCCTCCGAATCGGGCTCGCGGGGCTCAGGCTCGCGGCGGGGCTCAGGTTCACCGCGCTCAGGTTCACCGCACTCCGGTCCACGGGCGTCAGGTCCACACGCCTCAGGTTCACGGGGCTCAGGTTCACGAGGCTCAGGTGCCGGGCCGAACTGGTAGACGGCGGTTCCACCCGGGCGCTGCCGGCACGACTCGGCGACCAAACCTTTGCCGAGCAGATCGGTGAAGGCCGACCGGACGTCTCGGCGCACCTGGTCCGCAGTGTCGGGCCGGGTCGCCGCGAGGCTCGCGAAGTCGGACGGCAGCGCGAGCCACCTTCGCTCGCCCTTGCCACGCGGCACGCCCCAATCCGCCTCCGTCAGCTCCGCCTCGCCCACGTCCGGCTCCGCGGGCGGCACCGCCTGGTCGCTGCCGCGCAGGTCCCACTCGACTACCACCCGATCGGTGCAAGGCTCGCCATACAGGTCCGGATAGAACCAGCGCCCGCGAGCTCGGAGGACGTCGAGGTTGAAGTGCGCATTGCGAGTCTGGATCGGGTCGTAGGTCCACCGCATGTGGGTCATGCCGTGCTCGAGAGCGACGCCGCGCTGCGCCTGCTTGAGCATGCGTCCGAGCCCGCGGCCCTGCTGTTCCGCGGCGACCACGGCCGACTGGGAGTAGTGGTAGAAACCGCGCCCGTCGGTGCCACAGAAACCGTAGGCGAAGGCAACGATCCGCCCGGCCGCGTCCAGTACGCCGACCACCGAGCCGCCGTTGCCGACCAAGGCGCCGAGCAGCCTGGGGTTCAGGCCGTAGTCGGGGTCCCGGTAGCCGAAGACCTCGCGGTACAGCGTCGCCGCCTCCCCGTACTGCGCCGGCGTGGTGAGGGTGACGGTGCGGAACTCGTCGGCCGTGCTCTGCGCTGTCATCGACCTACAACTCCCCTGATCAAAAATACGTAACGGATCTTGTTCGACGCTTGAGTAAATCCGGTCCGGCCACAGCCAGTCAACAACTGCACAATAGGCAGAATCGCGGTCAAGCGAGCTAGTCGCCACCACTCGATTTCTGATGATACGTTGGCTATCCATGGAGATCGGACTGCAGCAGGCAGCTGCCGGGCGGGCCGCGCAGATGCTCGCTCGACTGCGCGAGTACGTCGTGCACGAAACCCCGACCGGCGACGCCGATGCGTTGAATGCGTTCGCCGAGCGGCTGCTAGTGCGGTACGCGGAGCTGGGTGGCACCGCCCGACGGGTGCCGTCGGCAACGGGTGACCATGTCGTCGCGAACCTCCCCGGCCGAGGCCCCCGCGCCGACCAGGCGCCATTGCTGTTCCTCGCCCACCACGACACGGTTTGGCCGGTCGGTCAGCTCAATGGTCCGATGCCCTGGCGCGAACAGGACGGCCTCGTCCACGGGCCCGGCGTCTTCGACATGAAAGGCGGCCTCGTCGTTCTGGAAACCGCGCTACAGCTGGTCGCCGAGGTCGGCGTGGAGCACCGGCCAGTGCGGATCATCGTCACGGCCGACGAGGAGATCGGCTCACCCTCAGCACGCGAGCTCGTCACCGCCGAATCGGCCGGCGTCGTCGCGGCGTTCGGGCTCGAACCACCGCATCCGAACGGCGACCTGAAGACCGCACGGCGCGGCAGCAGCCGGGTCCGGATCGAGGTCACCGGCCGGGAGGCGCACGCCGCCCTGGACTCCAGCGCCGGCATCTCCGCGATCGACGAACTGGTCGACCAGTTGACAGCGGTCCGCTCCCTGCTCGCGGGGTACGACGACGTGCTGTGCAACGTCGGCACCATCGCCGGCGGTGGGCGGACGAACGTCGTCGCCGGCACCGCGTCAGCCGAGCTTGGCTTCCGGTTCGTCGATCCGGGCACCGAGCGAGCCGTACTCGATTCCGTCGGCGCGCTGCAGCCGGTGCGATCGGGAGCCGACATACAGGTCTCCGTGCTGTCCAGCCGACCAGCCTGGCGGCCGTCGGATGCGGGCGGCGAACTACTGGCGGCCGTCGCGGCGGCCGGTCGCTCAGTCGGTCAACAGGTCGGCGGTGCCGTCGCGGCCGGTGCGGCGGACACGAACCTGACCGGCTGGCTCGGCGTGCCCAGTCTGGACGGGTTCGGACCGCGCGGTAAGGGCGCTCACGCCGTCCACGAGCAGGTCGTCGCCGCCAGTCTCCCCGACCGAGCCGCCCTCGTCGCCGCCGTACTCACCACTCTCTGACTAGTTGGCTGAACTCTTCTAGTGGTGTGTCTGGCACCGCAGCCCAGCTACCTTGCGCAGCTACGCGTTCAACCTGCTCGTCACCCGCTCACTGCCTTCACGATCGGGCCGAAGCCGGGGCAACCCGATTCCCCGGTGGCTCACGTGGATGGCAAGGGATGTGGCTTTCACGCCCGGTTGACAAGTTCAGTGAAGGTAGCCGTCACGCTCCGCTCACCGGCGAGCGCGGGGTCTCGGCCCGGTCGGTTGCGGTCGTGTCGGAAGACGCCGCGCCGCCGACGTCGGACCGATCGGCCTGTGGGCGTCTGGCCGGCGCTTTGGCAGCGATCGTGTACACCGCGGACGCGGCGATCAGCACGGCACCCTGGACCACATACTGGTAGTTCGACCCGAGGTTCAGCATGTTGAACCCGTTCGACAACGTGAACAGGACAACGGTACCGAGGACCGACTTGGCCACGTGACCTGCACCACCGAACAGCGACGTACCGCCGAGGATGGCCGCCGCGATCACCGTGAGTTCGGTGCCGGTGAGCCCGTTCGGGTCGACCGAGTTGAACCGCCCGGCGTACAGCAGACCCACCCCGGCCGAGGCCAGCCCGGTCAACACGAACGGCGCCATCTTGTAGAGATCGACATTGATGCCCGAAAGCCGTGCCGCCTCGGCATTGCTGCCAACTGCGTAGAGGTTGCGACCCGGCACCAGGAAACGCAGTGCCGCCGCGACGCCGACCGTCACCCAGATCATCAACCAGACCGGCAGCGGCTGAGTCAGCAGGGCGGGCGCGATCACAGCGATCACCACCAGCAGCACGGCACACGCGATCAACGAGAGGAAGAATCCGTCCAGCGGCGGAGCGTTCTCCTCGTTCAGCCGGCGCAGCCGGATGCCGGCAAGCACCACAAGCAGCACGCCGGCCAGCACCGCCAGCATTGGCGGAACCTTGAATGCGGTGCTGTCCAGCGCGACCAGGGCTCGGGAATGGGCTGTCACGCTCTCGCCGTTGAGCGCGATCAGCACAATCCCGCGTACCGCGGTCATGCTGCCGAGAGTGACAATGAAGGCGTTGACGCCGATCTTTTGCACCAGCACCGCGTTGATGGCACCGACCGCGACCCCGACAGCGAGGGCAAGGACGACCGCCGGCGCGGTGCCGATGCTGTCGATCGTCTTCAGGGCCAGGGCCGCCGCGAGAGCCGCCACCGAGGCGACCGACAGGTCGAAGTTGCCCGAGATGAGGACGACGGTCATGAACACCGCCAGGATGGCATCCGGCGCTGACTGACTGAGGATGTTCGACACATTCACGGTCGACAGGTACGCCGGCAAGTGCTTGGCCGTAGTGGCGATGACCAGCACCAACACCAGCAGAACCAGGGCGTAGACCACTCCTGCGCGCTGCGGCCGCAGCCCAGCGAATGCCGGACGGATCCGAGCCAGCGGAGTCATCAGGGCAGCGCCGGGGGCGCCGCTGCGAGGTGGTTTCGACCCGAGCTTCGACGTGGCCACCGTCATGACAACCCCCCGGCCGCGGCCGTCAATTCGGCCACCGACACCTCGTCGCTCGCGTATCCGCCTGTGACCGCGCCGCGGTTCATCACCACGACCCGGTCAGCCACGCTGAGCAGTTCCTCGAATTCCGAGAGCACCACGACAATCCCCATTCCCCGAGCCGCAAGCGCCCGGATGAGCATGATCAGATCTGCCTTCCCGCCGACATCCACCCCGGCCGTCGGCTCGTCCAGCAACAGCACCGCATGCGTCTTGTAGATCCATTTGGCGAACACGACCTTCTGGGCGTTGCCGCCGGACAGATCGCGGACCAGGGTGTCGATCGACGGCGCCACCACGCCGAGTTCGGCGCAGGCCTGCGCGGCCCGGGCGCGTTCGCGGGACGGGAGGAGCCGCCGAAAGCGGCCGGACAGGTTGCCGAGATCGGCGAGCGACACGTTGCGCCAGATCTCCCAGTCGCCGATGAGTCCCTGCCCCAGCCGGTCCTCTGGGACGAAGGCGACACCGCGCTTCACCGCGGCGGCCGGACCTCCTGACAGCGGCTGCCCGTCGACGACTATCTCGCCAGCGACCCGACGGTCAGCCCCGAAGATCGCCTTGAGCAGTTCGGTGCGGCCGGAGCCGAGCAGCCCGGCCAGGCCGACGATTTCGCCGCGCCGAACGGTCAGGTCAAGCGGTTCGGCCATCGCGGTCGAACGCAGGCCGCGCACTTCGAGCACCGCCTCTCCGGGCGGGAACGACTCGTGGGTGTTCTCGATCGCGCGGAGCCGGTTGCCGACGATGCCGGCCACCATGCGCTCCTCGGTGAGCTCGTCGGCGCCGAAAGAGTCGACCAGGGCGCCGTCACGAAGCACGCTGACCACATCGGAGATCTCGGAGACCTCATTGAGGAAGTGCGATACGAAAACCACCGCGACCCCGGTGCCGGCAAGCCGCCGAGCCGCGGCGAGCACGCCCGCTCGTTCTGCCGGGGTGATCGAGGCGGTCGGTTCGTCCAGCAGGATCAGTTGCGGCCGCCGGGCCAACGCCCGCAGGATCGACACCATCTGGCGGTCACCGATCGACAGGCCGGCCACGACCTCGTTCGGGTCGATCCTGAAGTCAATGCTGGTACAGAGTTCGGCGAAATCGGCCTGCCGATTGCGGGGGCTCCAGATGGTGCCGGCGCCGGCGCCGAGGTAGACGTTCTCCAGCACCGTCAGTGCGGGCGACACCGGGCTCTGCTGGTGGACGACGGCCACGCCGGCCGCCTGCGCGTCGGCCGGGCGCCGCCAATCGACCGGTTCGCCCTGCCAGCGCAGGGTGCCGGTGGTTGGCCGCTGCGCGCCCGCAATGATCTTGATGAGAGTGGACTTGCCGGCGCCGTTCGCGCCCACCAAGCCGTGTACCTGCCCGGGTCGCAGGTGCAGAGAGACACCCTTGAGCGCATGAGTGCCCCCCGGATAAACCTTGCTGACCTTGTCGATCTCCAGGCCCGCCGGTGCGGACGAGCGGGATCCGCCCGTCCGCACCGAGGTAGTCTCCGCTCCTACCACTGCGGCACGCACTGGGCGACGTTGGCCTTGGTGACCGTCGGGATGTCATAGCTCAGCACCGTCTTCGGCGCCGCGGCCTTGCCAGTGATTTGCGCGTACAGGGTGTCGAAGGCCTTCGCGCCCTCGTCGACCGGCTTGAAGCAGACGTCGCCGTAGATCGATCCGTCCTTGATTCCGTCGATACCGATCTTCGCGCCGCCGTTGCCGAGAATCTTGGCCTTCGAATGCACCGCCGCCACCGCCTTGGCGCAGCCGGCGGCCATGTCGTCAGACAGGGCGTAGAAGAGGTTGACGTCCGGGTGTGCGCTCAGGATGCCCTGGCAGGCAGCCTGACCCTTCTCCGCGGTCCAGTCACCCGGCTGCGTGGCCACGATGCTGAAGCCGGCAGCCGCGGCCAGGTCGGACTTGAAGCCCGCGGTCCAGGTGGTGTTCTCCAGGAAGCCGGAGGCTCCGGTGATGATGGCGACCTTGCCGCCGGAAGGCAGCGCCTGCTTGGCCAGGCTGGCCTCTTCGTGCCCGACCGTGTCGGCGCTCTCGTTGATGGTGAACGACAGCTTGTCGTAGGGGACGGTCGCCGGGCCGGTGCCGACTGTGCCATGCACCGAGGCGATCGGGATGCCGGCGGCGGCAGCGCCGTCGACCATCGCCTGCGCCGGTCCGGGCGAGTTCGGCACGATCAGTATGCCGCTCACCTTCTGTGCGATCAGGTCCTGAATATCGCTGCCCTGCTTCTGGACGTCACCCTTCGAATCGACCACGACCAGCTTCGCGCCGAGCTTGTCGGCCTGCTGCTGGGCGCCCTTGGCCACGCCGACCGGGAAGGTCACGGCCATGGTCTGGTTCGACAGCCCGATGACCACCTGCGTGGGCGCCTTGCCGCTCGAAGGTGTTGTGCCGGACGTTGATGAGCTGGCGACGGAGCAGGCGGCCAGCAGGCCGACGGCAAGCCCTGCCACGCCGAGCTGCACTGCGAGACGAGTACCTGTCACTGGTGTCACCCTTCGAGCGTTGATGTTCATGGGAGGCGATTCACAGGGAGCTGACAACTTCCTATAGGATCTATGGTGCCCGATCATCAGGTCCAAAACCGTGTGGTGTCAAGACCCCGAAATCTCGGCGTCATCAGGATGCAATCAGCAACCACCGCAAGCGTGCTGTCGATTCGGTGCCATGCTTCAGGGGTCGGGCGACTTCGCTTTTTGCCGGTTTAAGATCAAACTTCGTATAGGATCGGGGTATGAATGTGCAGACGACTACCGCCGGCTCCCCGTTCGGCAGTGTCAACGCACCCCGTCGATCGGTGCTGGCCGACGAGATCTACGAAATCCTCAAGTCCAAGCTGATGGACAACGTCGTCGAACCGGGCGCCCGATTGTCCATCGACGGGTTGTCACGCGACCTCAAGGTCTCTGCCACCCCGATCCGGGAAGCCTTGGCGCGGCTGGAATCGGACGGCCTGGTGACGAAAAAGGCGCATCACGGCTACACAGCCGCGCCGCTGATCGACGGCCGGACGTTCGACGAACTGTTCCGGATGCGGCTCCTGCTCGAACCGGCGTGCGCCTCGTGGGCCGCTGAGGTCGCGACGCCGCGGCAGATGACCGGTATGGAGGATCTCATTGCCGAGATGAAGCAGCCGCTGTCCGGCGACGGCTACGAAAGCTACAAGGCCTTCGCCTCTCAGGACGCAGCCTTCCACGTCGCGCTGGCGACCGCCACTGGCGTCGGCTTGATGGTCGAAACCTTGGAGCGACTCCGTCCCCATGCGCAGTTGTACCGGCTTTACTACACGATCGGGATAGCCGACGACACCGTGCGCGAGCACGAACGGGTGCTCGACGCAGTCACCCGGCGCGACGAGGCCGGCGCCGCACAGGCGATGAGCGCACACCTGACCGCATCCCGGACCCGCCTCGCCGGTGCGCTCGGCCAGCCCGAGACAGCTTGACCGACGCAGTTGCCAGGACCAGCCGCGGACGCGCTCGTCTCGCGCACGGTGCTGAGGAACCGTGGTGCGAAGGTGTTCGAGTCCGGATACCGTCGTTGGTGTGACTGATCGGCGTGATGTCAACGTCGCCTGCTACCTACTCCAGCATCCCTCGGGCGCCGAGCCGCGTTACCAAGGTGGGCATTCGAAGACCGACGATCCGACACTAGTGCGCCGCGCGGCCCGGCCTTCGCCACGACGATCCACGACGTAGCGGTCGACGGGACTTTCCCGGCTAACGGGTACGCCGAGCGGGTCGAACAGTGGGCGCACGCAATCCGCATCGCGTGGACGCCTGAGAACTGACGTTGACCCGAACGCCGCCAGACCGTCGATTCTCGAGCGTTCGATCGCGACCGGCCCGTCGTCGTGCGGCAAAGCGCATCAGATCGTCGCCCGCCTCCACCACCTCACAGCGCCCTCGACCTGATCCCGCCGTCGGTCTAGACAAAGTACGCGACCACCGAGTGAGCGGTGACCCTTTGGTCTCACGCGACACTAGCCGTTCGGCGACAGCGGGTGGACCGTGCCGGCGGCGCCTCCGCCGCGGCGCTTGGGTTCGGCCGCTGCGAGGTAGGCGCCGCTCGGGAGGAATTCGAGCCCGGCGACGGCACCGATCTCCGCAGCCGAGGTCAGCGCATCACCTGAGGGCACAAGCGTGTGGCCGTAGGGCTTCAGGGCGGCGCCGTAGGCGTCGATGAACGGCGGTTCGGCTGTCACCGTCGCCGTGTTGCGTTGCGAGGCGCGCGGTGCGGCGATTGCCTCCGGCAACGTCATGCCCCGGTCCAGCCGATTGGTGAGGGTCTGCAGCACCGTCGTAATGATGGTCGAACCACCCGGCGAACCGAGCGCCAGGAACGGCTTGCCGTCCCGCAGCACGATCGTGGGCGACATCGAGGAGCGCGGCCGCTTGCCGGGCTGGATCCGGTTCGGGTCGGCGGGGTCCGGCACCGCGGAGAAGTCCGTCAGTTCGTTGTTGAGCAGGAATCCACGCCCGGGCACGGTGATGCCGCTGCCGCCGGTCTGCTCGATCGTGAGCGTGTAGGAAACCACGTTGCCCCACTTGTCAGCAGCAACGAGATGGGTGGTCGACAGGCCTTCGGTGTCCGGCCGCTGCGTCGTCGCGGCACCTGCGGCGCAAGGCGTGTAATCGCCATCCGGTAAACCAGCCTTGAGCGGCTTGACCGAGGCCTTCGCCGGGTCGATCAGACAGGCCCGCTCAGCGCCGAAGTCAGCCGACAACAGCTCCTTGATCGGCACGTTCACGTACGCCGGGTCGCCGACGTACGCCCCCCGGTCCGCGAAGGCGAGGGCCGACGCCTCCAGGTATTGGTGCAGCGCCTGCGGGGTGGACAACGTCGACAAGTGCTTCGTGGCAAGGATGTTCAGGGCCTCACCGACGGTCGTCCCGCCGGATGACGAAGGTGCCATCCCGTAGACGTCCAGCCCGTCATACCGGACCTTCGTGGGCTCGCGGTCGATCACCTTGTACTTCGAAAGGTCGCGGGTGGTCAGGTAGCCCGGCATCAGCGGCAAGGTCGCGCCCGGAGCCTTCGGCGGTGTCTTCACGACCGCGGCGATCTCGCTGGCCAGCGGACCGGAGTAGAACGCCGACGGGCCCTTCTTGCCCAGCAGTTCGTAGGTCTGGGCGAGTTCCTTGTTGCGGAAGACCGAGCCGACGGCCGGAGCGTCACCGTTCGGCAGGAACAGCTTGGCCGTCGGCACGACCGCGGAGAACCGCGCCTTGTTGTCCAGGGTCTGGTTGCGGAAGGTCTGGTCGACCACGAATCCGCGCTCGGCCAGGTTCTCGGCCGGCGTGAGGGCCTTGGCCAAAGACAGCGAGCCCCATTGGTGCAGTGCCGAGTCCCAGGTCGCCAGGGTGCCGGGGATGCCTACCGAGACTCCGGAGGTGACCAACTGTGGGGAGAAGTTGTACGGCTTCCCGGTCGCCGGGTCGAGGAAGGCATTGGCGGGCATCGTCGCGGGAGCAGTCTCCCGCCCGTCGATCGTGTGCACCTCGCGGGTCTTGGCGTCGTAGTACACGAAATAGCCGCCACCACCGACACCGGCCGAGTACGGCTCGGTCACGCCGAGCGCGGCCGCCGTCGCGACAGCGGCGTCAACGGCATTACCGCCGCGACGAAGCACCGACAGACCGATATCGGTGGCGTCGGCGTCCACGGAGGCCACCGCACCGCCGAACCCGATCGAGGTGGCGGTCTTGGCCGGTGGTTGGGGAGCTTTCGCGGCCACCGCGCCGCCGGCACTCAGTCCGGACAGGACGAGCGCACTCGCCGTCAGGGTTGCGACCAAGGTCTTGACGGTCAACGGAGCCTCCGCTGGATCGGGTACAGGGACAGCCCCTGCTTACCGCGTCCGCGGGTAGATCGCCACTTGGTGTGGCGAGTTGTTCAGGAGAGGCTGCAGGACGCCATGAACCGTTGCAATGACTCGTCGCTCCAGCCCTCGTCGCCGGCCGGCAGCCGGACCACCAGCCAGCGTGCGCCCAACTGCACCTGTCCCACCCCGCGGCCGTCCGCGACAGTGCCAAGGTGGAAAGCCTTGCCGTCGGCCTGGATCACCCGCACCGCCACCAGTTTCGCCGGCGCCGACGCCGCCTGCAGGATCAGGTTGGTCACCGGGCCGGCCGAGCTACGAACACTCGCCGGCCTGAGCACCACCTGCCCGGTCGGCGCCGGTACCTGTGGGCTCCATCCCAGCGGAACCAGCGTGCAGCGGATGCCGGACCAGGACTGCCGGTTCGCTACCAGTTCGACGTTGGGCGCGGAGAAGATCGACTGCGTTTGCTCGGAGTGCGCCCTGGTCGCTGCTCCCGGCGTCGGGGTCCGGGCCGGCGCCTCGGACTGAGTCGACTCCGGGTTCGCCCGGCCGTCGGCGGAGTGCGTGGCAACCCCCGCGTCACCGGCGCCCCACCACTGCAGTTCGTTCCCGACCACCAGGACGGCCGTCGACAGAGCAGCGACGAACAGTACGCCGGTGGCCCGGCGGCGCGCCTTCATCCGGCGGAGCGCACGGCGGCCACGCAGTACGTCCGCTTCCACGTCCACCGGCGAGACCTCGGCGACCGCGCGGTCGGCGAACTCCTCCAGCAGCCTCTTCACCTCGTCCACTCACGCACTCCCGGTCGTGGGGTCGATCATCAGGTCCTTCAGTCGTTTCAGCGCTTTCGCGGTCTGGCTCTTCACGGTTCCCTCGGTGCATTCCAGGATGCGCGCACAAGTGGCGACGTCCAGGTCCTCGAAGTACCGCAGTACCAGCACCGCGCGTTGCCGTGGCGCGAGCTCCGACAGCGCCTCCCGGACCGCCAGCATGTCCACATGATCGACCTCATCAGCCAGCCTCGGCTCGAATGTCTCCGCTGTCACGACCTCCGGGCGGCGGACGGCCCGGCGTCGTTCGTCCAGGAAGGCGTTGACCAGGATGCGGTGCGCATACGGCCCGGCGCCCGCATGCCGGATCCGGTGCCAGTGCAGGTACACCCGGGTACAAGCGGTCTGGACCAGATCCTCGGCCGTGTGCGAGTCACCGGCAGTCAGCAGCATGGCCGTTCGCATCAGTCTGGTGCGATCCGCGAGCACGTACTCTCGGAACTCGGCCTCACGGTCACCCCCTCGCATCAAATGCCCCCAGGCCTTCCTCCTCGACTACGCCGGTCGCCGCCCTCGGGTTGCCTTCTTCCCGAGTACGGCGTCGCAACACCTGCAGGGCTCGCTCGATCAACTGCGGATCGTCGTACCGGAGCCAGCTGATCCGCGGGTCCTTCCGGAACCACGAGTCCTGGCGGCGGGCGAACCGCCGGGTCGCCTGGGCGGTCCGCTCCCGCGCCTCGGCCTCGGTGATGTCGCCGTCCAGCAGCGCGATCACCTGGGAATAGCCCAACGCACGGTTCGCCGTACGGCCTTCCAGCAGGCCCTTGGTGAGCAGCTCCCGAACCTCGTCGACGAATCCTTGTTCGAACATACGGGCCACCCGGCGATCGATCCGCTCATCCAGCTCAGGCCGCGGTATGTCGAGACCGAGTTGCGCGGCGCTCGGGTAGACATACCTGTGCTCGGGCAGCGTTGCGACGTACGGTGCTCCGGTGATCTCCACGACCTCCAGGGCGCGCACGATCCGGCGTCCGTTGCTGGGCAGGATCTGCGCCGCGGCGGCCGGGTCGACCTCGGCCAGCCGGCGGTGCAACGCACCGGAGCCGTCCCGCTCGAGCTCTACCTCCAGCCGCTCCCGGACGACCGGATCGGTGCCAGGGAAGACGAAATCGTCCAGGATCGCGCGGACGTAGAGCGCCGAGCCGCCGACCAGAACCGGGACGGCCCCACGCTGCAGGCAGCCGTCAATGGCGGCTCGCGCGAGTTGCTGGAACTCCGCCACCGTGGCGGTCTGGGTCACGTCGAGTACGTCGAGCAGATGGTGCGGCACGCCTTGGCGCTCCGCGAGGCTGATCTTCGCCGTACCGATGTCCATGCCGCGGTAGACCTGCATCGCATCGGCGTTGACGACCTCACCGCCGAGCTCTTTGCACAGGGCAACGGACAGGTCGGACTTGCCGGCCGCCGTGGGACCGACGACCGCGATGACGAGTGGCACCACCATTCGTCCAGTGTGACAGTGCTACTTGGTCGGGCGAAGTCTGTGCCAACACGCTTGGCGGTGCTTGTGGTCCAAGGAGGAGTTCGGTAGGAACAGTACCCAGCGATATCGGTCCGGGTTCGCACTGCGTAGACCGATGCGCACGACATCGCAGTACCAACACGGGAGGCAGCAATGACGAAACCGATCGACGGAGAACGCCCTGACGACACCGCCGAGACAGGCGGCGATGGGTACAGCACTGACAGCGGCGGCGACGTCGAGGGGAGACCGAGCGGCGCCGCCGACCTCTCCGCCGCCAAGCGCAGCGGTGGCGATGTCGAAGTGGGTCCGAGCGGCGGCTCCAGTACCGACAGCGGCGGCGACGTCGAGGTCGCCCCCGACCAGCCGGCCTGATTCCCGGCTCCCGAACGGCCGCAGGATTTCTCCTGCGGCCGTTCGGAATTTCTCTGTCCGTGCTGGCCTCTAGGCTTCTCGGCATGGATCGGTTCCAGGTGATTCCCGCGGCATATGTCGCCCTCCGTCGTGGTGACGACGTGCTCCTGCTGCTCCGGGCGAACACGGGCTACATGGACGGCTACTGGGCGTTGCCCGCCGGTCATGTCGAGCATGGTGAGTCCGTCATCAGCGCGGCCTTGCGCGAGGTCCGCGAGGAGGTCGGGGTGGAGATCGCCGGGGCCGACCTGGTGCCCGTCACCGCGATGCATCGCACCGGCGCCAACGGCCAGCCGATCGACGAGCGCGTCGACTTCTTCTTCACCGCCACCCGCTGGACCGGCGAGCCCCGGCTGATGGAGCCGGGCAAGGCCGCCGGCCTGGAGTGGTACTCGCTCGACAAGCTGCCCGACCCCGTCGTACCGCACGAGGCACGGGTGCTGGCCGGGCTCCGTGCCGGCAGCATTCCCCCGGTGATCGCTTACGGGTTCGATTGAACGGCTGCCCGTGCCGCGCTTGGATTTCCGGTCCTGGGCACGAACTGTTAACCGGTGCTCCTGGCAACAGTCAACGCCGCCGATCTAAAGTGCCTGCGACGCGGGGCTGTGAGGCACCCGCGAAATACCCGGCGCGGAGGCATCATGACGACAGCAGGACCCGACCAGTACGACGGCACGAGCAGGCGGCGGCTCCTCCAGGCCGGTGTGCTCGGCGCCGGCGCCGCTGCCTTCCTACCGGCCGCGTCAGCATCAGCATCAGCCTCTGGCTCGGCGGCCGCGGGTAGCTCGAGCCAGCCGGACGTGGACCACCCGCGGTTCACGCTGGCCGTCGTACCGGACACGCAGTACCTGTTCGACACTGACCGGGGTGATCCCGCGCCGCTGACCGCCACCTTCGAGTACCTGATCGAGCAGCGCGCGGCCGAGAACATCGTCTTCACCGCGCATCTCGGTGACGTGGTGGAGAACGCGCAGGCGGCCGAGTTCGCCAAGGCCGACCCGGTCTTCGCGGTGCTGGACCGGGCCCGGATGCCGTACAGCGTGCTTGCCGGCAACCACGACATCGACGGTAGCAAGGACGACCAGCGCGGCGACTCGGCGTACCTGCACACCTTCGGACCCCAGCGTTTCCTGAAGATGAGCACGTACGGCGGTAGCACACCCGAGGGCTACAACTCGTTCCACGTCTTCCGCGCGGCCGGCCGCGAGTGGCTACTGCTGGCAATGGACTGGCGGCCGTCGGACCAGAGCTTCGCCTGGGCCCGCAAGGTGATCGCTGATCACCCCAAGCTGCCGGTCATCCTGACCATCCACGAACTCGTCAACGCCGACTACGGCAACCCGGAGGCCTACTTCTCCGACCACGGCAACCGGGTCTGGGAACAACTTGTCAACGGCAACGATCAGATCTTCCTGACGCTGAACGGGCACTACTGGCCGTCCGGCCGGACCATCCGGCGCAACGCGGCCGGGCACGACGTGCACCTGCACATCACCAACTACCAGGACCGGTACTACGGCGGCAGCGCGATGATCCGGCTGTACCACTTCGACCTGGCCCGGAACATCATCGACGTCGAGACGATCTCGCCGTGGATCCTCGGCCAGCCGGCGGCCAAGCGCAACGAACTGGAGCAGGGCGAGATCGAGCTGACCGACGACACCAACCGGTTCAGCCTGCCGATCGACTTCGCGCAGCGGTTCGCCGGCTTCGACCCGGTGCCCGTCCGCCCGGCCCGTCCGGCCGGCAAGCTGGTCATTCCCGGCACGGTCGCCTACTGGCGCTTCGACGGAGCCGGCTCCGGACGCGTCGTAGACCAATCGGGCCGAGGCAACGACCTCACCCAGGTGTTGTTCGCCGGCAGCCCGGCAGACAGCCTGCGCCCGTCCACCGAGTACCACCCTGACCAACCCGCACACGCCAGCTGGTTCTTTGCCGGTGGCAAGAACCCTGCCCGCGGCGGCTACCTCCGGACAGCTGACAACGCCCCGCTGAACCGGCTCACCTTCCGCGACGGCTACACGATCGAGGCCTTCGTCAAGCTCGCCGACGACGGCGCGGACCACGCGTGGGAGGGCCTGCTCGCCCGGATGGGTACCGGCGCCGGCGCGGGCAAGACCGGCAGCGACCCGGCCGAGCCGGTGGTCAAGCTCGGCTTCTCCGGCGGCCGCCAGGCGCAGTGGGCGGTCTACCCGCTGGATCGCAACGACACCTGGACGAACTGGGGCCACGAGCAGGTAGCCGGCCGGTGGTTCCACCTGGCCGTCGTCAACGACGGCCGCACCAGCACCCTGTACGTCGAGGGGTCGATGCTGCTCCGCAATCCCGCCACTCCGTCGAACGGCCTCAGCACCACCGGCGAGTTCTGGATGCTCGGCGCCGGCCACTACGACCGCATCATCGACCAGGGCTTCGCCGGCTGGATCGGCGACGTCCGCATTGTCGATCGCCCCCTCCCCACCACCGCCTTCCTCACCGCCCCCTAAACTTCATCGGTCCCAAGTTCCCCGGCGCGTCAGCGTTCATCGGTCCCAAGTTTCCCGGCGCGTCGCCGTTCATCAGTCCCACGTTTCCCGGGCGTGTGTCGGCGTTCATCAGTCCCTTGCTGCAATCGGGGTTTTGCTCTTGGTGGTTCCGCGCGCCCAGCCGCAGGCGCTGCGATGGTCGGCGTACGCAGCGACAGGTAGTACGAGCTACCGGATAGTGCACCTGAGCGCGGCCCGGGGCTGTTGCGTACGGCGTACAGAGCTGCACTACCTGTCACTCGGTACGCCGCGTTCTGCTCTGGGGGGGGTTCCGCGCGCCCCCAGCCCCAGCCGCTGCGATGGTCTGCGTACGCAGCGACAGGTAGTGCGGGCCACCGGATAGTGCACCTGAGCACCGACCCGAGCTGCTGCGTACGGCGTTCCGCTGTTGGCGGCCATCGGAATCTGCCCGCTCGCGGCCACCATGTCGGGACCGCAGTGATGACGGAGGGTTGGCGGTCGCTAGGGTCCTTCCGCCTTGGGAGTCGCCTCAGTTGTGGCTGTCAGCCCCAGGTTTGTCGACTCGATACCCGAGCCAGTCCACGAAATCGACTGCTCCAAGCTTCACGGTCGTCGAGCGAGGTGCGCGCACCTATCGCGGCAGATCTGGTAGAGCGGCTGCGCGGCAGAATGGTGCGTTCGGGCCGGTGAAGGCCTTAGAAGCCACCCTCACGGTCGGCGGCGGCGATCTGGTCATGGAACCGCTTGTGCACCCAGTGCCGCTCGCCGAGCAAGTGGACCTCCGCCCAGCGGCCAGAGACCGGGCCAAGCCGTTTGTGTGTCGGTATCCGCCCCACAAGCTCATGAGGTTTCGCACCGCCTGACCACTTGGTGCTGTCGAGCACGTAGATTGCCTCATCGGTCACAACGACGCATCGGTACTTGTTCCGGGACATGATGCCGGTTAGGTACGTGACGATGAAGAAGAAGAAGTTCGCAGCCGCCTGGCCGACAAACGCTTGGCGGATTTCACTGCCCGCAGGCAGGAACGGCAGCGCCCTCTCCACCAGATCCGCTCGCGGCTTGACGGGGACATTAGGAGTCGCGGTCACTCTCTCATTATCCGAAGACGCCTTCGCTATTCGCTGGCCAGAGTTGGTGTCCGGACTCGTGCTTGTCGACGCGGTGGACGCCGAGCTGAACCTCCGCATCGATCAGCCGCGGACGACGCTCGATGACGCGGTGCCTGGGCGCGCTGGCCGAGGTTGGACATGGGACGTCGCAGTGACCGCAGTTGAGTACCTCGCGACCGTCCCGCAGTCCCGCCCCCCAACGGTGGTTGTGGCGAGCGCGATCTGGCGCTGGTTCCAGGCGAAGCAGCCGAAGCTGTACCGTCCGTTCTCCATGGCTGAAGTCGATCAACAATGGCAACTGGCACAGCTTCACTACGCCCGGCGGTGGCATGGGTGAACTGATCGTGGCACACGAGGCCGGTCACCGCGTGCACGTGGAAGCGCCCGGCGTTGTCGCAGCGACGATTGCAGCCGTCGTCGATGCAGCAGAGTCCGGGCAACGAGTCCAGCTGGATCACGACCGTCTCCTTGAGTCTGGTGGAGCCGTCCGACCACCCGGGCGACCGGACGCCCCTTAGTACGGCAGTGCAGCTGTCGCGCAGTCAGCAAAGCGACCGCGCCGGCGACCGGATACGGGGTGGCGAACCGGGCTGTATGGCGTTGACCGCTGAGCAGCGTGAATGCCTGGATCCGCGGTGCGTCCGGTCAGGACACGCTCATTGGCGCCGGTGGTTGGCGCTGAGGAGTCGAACAGGTCGCTGATAGACGGACGGCCCGCCGGGATTCCGGCGGGCCGTCCTGCTGTGTTCAGTTGGGTGGAGGTCAGCCGTCGCTGTCGGAGCCCGGGATGTAGGCGCCCGGCACCTGGTCCGGCGCGTAGATCTTGGTGTCACCCGGGTAGGGCTTGGCGAACCCGTGCGCCTCGTACCACGAGAAGCGGTTCATCTGCTCGGGCGGAGCGGAGTCGACCTTGGCGTTGGGCCCGGTGAACGGCTGCTTCGCCTTCCAGGCCTCCCACTTCGCCGCGACCGCCTGCTCGGCCGCCGGAACCTTCCCCGTCGGCGCGGGCGCGGCGTTCGGGTCCTGCGCCGCCGGGGTGTCCGCGCCACAGGACGGCAGGGTCGATAGACCCTGAGTCAGCGGGGTCCGGTTGGGCAGAGCGGTGAACGGCGTGTAGTCGGGCTTGTTGGTGAACGCCGTACGCATCGGGGTAGCGGCGCTGTCCTTCTGGTTCATCGGGTGGATCCCGAGGATCTGCTCGATGGTGCGGATCATCGTGATCTGGGAGTAGTAACGGCTGTCGACGGTGCCGTGCTGGGCCCAAGGGCTGATGATCTGGATCGGGGCACGGTGGCCGTCGACGTGGTCGACGCCGGCCTGGGCGTCGTCCTCGACCACGAAGATCGCGGAGTCCTTCCAGTACTTGCTGTGGGAGATCTCGTCGACGACCTTGCCGACGGCGAGGTCGTTGTCCGCGACCTGGGCGGGGCCGGTCGTCGGACCGCCGGTGTGGTCGTTGGGGAACCAGAACATGTTCAGGTTCGCCGGCCCGTTCTTCTCGAAGTCACGTTTCCAGATCTCGTACCGGTAGATGTCGGGGATGCTGAGGTCGCCCCCCGGGTAGCCGTGCACCGAGATGTCATTGAGCGACGGGATATCCACGTTCGTGTACATGGGGTAGGCGGTGTTCTGCGCGGGGTTCGCCGCCATGCTCTTGGTGTCGCAGTACAGGTTCTGCCAGCTCGCACTGGACGGCTTGTTGTTCTGCTGCATCTGGTACTCGCCGAAGTCCCGCGCGGTCTTGCCCGCCGCCTCCGCACCGGTCCAGATGAAGCCGCTCTTCTGGTGGCCGAGGACGTCGTTGTAGGTGTCGTAGCTGCGCTGGTACTCGCCGGCCGAGGACTCGGTGTACTCCGGGTCGTCGGCCTGCATCAGCCAACTGTGGCCCTCGGCGGAGTTCGTGCCGATGTCGTACGTGTTGTCGTACAACCCGAACTGCTGAGCCAACGCGTGCTGGTTCGGCGTCACGTTCTCGCCGAACTGGGTCAGCGTCGGGTCGCCGTTGCCCTTCGGGATGTCACCGAGGACCTGGTCGTAGGTCCGGTTCTCCTTGACGATCAGGAAGACGTGCTTGATCGTCGAGGGGTCGCCGAGCTTCTGCGGGACCGGCACCGGCTTCTTGTTGACGCTGCCCTTGGCCACCTGGACCGAGTTGTTGGTCCAGCCGTTCTGCTGGAAGACCTTGGCCGTGTCGGCGGGGATGGCATGGTCGTCCGGCAGCGTGAACCGCTGCAGGCTCGACGTCGTGTCGTGGGTGCTGTGCCCGGCGGCGGTCGTCGGGCGGAGGGCGTCGATACCACGGGTGTTGGAGACCCGCACGTTGTTGCCGGCGGTGGTGATCTCCGCGGGGAAGTAGTCCGTCGGGAGCAGGCCGATGTAGCTGACCGGCTCCTGCGGGGTCGTGTACCGGTAGACGGCGACCGCGTTGGCGCGGCCGAGCGTCACCAGCAAGTGGCCGTCGTCGGTGAGGGTCACCGCGTTGGGCTCGTAGCCCACCGAGGCCTCCGGCCACGGCTGGGTGGCGATGGTCTGGACGACCTTGTCGCTCCTGCTGTCGATGACCGACACGTTGTCGGTGGCCGTGTTGGTGACGAACACCGCATCGTTCTTGGCGTACACAGAGGTCGGGTGCAGACCCACGTCGATGCTCGCGGCAGCGGCCGCCGGGTTCGCCAAGTCGATGACGCTGACCGTGCCGGTGGTGGAGGAACCGGTGAACGGGTCGGCCGGCACCGCGGTGCCGTAGGAGTTCATCGTGGTCTCGGCCGGGGCGGTCGAGTCGCTGATATCCCAGCCGCTGAGCTGCAGGAGCGGGTCACCGTAGTTCGCGGTGACGTTCAGCCGGTAGTAGCGGTACGCGGTGGTATTGTTGAACGTGTAGCTGTTGGTGATGTACCGCGAGTCGAAGCGCTGCCCAGTCCGCTTGTCCAGGTCGGTCCAGGTGCTGCCGTCGTTCGACCCCTGCAGGGTGAAGTCCTTGGGGTCGCGGCCCGCCGAGTCGTTCGCGGAGGTCAACGAGTAGTGCACCACCGCCGCGGGCTTGGCCAGCTGATAGGTCACCCAGCCGGTCGGCTGCAACGCCAGCCACTTAGTCGACGGATCGTGGTCCTTGAGGTTCACAACGACTTCGTTCGGCGGGTTCTCGCCGCTCGCGGTGACCGTGGTGACCTGGTCGAGCAGGCTGCCGGGCATGGGCTTGGCCGGGCGGCCGCCCTCGTTGCTGACGTAGAGCTTGTTGCCGACCTTGACCATGCCACGCGGGGCGATGCCCACGGGCCAGCTCTGCTGGATGGCCCCGGTCGCCGCGTCGAGAGCGATCACCCGGTTCTGGCCGTTGACAGCGACGTACACGGTCTTGCCGTCGGTCGAGAACACCGGCTCGGCCGACAGCGCGTGCTTCGAGCCCTGCGCGGCGATGCTGATATTCGTCGGGTTGGCGAGGCTGCCGTCCGGGTTCACGGTGAACTTGGTGTAGCCGTCGATCCGGCCCAGCCACAGCTGCGAACCGTCGGGCGAGTACGTCGGGCCTTGCTGGCCCACGTCGCCGCCGCTGATGCGCAGATTCGACTGCGCGTTGTTGCCGACGTACTGCTGCACCTTGTAGTTCTTCAGGTCCACGATGGCGAGCACCTGCCCACCGTCGGTGAGCGAGGCCGCGAGGTGGGTGCCGTCCGGGCTGACCGAGGACGAC
>JAWWPC010000197.1:0-32133 GCA_033851055.1 Kribbellaceae bacterium | reverse complement strand
GTACCGGGCGGGCGTCCGCAGAGGGCATGTACGCCGTGCTGGGCTCGACGTGACCGTTGCTGCCGGCCGAGCGGGTGACGGGCGGTGGGCTCGGGTCGAGGGCCGGTGGCAACTGAATCTGTGGGACTACGACGGTCGCGTCGTCGACGCTGCCGTTCTGCCGGGCCACCGCGATGGTTTCGTCGGACATCTGGCTGGGTGGCTCGTGCGAGCTGCCGATGACGCCGGACAACGCGGCAGATAGGCCAGCGGCGCTGTTGATCGCTACGGCGTGGTGGCGAGGTGGGTCACCCAGCAGTCTGTCGGCTATGTCGTCCAGCGAGCGCGGCACCCCGGCGCGGACCTGCCGCGGACTCAGTAGCCGACCGTGCTCGACCGGTGCGGGCTGCAAACCCCAGGCCCGGACCGGACCGGGCCACCGGCCGGTAAGAGAGGCGTACAACAACTCGCCGAGAGCGCGGACGTCCTGCTCTGGCGAACCCGGGCCGGTGGATCGCAGTGCGGCCTCGGTGGCCAGGCCGACGACCTTGATGGCTCCAGCATCTGTCACTACGACCGTGGCCGGGCTGATCGAACCGTGCGCAAGGCCGGTGCGGTGCAGATTCTCCAGCGCTTCGGATACCTCGCGGGCCATCCAGCCGGCCTGTTGCCCGGTCAGGGGTCCCGCGCCGAGCATGCGCTCCAGGGGCCGGCCACCGGCCCACTCCCGGACGCAGTAGGTGACGCCGTCGTGCATATCGCAATCGAGCACCCGTAGGAAGCGCGGGTCGGCTGCGGCGGCAGCCCGCCGGGCGGCGTCGAAGAGGGCGTTGGTGCGGGGGTCGTCGATCGGCAGCACGTCCACCACGACGGGCCGACTGAGGACCTCGTCCACTGCTCGCCAGACCCGCGCACCGTCGATCTCCGCCAGTAACTCGGCGATCCGGTAGCGGCCTGCAAGCAGAGCACCCGGACTGACCGTCTGGTTCGACACGGTGTCTCTCGCCCTCCTCGATGCACTGGTCGGCGTGCATTTCCGCACCGGATCCGGTCGGCGGGGACCCGGCTGCGACCGGCTGGGGGGCCGGTCGCAGACCCCATGTTAGAGCCTGACCACAGCAGCATGCCGGTGCACGAACGCACAAGCGCGTGGTCATGGGCGAACAGACCGCCCTGGCAGCCTGGATGTGACCATGCCCACGACGTCGGTGACTTCATGGATCCTCAGTACCCGCGCAAGTCCGACGTACACGGGAAGCATCACGATCGCGGCGATCACCAACTGGATCGCAGAGGCGAGCGGGCCGTGCCAGTCGATGACGGAGTCGATCATTGTCAGGACCACCAGGCCGAGACCTGCGCCGACCACGGCCGCGATCACCATCGCCAGCAGCGGCAGCCCGATCCCGGCGCCATGCACCCTCGGCACTCGTCGCGCCAGCACCCGGCGGGACATCAGTACGGCGACCAGATAGGCGAGCGAATAGGCGCCGCCCAGTACGACGCCGCTGAACCGCAGGTGTGACTCGTCCAGCAGGACCCGTACGCCGATTACCGCGGCGGCGATGTTGGTGGCTGCGATGACGCACTGCAGGAAGAACGGCGTTCGGGTGTCCTCGAGTGCGTAGAACGTGCGCAACTGGAAGTACTGCACGGTGAACGGGATCAGCCCCAGCGCGAGGGCGATCAGCGTGTATGCCATCAACTGGGTGTTGTTCTTGCCGGCGCCGTACCCGGCGATCACTGTGGTGATCGGATGCGCGAAGGCGATCATCGCGGCCGCAGCCGGCACGACGATCGCCAAGGTCTGCCGGATCGACCGGGCCGACATGCGGGCCACCTCGGTCACATTTCCCTCAGCGGCCAGTGTCGACATCTGCGGCAGGGCGGCCGTCGCCACCGAGACGGTGACGATGCCGTGCGGCACCAGGATGATCAGCATGGCGGTGCTATAGGCAACCAAGCCGGCCTTCGAGCCCGGGTCCTCCGAGGCACTACCGGCGATGGCGAGTTGGGTCACCACGACCAGGGCCACCTGGTTCACCGCGACGAACAGCACGGTCCACAGACCCAGCTTGGCGGTGCGGCCGAGCCCGGTGCCGCGCAGGCCGAACTTCGGCACATAGGTGTGCCCGCTCGCTTTCAGGTACGGCAGCAGTACCAGCAGCTGGACCGCGATCCCGAAGGTGTGCCCAAGGCCGAGCAGGAGGCCCTCGCCGGTGGTGAAGGTGGGCGGGCTGTCGCCGGCCCGATAGACCAGCAGGAACACGATGATCGAGGCGCAGGCGACGATGTTGTTCGCGATCGGTGCCCACATCATCGGCCCGAACCGGCGCCGCGCGTTCAGCACCTGCCCGACCAGCACGAAGGCACCGTAGAAGAAGATCTGTGGCAGGCATAGCTGGACGAAGAACACCAGCGAGGCCCGCTCGGACGCCCGCGAGGGGTCGTTCAGCTCCTTCGGCGTGTAGAGCTCGGCGATGTACGGAGCCAGCAGCACGCAGCCGACCGTGACGACGGCCAGTAGGACGAAACCGAAGGTGAGCAGCCGGTTGGTGAAGTCCCGGCCACCGTCATCGTGGTTCTTGATCGCGCGCACCAGTTGGGGCACCAGCACGGTGTTGAAGACGCCGCCGGCCAGCAGGATGTAGAGGCTGTTCGGGATCGTGTTCGCCGCGGTGAAGATGTCGCCGCGCAGCGCGGTGCCGATGGCGGCCGCGAGCAGGGCGATCCGGATGAATCCGAGCAGGCGGGACAGCACCGTTCCGGCTGCCATCACCGCCGCGGAGCGCAGGGTGCGGTCAGCCATCCGTCGTCCTGACTCCTTCTTTCATGTTCTGCGGTACGTCGTGCGGTGCATCCTCCGTGCCGGCTAGCTCGCCGCCGGCGGTCTGCTCGGCAATGGTTTGCCCGGCAGTGGTTCGGGGTGTGCCGTTCTGCGTGGGCGGCTCCAGCGGGCTGGATTCCAGCGGGCTGGGTTCCAGCGCGGTCAGTCCCGGTTCGTCGTCGCCCGCCGCGGCTGGATCCAGCGGCGCCGGGTTCAACGGGTCGGGCTCGTCCGCGGACGCGGGGCCGGAGGGGTTCCGCCGCTCGGAGCGGATCCGCCGGTAGATGCGGACCGCCGAGGTACCGAACAGCAGTGCGATGGCCGCGCCGACCAGGATCCAGCCGACACTGCCGAACTGAGCGGCCTGGATGACCAGATCCTGGGCGCGGCCGACCGGTTGGCCGGCGGCGGAGATCACCTGGGCTTCGGCCCGGATCAGGCCGTTCTGCTGGGCGCTCGCGTTGATCTGGAAGGTGGCCTTCACGCCCGGGCCTAGTAGCCGGGTCTGGATCTGATCGATCCGCAGGTCGCTCCGGTTCGCCGAGGTCACCACGATGCCGACCCGGACCGACTGGTCCAACTCGTTGGCGATGGTGAGCGGGAAGGTGCCCTTGCTGCCGGACAGGTTCACGTTGATCTCGCGATGGGAACCTCTCGTCACGCTGGAGTTGACCAGATGCACCTTGCCGATCTGGCCGTCCACCGTGCGCTGCTCGACGTCGACGAAGCGCTGAGCCTCGTCACCGAAGCCGCGCCAGCTGTACGAGGCGGCCCGGAACAGCGCGCGGCGGAGGCTGGCGTCGATGTTGTCGGGGTTGGAGAGCAACGAGGCGAAGACGTTCGTCGAGTTGTTCAGGCGCTTGATCCGGTCCAGCTGACCGCCGCTCAGGCCGGTCGGCGGGCGGGCGGGCGTAGGTGGCTTCGCCGGGCGCGGCTTGGTGCCGGCGCCGGCCAGCACGTCGTCGATACCCACCGGGGTGATCCAGGGCAGCTTCAGCCCCTCCACCAGACCGGCCGCGGCTCTGCCGTCGTTATCGAAATTGCGCGGCGGAGCTGCGACGACAGTGATCGTGCCGGTCCCGGTGGCTGCCAGCAATGATGTCTCTGCGGCGAACCGCTGCCGCACCTCCAGCGCTGAACCCGCGGTGGCGGGATCCGGCCCGCCTGCTGTCAGGGTGGAGTCGGCGATCACCGTCCGGACGGTCTTGACCGGTCCCTCCGGCGTCGATACGTCGTACACGGGAGACGGGGACAGCGACGGCCGGCTCGCGACGGGCCAGGACCAACTCGGCACCAGATTCACGTCGCTCGCCTTGGCGCCGGCGTACCCGGTGGAGGCGGCGACCAGGTTCCGGCTGGTGGCCGAGCCGGTCTCCAGCCAGAGCCCGGAGCGGACCGCGGGGTTGTTGGCGAGACTGCTGGTCTCGGTGGCTGCCCGGGCCTGCCCGGCGAGATCGCGTAGCTGGCCGCCGGCGTCGATCAGGCTGGCCATGTCCGGGTCGCCGTACGGCAGCAGAATGACCTGGTCCCGGGCGCGGGCCGCGTTGAATGCGGCAAGCCAGTCGCGGACCACCTTCTGACCGGTGCCCGGTCGGAGGTGGTTGTCCTTGCCGAGGACCTTGTAGCCGTCGGCCATACCGCTGGCCTCTTCGAGCATCGCCGGGTCGACGAGCCAGGTGACTTTGTTCTTCTGGCCGGCGGCGAGCTGGCGGCTGAGCGCGCCACCCGGGGCCATCGCCTGGGCGAGGGACTCGTCCGAATACCGGTCGTTGCCCAGCAAAGTCGGTCGGTGTCGCAGTGACAGCACCATCGCGGTGTTCACCTTGCGTGGCATCGGCGAGGCGTCGATCACCGGCATCAGCGTCCGGGTGCGGCCAGCTGTCACACGCGTGCCCTTGCCCGGGTTGCCGCGGATCGTCACCCCGACGACGTAGACACCGGAGCGGTCACTGATGTGCCACTGCTTCCAGGGCACGACCAACTTGAACGGGACAGAGGTCTTCGGTGCCAGCTTCGTCGCGAGGGTTTGGAAGGTCGAGTCCGAGTTGTAGAGGCCGCTGCAACTGCTGCGCTGCTCGTTCACCGGATTGTCGTTCTCGGGCGGGATCGCGGCGATTTCGGCGCGGGTCTGCAGCCGCTGGTCGTCGATGCAGGCGATCGCCTGTGGGTTATCGAAGGTGGCGGTACTGGTGTTGGTGACCTGGCCCGTGATCGTGACCGGCTGACCAGGTTTCGGGGTGGCCGGGGTGAACGTGTCGATCGAGACGTTCACCACCGGATCGTCGGCTACAGGTGCCGCGATCGACGCGGGCACCGCTGCCAAAGCAGCGATCAGGAGGCCCGATCCCGCGGCTGCGGAGAACCTCAGTCGCCGTCTGAACACGCCGTCACCGTAACCTAGTGCGCAATTTATGACATTGTTCGGAGTCGGGGGCGCCCAGGCAGGCACCTCGCGGCGTGGGACAAGCGGCCGCGATGAAGCCTGCATCGAGGCAGCTTCTTCGCCTTGCGCGCCACCCACTGGGACACCCGCGTCGCTCGAGCGACGCCGTCAACGGCACACTAGACTCCCATGTCTCCTACTCCCGACCGCTCGGCCTCCTCCGGATCCCTGTCCGCCATACAGCGGCAAGGTGTCCAGGCTCTGTTGAGCATCGCGCCGGTGGTCGACGAGCTGGGTGCCCGCTTCGCCACAGCCGGTCACGAGATCGCGCTGGTCGGAGGCCCTGTCCGGGACATTCTCCTCGGTCGGGGGAGCAAAGACCTCGACTTCGCCACCTCGGCACACCCTGATGAAGTGGAGGAACTGCTGGCCGGCTGGGCCGACCACGTCTGGGACATCGGCAAGGCCTACGGCACGATCGGAAGCCGCAAGGGCGACTGGGTGCTGGAGATCACCACCTACAGGTCAGAGTCGTACGACCTCACCTCCCGTAAGCCCGACGTCGCGTACGGCGACACGCTCGAGGGCGACCTGGCCCGGCGTGACTTCGCGATGAACTCGATGGCCGTCCTGCTGCCGTCGCACAAGTTCATCGACCCGTACGGCGGCCTGGAAGATGTGGCCGCCAAGGTGATCCGGACACCCGGCTCGCCGGAGGACTCGTTCTCCGCCGACCCGCTGCGGATGATGCGCGCGGCCCGGTTCGCGGCCCAACTCGCCTTCACCCCGGATCCGGCGGTGGTGTCCGCGATGACAGCGATGGCCGAGCGGATCACCATCGTGTCCGCCGAGCGGGTCCGGGACGAGTTGGTCAAGCTGGTCTGCTCGCCCTACCCGCGGATCGGGCTGGACCTGATGGTCGAGACCGGTCTGGCCGAGTATGTGCTGCCGGAGCTGCCTGCGTTGCGGCTCGAGTTGGACGAGCACCACCGGCACAAGGATGTCTACGAGCACTCGTTGACCGTGCTCGACCAGGCGATCGAGTTGGAGTCGCGGCTGGACGTCGAGAGCCCGGATCTCGTGGTCCGGTTCGCCGCGCTGATCCACGACATCGGCAAGCCGCGGACCCGCCAGTTCGAGGGCGATGGCAAGGTGACGTTCCACCACCACGACGTGTTCGGGGCCAAGCTGGCCAGGAAGCGGATGAAGGCGCTGCGCTTCAGCAAGGAGCAGATCGACCAGGTCGGCAAACTGGTCGAGTTGCACCTGCGCTTCCACGGCTACGGCACCGGTGAGTGGACCGACTCCGCCGTACGCCGCTACGTGCGCGACGCCGGCGAACTGCTCAGCCGGCTGCACGTACTGACCCGGGCGGACTGCACCACCCGGAACAAGCGCAAGGCCGAGGCGCTGCGATCGGCGTACGACGATCTGGAGAAGCGGATCGCCCTCCTGCAGGAGCAGGAGGAACTGAACTCCATCCGGCCCGACCTGGACGGCAACCAGATCATGGAGATCCTCGGAATCGGCCCGGGACGTGAGGTGGGGCAGGCCTACAGATACCTGCTGGAGCTCCGGATGGATCACGGTCCGTTGGGCGAGGATCGGGCCCGCGAGGAACTCATCAAGTGGTGGACCGCCCAGCAGGACCCGCCCAACTCCTGACCTGTCCGCGCCAGCTGGGCCTGTGCCGGCCGATGTTTGCGGGCCGAGCCGGCGACAATCCACAGGTCGCCGATGACCTCCTCGAAGACGCCGCCCGACGCGTAACCTGACAAGTGCCGGAGCGTGCCGGGTGGCGCGCAGGAAGCAGGATCTCGATGACCGAGCCGCTCTCTCATATCGGACCGTGGACGGCGGCCGATCTCGCCGGCCTGCCCGATGACGGGCAGCGCTACGAGATCATCGATGGGAGTCTTTTGGTGTCGCCGCCGCCCTCGACCAAGCACCAGTTGGTGTCTGGGCGGCTTGCTGTCTTCCTGCGAGAGTCAGCGCCGGACGATGCGGACGTGGTGGAAGCAGTCGGTCTTCGGATGGGATCAGGGCGTCTGTTGATTCCGGACGTAGTGGTCGCGACATCTTCTGCCTTGCATGGGGATGGCCCGACGATCGACCCGGGCGACGTCTTGATGGTGGTCGAAGTCGTCTCGCCGTCCAACGCGGCAATGGACCGAGTCTTCAAACCACAGTTGTACGCCGCAGCGGGGATCGGCTGGATGTGGCGGGCCGAGCTCGGCCCGCGGGGCGTCGAGATCGTCGTACTTGAATTGACCGGCGGAGTCGCCGTCGAGCGAGCGCGGTCCACGGACCTGCTGCGGGTCGATGTGCCCTTCCCGGTGAAGATTCCCGTTGATCGTCTCGTCGCCACCCGCCGGGCTTTGAAAGCCGAGCAGCCGGGCGTGGCTGACCTCTGACGGCAGCACCTCGGTTGGTGTGCCGCCAGGCCGCCAGGCCGGCTGCCGGTGAACCGGTTGCTCGGCGGGGTTGAACCCGCTGAGTGAGATCAACCGGCTGCTCGAGGAGCTCGCCTACGGTACGACGGGTCCGCTAGGTGGTCGTGCCGGACTGATCCCCGGTGTGATGTATATCACTGCCCCCAGCACCTACCGGAGCACCCAACGGCCGTTATAAGCGGGGTCAGGAGTCCCCGCGAAGGCCGCTGGTTCGCCGAGCGCGAGGATGAGCCCGACATCTTGCCGGAGCGCCCGTCGCGCCGCGACGACCGGTGGCCAGGTTGAGAGCGACGGTTGCCTTGGGTCTCACTGATCGCCTTCTTGGTCCGCAGGGCGGAGTCCGTACCACAGTCCGCCATACGCAGCCGTGACATCGTGCCGTCTGACCGCCGCGTTATCTACTGGATATCTTGCTGACACGGAAGGGAAATCGGTGGTTGCTCTCATCGATCGGTGATAACCCCGAATCGAGGAGCCGAGATGTCATCTACCCCTGACCCTGACCTGCCCACCGGGCAGGAAGCTGCCAACGTCCTGTCCGAGGGCATCGGTCGCCGCGGCGTGCTGAGAGCGGCCGGGGCGCTCGCCGCGGCCGGTGCGGTCGGGTCCACCGGCGCCCTGTCGGCATCGGCAGCTGGTCCAGCGGCCGCCGCGGCGAAGCCAGGGCCGGTCCGGATCCTGCAGCCGGGCGTCGGCCGGACGGCCGGAACCTACGTCCAGTCGCTGCCGGACCAGGTGTACTGGGGCAAGCTTCCGAACAAGCAGAGTAAGCCGGTCGCCGTGGTCCGGTCCGGTGACCTGGTCAGCGTCGACACGATTTCGCACGAGGGCATCCTCGAGGACCAGGGCAAGGACCCGCTGGGCTACTTCCGCGGATTCGATGTGCCCGCAAACCAGGTGCTCACCGACGCGGTCGCGGTCGCTGCTAAGAGCAAGCACGATGGTCCCGGCCCGCACGTGGTCACCGGCCCGATCGCGGTCCGCGGCGCCGAGCCGGGCGACGTGCTGAAGATCGAGGTGCTCGATCTGGGTATGCGGGTGCCGTACGGCGTGGTGTCCAACCGGGAGGGCCTGGGCGCCCTGCCGGGTGAGTACCCCGAGAAGTTCCACGGCGTGGCCGCGTTCAAGCCGTACCTGAACCAGGGCGGCAACGTCAGCGTGTTCACCAAGGTCGAGAGGGCCGCCGGCCGGTATCGCGGCGTGCTGCCGGGCAAGGTACCGGTGGGCTTCGACCTGGCGCCTTTCATGGGGATCATGGGCGTGGCCCGGGACACCGCCGCCCTGGTCGACTCGGTGCCACCGACCGATGCCGGCGGCAACATCGACATCAAGGACCTGGTGGTCGGTTCCACGCTCTACCTGCCGGTGCAGGTAGCCGGTGCGATGTTCTTCGCCGGTGACCCACACATGGCGCAGGGTGATGGCGAGGTGGCGCTGACCGCGATGGAGGCGTCGCTGCGTCCGACGTTCCGGCTGACGGTCGTGAAGCGCGGTGCCCCTGGCGCCCCGAAGGTGGCGTTCAGCTACCCGTTCGCGGAGACGCCTGACTTCTGGATCCCCATCGGTCTGAGCGATCCCAATGGTCCCATCGGCGGCAACGCCACCAGCCTCGACATCGCGATGAAGACCGCGGTACGGAACGCGCTCGCCTTCCTCACCGAGGACCTCGGCATGGCGGCCCCGGTGGCCTACGCCTACCTCAGCGCAGCGTCCGACTTCGTGGTGTCCCAGGTCGTCGACCGGACGACGGGTATCCACGCGAAGGTCCGGAAGGCAGACTTCGGCAAGGCGTGACGAGAAGCATGGCGCAGGTGAGGCCAACGGGTCGTCCCGGCACTGCGGTCTAACGGCCGCAGTGCCGGCAGGGTCGGCGGGTGTGGCGGGCGTAGGCGAGGGTGGCGATGCCGAGGCCGACGCCCCACACCACGTACGCCGGCACCGCGACCCAGACGAACGGGAGTCGGGCAGTTGACAGCCGAGCAGTCGGACACGGCGCACCTTTGATGCGCGGCGGTCGCCTCAGATGGGTTGGCTGGGGATGGCCTCGTGCGCCTTCTGGAGAAGGGCTGCGTTGGCCGGGTTGGCGGCGTACCGGGTGGTGTCGATCGCGGCGACCGGGAGGGCGGGATCGATGGAGTTCGTCAGGTAGGCCGCGTCGTACAAGCCGACGTCCGACAGCGGCACCGGGAACGCCTCGGTCGGTACGCCGGTGGCAGCCAGGCCGGCCTGGAGAATCAGCATCGTAATGCCCGGGAGTATCGCTGCGGCGGGCCAGACGACGCGGCCCTGGGTGACGAAGCAGATGTTCCAGATCGACGCCTCGGAGACGTTGCCGGAGCGATCTACGAACAGCGCGTCGTCGTAGCCCGCCAGCCGGGCTTGCCGCCAGTGGTGCACCAGGTCGAACGTGCCGGTGTGCTTCACGTGGGGCATAGTCCGCTCGTGCTCGACCGCCCGCAGCCGGGGTGGTTCGGAAGAGGACTCGACCGGATCGGTGACGGTGACAAGCAGTTCCGGCTCGACGGGGATCCCGTCGCGGACCTTGGCGCCTTCCCGGCTGAAGGCGTTCACTCTGATCGATAGGTCGCCTGAGCCGCTCCGATCGAGTGCTGCACGCAGATAGGACCGTGAGCGATCGTGGGCGACGCCGTGGCCGAACAGCTCGACCGAGCTCCGGTCCAGCCGCTCCAGGTGCAGATCAAGGCCCCGCACGCGGCCTTCCCGCACCTGCATCGAGGTGAAGTGCCCGTAGTTCGTGGCCCGGAGCAACGACGGATCGTCGAAGTGGACTGGTTCCCCGTTCAGTTCCACGTGTTCGGTCACCGGATCAGTCTCACCCGAATCGGGTCCGCGCAGAGAAGGTGGGTACTCCCGGACCAGTCCAGCGAGGCCAGTGGTCTCCGACCACTTAGTCTCGCGAGGTGGACCTCGTGAGCATCATCGGGTGGGGCGGTTCGGCGCTGGTGGTGGTGTCGTTGCTGCAGACCCGGATCCTGCGCCTCCGTGGGCTGAACCTGATCGGCTGCGTGATCCTGATCGGCTTCAACCTCGCGATCGAGGTCTGGCCGATGGTCGGGATGAACGCCGTGCTGGCCGTCATCAACGTCGCACAGCTGTGGCGGCTGGTGGGGCATCGCCACGACGGCGGGCAGTACACGGTGCTCGAGGTCGGTGGCTCCGACGCCTATCTCGGTCACGTGCTGGCCGCGCACAGCAAGGACATCAGCCGGTTCAACCCTGGCTTCGCGGCCGACGCCAGTCCGTATGCGTTCCTCGTGCAGCGCGGCGAGCAGACCGTCGGCGTTGTGCTGGCCCACGACGCGGGCGGCGGCCGGGCGCAGATCGACCTGGACTATGTGCTGCCGGAGTACCGCGACTTCACCCCTGGCGAGTTCGTCTACCGGCGCAGCGAGGTCTTCACCGACCACGGCTTCAAGCAGGTCCTGGCTCCGCCCCGGATGCGTGAGTCCGCCTCCTACCTGAAGAGGGTCGGCTTCTACCGCGAAGGCTCGCAGTTGGTGCTGAACCTGCCCTAACTAGAACGGGGACCTTCTCACCGACCGACGGCTTTGTGATTGCCGGCCTTCCCGGACCTGGTTCGGTTGCTCTTGTCAACAGTTGTCGCTGCGGCCACGGCCGGCCTGATTTGCGAGATGCGCTGGTGGCTGATACCCAACAGCGGGCCAGCATCGCGCGCACTGTATCCCCGCCTGGTGAGCAACATCGCCAGCCGCTCCGTTGCCTGCTTGAGTTGCAACTCTCGCCTGGTCAACTCCTCGCGCTCCGCTCGGAGTTCGTTGGCCTGGACGATCAATTGATCTGCGAGATCGTAGGAATAGACAAGGTCGAGGTCGGCCATTGCCTCGTCCGGGAGATCCGCACCCAAGACGATCGCTTCCCGCACGTGTCGATCGAGAGCGGTCAAGCTCGCTGCATAGGTGTGCGTGCCTTCCAACTCCGGAACGTCGGCAAGCCACACCCCGTCCTCCCGTGTCACGTGTACTCGGTACATCACTGGAGCCACCCCTTCCCGAGTGCAATCGCTAGATCTTTCTCAATCGCCGACAAGGTGCCGTTTGGGATGGCGCCCGGATGCTGTGGAACCGTGGTCATCGCTTTGCCTGTCGTGCCGTCCGGCAACTCATACTCCACCGCGAACTAGACACAGCAAGCGGCAACTTACTAGACACCAAACCAGGCGCCCCGTTCGAGCAGTACCGTCAAATGCAAGGTCTAGCTGAGGTCCTTTGCGAAGCAGACTGAGAGGGCGACATCTTCGTAGGGCGCGTAGCGGGGGATCTCTCGGTATCCGCTGCGGCTGTAGAGGCCGATCGCCTCAGGTTGCTTGACGCCGGTCTCCAGCCGCAGCGCGGTGAGCCCACGGTTGCGCGCGTGAGTCTCCACGGCGCCCAGCAGTAGCCGGGACATGCCGCGGCCGCGAGCCGCCGGCACGACGTACATCCGCTTGATCTCGGCGGCCGGCCCGAGCGGCTGCAGCCCGACGCAGCCGATCGCCTCGTCCTCCTGCCAGAGGACAAGGAACTCGATATCTGGATGGAGTTCGACCAAGGGCTGGTCCTCGCCGTAGCGCTCGGCCAACTCCGCCTGTTGTGCAGTCGCCAGCGTCAGGACCACAGGATCGGTCGCTGTGGCCGACTTCAACTCGATCTGATCCGCCATGCGCCGAGACGCTAGCAACGGCCGATGACGCCGTTGTTAAGTCAGCCGCCGTTGGAGCGTTCCGTACGCTGGGCGTCCAGTCATGGGAGGGAGCGTCGATAGATGCGGACGATCAGGGCTGGGCTGTCCGGTGTCGGCAGGATGTGGCGGGGTTGGTCCCGGTGGCGGCGGGCAGGCGTGATTGTGGGGCTGGCACTCGTACTCGCGCTCCTGTCGGTGGGTGCCGCAGCGGTGTCACTGCGCCTCCAGTACGCCGGCGATCCGTCGTCCGACGCGAGGACCAGGGGACGGGACGCGGTCTGGCTCGGGCATGCCTGGGTGGACGGGCGGAAGACCGACGCCGATCTGGCCGCGCTGGCGATTCAACTCTCAGGGACCGGCATCCGAGACCTGTACGTCCACACAGGTCCGCTCGAGCACGACGGCAGCCTGCCCGCCACGCTCTATCCCCGCGCCCGGTGGTTCCTGGACGCCGTCCACCGCAAGATGCCGCAACTGCGGGTCCAAGCCTGGCTCGGTGATGTGGTCGCACCGGAAGCGAGTGGACTACACCTCGATGAACCAGCCGTCCGGGACCGGATCGTGTCTTCCTCCACGCAGGTGCTGGTACTGGGTTTCGACGGCGTGCACCTCGACCTGGAGCCGGTACGGTCTGGCTCTGCGGGCTACCTCGCGCTGCTGGATCAGGTGCACGCCTTGACGACCGGGCAGGACAAGGTGCTCTCGATCGCCGTCCCGCAGATCGATCCACTACCGGGCTTGCATCGGGTCGCTATTGCCGTGGCGGGGCACGGCAAGTGGTGGTCGCAGGCGTACTTCGCGGCGGCCGCCCGGCGGGTCGACCAGGTTGCCTTGATGTCTTACGACACCGCGATGCCGCTGGAGTCTCTGTACGGCGGCCAGGTGGCGCAGCAGACGAAACTGGCCCTGGAGGTGACTGCCGACGGTGTGGACCTGCTGATGGGACTCCCAGCCTACTGGGAGAACAACGCTAGTCACCGGGGTTCGGCCGAGACTGTCGGGGCGGCTGTCAGGGGTGCGCGTCTCGCGCTGGGACGAGAGGCACCCGGTCGTCAGGCCTTCGGGCTCGCGCTGTACGTCGATTTCACGGCCACGCCCGACGACTGGGCGGCGTACCGTCGAGGTTGGTGTGCGGAGCCGCAGCCGCGCTGATCATGCTCCGTCACTGATTGGTCGTAAGGTCTTCGTCCCCGGGAGCGGGATATCCAGTACGCCGTCTATTTTGAGCGGATATGTCAGCACTTTCAGCTGGGCGACAAGGTTCTATGGAATCCGTCGAACGGTGTCTCCACACTGCTGACGCGCTGGTGTCTATCTCCGTACGACAGAGCGGGATCACCCGGGCGGCCGCCTCGGACGAGTGGGAGATCCACGTGTCGACCTTTGAGCGGTTCGTAGACGCGCTCGTCACTCGGTATCAGGGGTTGAACCATCTGAGCCTGCGCTCCCTCGTGGAAGGGTTTATCGCCACAGCACTCGTCCTGGTCGAGCGGGGTGGAGGCAATGTGCCGTCGTTGGGAAGGGAGGTCGGTCCCGACGCCCGTGACGTCTCGGTAAGTGACCTCAGAGCCCGCGCGGACCTCGGGAAGTTGATCGAGTTCAGCACCGTCCATTCAGGAGCAATGCCTGCCTGACCGGCAACCGCCTCCGACGGTCAATTCCCCCGAGGGTCCATCGCTACGGTCGCTTCAACGGAGCCACGGTCCTGGGGGTGGTTGTGGCTGGGGCTGTGAACCTCCGCTGAGTCAGTGAAGCCAGGGTCGGGCAGGATGGCGGGATGTTAGCCGACTGGCAGGACCTTGGCTCCGTGCAGGAGATCGCGGCAGCGGTCCGTTCCGGCAGGATCGACCCGATCGATCTGGCCGAACGAGCTCTCCGTCGAGCTGAAGAGACGGCCGAGCTGAACGCCGTGGTCTACCTGGACGCCGAAGGAGCCCGCGCTGCTGCTGCGACTGTGGATCGAGGCGGGGCGCTCGCAGGCGTGCCTGTCCTGGTGAAGGAGATCGTCGAGGTCGAAGGCCTGCCGTTCCGCTGCGGCTCCCGCGCTTTCGAGGACAGGGTCGGCACCCGCGACGCCGAGATCGTCCGACGGCTGAGAGCAACTGGAGCGGTGATTATCGGGCTGAGCCACAGTCACGAGTTCGCCTATGGCTGTACTGGAACGTCCAACCGAGTCGGCCCCTGCCGCAACCCGCACGACCTGGACCGCATGACTGGTGGTTCCAGTGCCGGCGCCGGAGCGGCAGTAGCAGCCGGAGTGGTCCCACTCGCGATCGGCACGGACACGGCCGGCTCTGTCCGCATCCCCGCCGCATTGTGCGGTGTTGTCGGCCTGAAGCCTGCCCGGGCGACGCTTCCAGCCGATGGCGTCTTCCCACTCGCGCAGAGCTTGGACCACGTCGGCGTACTGGCTGCGACCGTCTCCGATGCCCAGTACGCCGTCGACGCCCTCGCTGATACCCCAGCGGGAAGAGCAGCCAGTACGGCGCCGCTGCGGCTGGGGCTGGTGTCCAACCCGGAACACCGCGACTACTCGGCTGAAGTCGGCCGGGCCTGGTCACTCGCTATAGACCGGCTCCGGGCTGCCGGAGCGACCACAGTCGACAGAGAACTCCCGGACTGGTCCGACACGAACGGGACCGCGGTGGACCTGCAGGGCCCTGAGGCAGTGGCGAACCATGCCGGAAGGTCGACCGAGGCCTACCAGGTCGACGTACAGGAGAGGCTGCGGGAAGCGGCAGAAGTGCCGGCTTGGCGATACGCCCAAGCCAGGTCAGAGGCTGCAGCGCTTACAGCGGCTGTTGGTGCGCTTTTCAGCCACGTAGATGCGCTGCTACTGCCGACAGTCCCGATAGTGGCTCCGCCGATTGACGCTGTCGCTGATCTGGCTGGGTCCGTCGCCGTACGGGCAAGGCTGCTGCGCAACACCAGGTTGGCCAACCTCACCGGGCATCCGTCCGTGAGCTTGCCTCTCTCGACCAGCGGACTGCCCGTGGGCCTGCAGATCGTTGCCTCAGACAACCAAGCAGCCTGGCGAGCCGCTGCTTGGATCGAGCAGACCCTCGCAGCGACGTTCTGACCGAGGATCACTTGTAGAGGCGGACGTCCGCGATGCTCCACCAGTGGTCGCTTGTGCCCGTCGAGGTGATGCGTAGGTACCGGGCACGGGTGGGCCGTACGTCGACGTTGGTGAGTTGGCCGGTGCCCGCGCCGGTCGCGAGGGTTCGCCAGTTCGTTCCATCGTCACTGGCCGACAATTGCCAGCCGCGGGCGTAATCCCCGACGTTGCCGCCACTGTCGATGGCGACCCGGCGGAACTGCCGGGTCGTGGACAGGTCGACCTGTAGATGCTGGCCCGCAGTCTGGGCCTGCTGGCTGGACCAGCGGGTCGACCCATCTGCGTCGATAGCCAGTGCCGGGCCGTCTCCAGCCGGTACGGCAGTGGCGGTGGCGCCGGCAAGTGACACGGGCTCGAGCTTCGGATCCAGCACCCGGGACTTGGGCCAGGTGAAGGTCGCCAGCGCGCCGCCGGGCAACGTGTAGTCGAAGGACTGATCGCCGACCGCCACGGTGAAGGTACGGGGGTCGTCGTTCTCGTTGTGCACCACGAGCGCGGTCGAGCCGTCCGGGTTCCGGAAGGCTACGTCCATGATCTGGCCGTTCCACCCGGTCGTGCCGAACGACGTGCTGGCGATCCGAACGGCGCCAGGGCGTACGAACTTCGCCAGGTGCCCGATCGTGTAGTACTCGGCGTCGGTGGTGACGCTTCCGTCAGGTTGCAAGGTGACCAGTCCGGTGCAGGTGTCGCAGCCGCCGTTGTGCGGGCCGCCCTGGCTGTCAAGCGCGATGTTCCAATTGACGACAGACTTCGCCCAGTTGCGGGTGGTGCCGATGACGAGGTTGCGCGCGTGCCAGGTCAGCGTGCCGCGGAAGATCTGCGGGGGTGTGTCGTTCGGCCCGTGCGAGCCCGAGCACTCGGTGAACCAGATGCCCTTGTTCGGAAAGGCGTCATGCAGGGCGCTCTGGTTGCTGGCGTCGCCGGAGTAGCAGTGGTACGCGGTGCCGGCGAGCCACTTGCCCGCCGGACTGGCGAGCAGTTTGTAGGGGTAGTCGGTCTCCGGGTCCTCGCCGGGCGGGGTGCTGGCGACATCACCGGGGTGGGTCGTCCAGTTGTGGTCGTAGCCCAGGATCTTCGTCTGCGGGCTAGCGGCGCGCAGCATTGGTCCGAGCGCCTCGATCACCTTCGCCTCTTGCCGCACCGGCATGTCCGTACCGGGGTAGGCGCTCGGCTTGCGGTTCTGCGGTTCGTTCTGCACGGACAGGAAGTCGATGTGTACGCCGGCTGCGGCGTACGCCTTGACGAACTTCACCAGGTACCGGGCGTACGCGTCGTAGACGGCGGGATCATCCTTGAGCCGGCCGCCGACCAGCGACTCGCCGGTCTTCATCCAAGCAGGAGGGCTCCACGGAGTGCCCATCACCTTCAGGGACGGGTTGAGTTGCTTCGCTCGCCGCAACAGCGGCAGTACCTGGGCCTGGTCGTGGGCGATGCTGAAGTGCTGGAGGGCGAAGTCCGTGTGGCCGGTCGGCACGTCGTCGTATGTGTAGTGCTGGGCCGCCGCGGTGAAGTCGGACGAACCGACCGGCTGGCGCAGGAAGCTCACACCGATGCCCTGCTTGGGGTCGAACAACGATCGCACGGCCCGCTCGCGTTCCGCCGGCGTCAGCCGATAGAGGACGCTGGCTGAGGAGTCAGTGATGGACGCGCCGAAGCCATCCATCGTCTGGTACGTCTGGGCGGGATCGACGGTGATGGTCACGTCCTGGCTCTGTCCTGGGTGGAAAGCGACCGGGGCGCGTTCATGCAGCAGTTCGGACCGGTCGGCGGCGGTGACCCAGACGCGCGCCTGCGGGCTGGCTGAACCGGATGAGAAGGAGAGGCCGGATGAGACGGCCTGGGCGCCGGACCCGCTTAACACCAAGGCGGAGACCACCACGGCTGCACCGATCGCATGCCTTTTCATCGTTTCTCCTTCAACGGGGCGGGTGTAACGAATGAAACAGATGAGGCACCGCAGAGACCTCAGGAAACATGGCGGAAACATCGCTGTCAAGGCTGAAAGGCGTCCCAGAATGCCAGGAGAGCTACAGTGCGATGATGAAACAAAGTGATGTAACAAATGCCTAGTCGGCGAGTCGGTCGGGCCACTGTGCGGGACATTGCGGCGGAGACCGGGGTCTCGATCGCGACCGTGTCCCGGGTCCTCAATGAGCACAGCAGCGTCGCGCCGCAGACCCGGGAGTTGGTCCAGCAGGCGGTCGAGCGGCTCGGCGTACGGGCGCCCGGCCCGCGCGGTGGTACCGCGAAGCAGGCCGGCGGCGCGGTGTACGTCCGCTGTCCGTATGTGCTGACCGACTACTTCGGGCTCATCGTCTCTTCGATTGCGGAGACCCTCGAGCGGCACGGCAAGCAACTCACGCTGAACGCCGGCGAGGCCGCGCAGCGCACCCGAGTGTTGTCCCGACTAGCCGGCGACAGCGGCGTCGGCGGGGCGATCCTGATCCTCCCCCCGGAATCAGGCGACGAACTGGTCCGCCTTCGGGCCCGCAAGTTCCCGTTCGTGGTGGTCGACCCACGGACCGCGCTGCCGCGCGACATCGCGGCCGTGTCCGCGGCGCACTTTGCCGGCGCGCGACAGTTGACGGCGCACCTGGTCGAGCTGGGCCACACCCGCACCGGCGTGATCGGCGGCCCACGGGAATGGCTGGCCAGCGACGCACGGCTGGGTGGACACGCGGCTGCGCTGGCCGATGTCGGTATCCTGCCCGCCTCGGAACTCGTCCGGTACGTCGAACCCACCACCGAACACGGGCGCCGCGCCGCCGGCGAGCTGCTCGACCTTCCCCAGCGCCCCACCGCCCTGGTCGCGTTCAACGACAAGTCCGCGGTCGGTGCGTTGCAGGCGGCCGCTGAACGGGGTCTGCAGGTGCCGGCCGATCTGTCAGTCACAGGCTTCGACGACATCGACCTGAGCCGCGCGACCTCCCCGATGCTCACGACCGTTCGGCAACCCCTGCAGGAAATGGGCCGGATGGCAGTCAGCTTGCTGGTGCGGCTGATGGACCGCCACGAGGTCGAGGCCCTGCACGTCGAACTCGCCACCGAACTGGTCGTCCGCGGCTCCACCGGCCCGGCGCCCGCACCCTGATCGGGCGTCATCTCCCAAGTGGTGGGAAGATGCGCGACCGATCACTTGGTCTTGGACGGGGGTGCCGTTTTGAGCGCTGCAGGGTGGAGCGCAGACGAGGAGTTGGCGTCCGCCGTAAAGCACTTTGAACGACGTCGGCAGCACCCATCGCCTCCCAGCCGCGGTGCTGGCGTCTGTCTGTGGCAGGCATGCATCGCTATCCGCGCCGTTGACTCCGGAACCTCCGCTGCGGCCTAGTCTCCCAGTAGCACCCGCGTAAGCCCGGCCTTCGCGGCGATGGCTCCGGTAGTTGCGCTACCGTCAATCGGCAGCGAGCGTGAGGAGACATCATGGGGTTCGAACCGTCCGCCAGGGCACAGGATCTGATCGGCCGCGTCGCGGAGTTCATCCGGACCGAGATCGACCCCGTGGAGGCGGTGCTGCACGCTGCCACCAAGGCCGCCGACGATCCTTGGCAGCCGCAGCCCGCCTTCAAGGACCTGCAGGCCAAAGCCCGCAAGCAGGGCCTCTGGAATCTTTTCCTGCCTCCGGCCGAGCCGGGCAACGAGCAGTACGGCGAAGGCCTCCCGAACCTCGACTACGCGCCGATCGCCGAACTGACCGGCCGGTCCTTCCTCGCGCCGTACGTGTTCAACTGCAACGCGCCCGACACCGGCAACATGGAGGTTCTGCTCCGCTACGGCACCGCCGAGCAGAAGCAGCACTGGTTGGAGCCGCTGCTGGACGGAAGGATCCGCTCGGCCTTCTGCATGACCGAGCCCGATGTCGCTTCGTCCGACGCGACCAACATGGCTGCTACCGCGATCATCGAGGGCGACGAGGTCGTGCTGAACGGTCGCAAATGGTGGAGCACCGGCGTCGGCCATCCGGACTGCGAGCTGCTCATCTTCATGGGCCTCACCGATCCCGACGCACACCGCTACGCCCGCCACACGATGGTGCTGGTCCCGCGTGACACCCGCGGCGTCAAGGTGGAGCGACTACTGCCCGCGATGAACCGGTACGACGAACCGCACGGCCACGGCGAGGTGAGCTTCACGGATGTGCGGGTACCGGCCGCCAACATCCTGGTCGGACCCGGCCGCGCGTTCGAGATCGCGCAGGGCCGGCTCGGACCTGGCCGGGTGCACCACTGCATGCGACTGATCGGTCTCGCGGAGAAGTCATTGGAGCTGGCGCTCGAGCGTGGCACCAGCCGGACCGCCTTCGGTAAGCCGCTGGTGAACCTAGGCGGCAACCGCGAGCGGATCGCCGATGCGCGCATCGCGATCAACCAGGCTCGCCTGCTGGTGCTCCAGACGGCGTACCTGCTGGACACCCAAGGCCTGGCCGGGGCGCTCAGCGAGGTCAGCCAGATCAAGGTGGCCGTGCCGCGGATGGCGCAGGATGTGGTGGACATGGCGATCCAGTTACACGGGGGCGGTGGATTGTCCGAGGACTACCCGCTGGCGGCGGCCTGGACGAGTGCCCGGGCACTCCGGCTGGCGGACGGACCCGATGAGGTGCACCGTGGAGTTATCGCCAAGCTCGAGCTGGCGAAATACACCAAGGAGGCCCGGTGAGGGTTCTCGTCACCGGCGGCGCGTCCGGACTCGGCGCCGCTTTGGTCGAACGCTTCATTGCCGACGGCCACAGAGTGCTGACCACCGATGTCGATGCGGAACCACCCGCAGCGCTCAATACGCCGTACCGGCAGTTGAACGTGCGCAGCGCAGACGACTGGGCGGCCGCGGTCGAGTGGTGCCAGGAGAACTGGGACGGCCTCGACATCCTGGTGAACAATGCGGGCATCGCGACGGGCGGCCGGATCGACGTCGAGTCGCTGGCCGAGTGGGACCGCGTCGTCGACATCAACCTGATGGGTGTGGTGCGCGGGTGCAGGGCCTTCACACCGCTGTTCAAGGAGCAGCGGTCGGGACACATCGTCAACACCGCGTCGGCCGCGGGGCTGGTGCATCCGCCGATGATGAGCTCCTACAACACCGTCAAAGCTGCCGTAGTCGCGCTGTCCGAGACGCTCTCGCACGAGCTGCAACCGTACGGCGTGACCGTGTCGGTGGTCTGCCCGTCGTTCTTCCGGACCAACCTGGCGGACTCGATCCAAGGTGACGACACCGAGATGGGTGCCGTTGCCCGGCGCCTGATCGAGAAGTCACCCCGTACGGCGGATGACATCGCGGCCGCGGTGATGACCGGGATCAAGCAGCGGCAGTTCCTGATCATCCCGGACCGGCCGGCCCTGCTGGCGTGGCGGACCAAGCGGTTCGCGCGGCCGCTGTATGACCGGCAGATGCGCAAGATCGCCACCCGCGCCCGGGACCGCGCGGACGCCGTACCGGCCAAGGATGATTCTCCGGCCGAGGGCGCGTCCCCAGCCAGGGAAAGCAGCCAGGCTTCTGCCGGAGAGCAGTGATGCCGGATGCCCGTGGCAACTTGGGACCGATGAACGGCGACACGCCGGGGAACTACGGACCGATGAGCGTTGTTGAGGGGGCGCGGGCGGTTCGGGATGAGGATGCGTTTGATGTGGGTGCGGTGGATGGGTGGTTGCGGGCGCAGTCGGTGGACCTGCCGCCTGGATTGCCGCAGGTGCAGCAGTTCTCGGGTGGGGCATCCAACCTGACTTATCTTTTGCGCTATCCCGGACGGGATCTGATCCTGCGCCGGCCGCCTGCCGGGACGAAGGCGAAGAGTGCGCACGACATGGGCCGGGAGTACCGGATCCAGGCCGGCCTCGCGCCGGTCTTCCCGTACGTACCAAAGATGATTGCCAACTGCAACGATAATGCGGTGATCGGGTCCGGGTTCTACGTGATGGAGCGGATCACCGGCACCATCCCGCGCCGCGCCGAACTGGGCGTCGAGCTCACGCCGGAGCAGACCCGGCAACTCTGCTTCACGATGATCGACACCCTGGTCGAGTTGCATCAGGTGGATCCGGCCGACGCCGGCCTGGCCGATCTCGGTCGTGGTGCGGGGTACGTCGAGCGACAGGTGGCGGGCTGGACCGGTCGGTACCGCCAGGCGAAGACGTGGAACGTCCCGAGCTACGAGCGGGTAATGGCCTGGCTGGAGGCGAACCGACCTGCGGATGTCCGGATCTGCGTGATCCACAACGACTTCCGGCTCGACAACGTGGTGCTGGCTCCGGACGACCCCCTGAAGGTGGTGGGGGTCCTCGACTGGGAACTGGCCACGCTCGGCGATCCGCTGATGGACCTCGGCAGCTCGCTGGCGTACTGGGTGCAGGCGGACGACGACTGGGCCTTCCGCCGGTTCCGGCTGCAGCCGTCTGACCTGCCGGGGATGCTCAGCCGGGACGAGATCGTCCGCTACTACAGCGAACGATCTGGTCTCGATCCGGTGAACTGGGTGTTCTACGAAGTGTTCGGGCTGTTCCGGCTGGCCGTGATCATCCAGCAGATCTATTACCGCTACCACCACAAGCAGACCCGGAACCCGCGGTTCAAGAACTTCTGGCTCCCAGTCAATTTCCTCGAGCGGCGTTGCCGCCGGATCATGGCCAAAGGCAACTAGTGTCCGTCATCTACCTGATCCGGCATGCGCAGGCATCGTTCGGGCGAAGGGACTACGACCGGCTCTCGCCGCAGGGTGAGCAGCAGGCGGTGCGGCTGGGCAAGGCGCTGGCGGCCCGCGGGCTGAAGCCGGAACTGGTCGTGTCCGGCGCGATGCAGCGGCATACCCGGACGGCGAAGATTGCGCTGGAGGCGGCCGGTATCGATGCCGAGGTTGCCGTGGACGAGGGCTTCAACGAGTTCGATCACGACCAGCTGATCGTGGCGCACAAGCCGGCGTACAAGCGGCGGGCGGTGCTGGTAGCCGACCTGGCCCGGACCGGCCACCCGGCGCGCGCCTTCCAGGAGATGTTCACCGAAGCGACCGGGCGCTGGGTGCGCAGCGACGGCGACGGCTATACCGAGTCCTTCGCGGCGTTCTGCCAGCGCTCAGAAGACGCCGTACGCCGTACTGCCGGGCGGTTGGACAAGGGGGAGACGGCCGTGGTGTTCACATCCGGCGGGCCGATCGCGGCGGTGGTCGGGCGACTCTTCGCCGGCAACGACGAGTTGTGGCTCCGGCTCAACCCCCTGACGATCAACACAGGCATCACCAAGCTGGTCTCGGGCCGCAGCGGCCTGACAGCGGTCAGCTTCAACGATCACGGCCACCTCGACGGCACCGATCTCCTCACGTACAGGTAAGGACAGTATGCGACGCAACATCCTGATCACCGGGGCGAGTGCGGGACTGGGCGAGGAGATGGCCCGGCAGTTCGCTGCCAAAGGCCACAACCTTGCGTTGACCGCGCGCCGCGAGGACCGGCTGAAGGCTCTGCGGGAGGAGCTGACCGCGGCCTATCCGGCCCAGACGGTCGTGATTCACAAGCTGGACGTGAACGACCACGACCAGGTGTTCGAGGTGTTCCGCGCCGCCGAGTCCGAGCTCGGCACATTGGACCGGGTTGTCGTGAACGCGGGCCTCGGTAAGGGCGCCCCGCTCGGCACCGGCCGCTTCGACGCGAACCGTGAAACCGCGATGACGAACTTCGTCGCCGCGCTGGCGCAGGCCGAGGCCGCGATGGAGATCTTCCGCGCTCGAAACAATGGCCACCTGGTGCTGATCGCCTCCGTCTCCGCGATGCGCGGCCTGCCGAAGAACCTCACCACGTACGCCGCCAGCAAAGCCGCCGTCGGGTCGTTGGCCGAGGGGCTGCGGATGGAGTTGCTGGGCAAGCCGATCAAGGTGAGCGCGATCTTCCCGGGCTACATCAGGTCCGAGATGAACGACCAGGTCGCGAACACGCCGTTGATCGTCGACACGGTCACCGGCGTACGGGCGATGGTGACGGCGATCGACCAGGAGAAGGGACAGGCGTTCGTGCCACCCTGGCCCTGGGCCCCGTTGGCCCGGGTGATGAAGTACGCCCCGCTGGCTCTGCTGAAGAGGATGATCTGAATGCGCTGGGGTCTGACCGTGCCGCTCACCGGCGTGCCGATCCGGCAACACCGCGCTCTGATCAGCGAACTGGCGTCGCTCGGCTACACCGATCTGTGGTCGGCCGAGGTGGCAGGCGCCGACGCGTTCACCCCATTGGTGCTCGCCTCGGAGTGGGATGACCAGTTGCGGCTGGGCACGGCCGTCGTACCGGTGCACACGCGCGGGCCTGCTGCGTTGGCGATGAGCGCGGCGGCGCTGGCCGATCTCGCGCCCGGGCGGTTCGTGCTCGGCATCGGCGCGTCCTCGGAAACCATCGTGACCGGGTGGAACGGCATCGCCTACGACCCGCCGCTGGCTCGGACCAGGGACGTGCTGCGCTTCCTGAGAACTGCGCTTGCCGGCGCGAAGGTGGACGGCGAGTTCGACAGCTTCACGATCCAGCGATTCCGGTTGGAGAAGGCGCCGGACGTCCCGCCGCCGATCATGCTGGCAGCACTCCGGCCGCAGATGTTGAGGCTGGCGGCACGTGAAGCGGACGGGGCGATCACCAATTGGCTGTCCGCTGGCGATGTCCGTCAGGTGCGGGCCGAGTTGGGCGACGGCAAGGAGTTGGCCGCGCGGATCTTCGTCTGTGTCACTGAGGACGCCGAGATGGCGCGCAACATCGGCCGCTTCCTGATCGCGACGTACCTGACGGTGCCGGGGTACGCCGCGTTCCACGATTGGCTCGGGCGTGGTGAAGCGATGAAGCCGATGCGCGAGGCGTGGGCCGCAGGGGACAAGAACGCCGCGATGGCCGCCGTGCCGATCTCGGTGATCGACGACCTGATCGTGCACGGGACCGCCGCCGACTGCCGAGCCCAGATCAACACCTACGTCGCGAACGGCCTGGACACCCCGATCATCGCCACCCTCCCCTCCGGCACCAACATCTTGGACACCGCCCGCGCCCTCGCTCCGTCCACGTGATCAGCGCTTGGTGGGTGCCCCCCATCGCCATGCTCATCGGTAGCTCGTCCGTACCACCCGGACGCGCCGTACCGGAGACCGCTGTGTCGGGGTCAGGTGAGTCGGTGGACTTCGAGTCACGTGGTGGCGCGGCGGTTGGAGGCACGGCACAGCCAGGCGTCTTGGATGACCTCTGCCAGTTCCTGGCGGGAGAGCTCGCCGATCCGGCTGGCCCGCACCAGCACGGACAGGTGACCGTTGAAGTGGCTGGTGGTGAAGAACGGGTTGGCCTCATCCGTCACCAGGGCGAGCTTGTCCTCCTCGGACGCGACCCAAATCACGATGACGTCGTCGTACCGTTCACCGGTGTCCGGGTCGACGGCGTCCGGCCGGGGATTCCGGAAGAACACGAAGGTCCTCCCGCCAACCTGGTAGACGGGGTTGTCGCTGGTGCCCGCCTCGACCGTGGCGTGCGGCATTCCCCTCGCCACTTCATGCACGTCCGTGACCCGCGCTCGCCGGCTCCTGCTGGCCATCTCCGGAGTCTAGTGGTGTGTCTGGCCACCGGATCGTGCGGCGGATCCGATTGTTGGCCCCCGGGCGCCGGGCGGCAGGCGGGAACTGCCGCCCGGCAGGGGGGACGGGCTAGTGCTCGGAGGGTTTGGGCGGGAGGTGGATGGTGAAGGTCGAGCCGTGGTCGGGGAGGCTGGTGACGGTGATGGTGCCTTGATGGGCTTCGACCAGGTGTTTGGTGATGGCCAGGCCCAGGCCGCTGCCACCCGTCGTACGGCTGCGGGAGTGGTCGGCCCGGTAGAAGCGGTCGAACAGATGAGGTAGGTGTTCGGCCGCGATGCCCGTCCCGTTGTCCGTGACGGTCAGGTTGTAGCCGTTGCCGACCCGGCGGACTCCGACGACTACCTTTCCGTCTCGCGGGGTGAAGCGGATCGCGTTCGCCACCAGGTTGCCCAGTGCCTGGCGGATCCGGGCTCCGTCCACGATCGCAGGAGCCTGCCCGGTCACGGCGGCCGCCAGGGAGACCCCGGCTGTCTCGGCCGCCGGCCTATGGGCGGCGACCACCTGCTCGATCACCTCGGTCAGGTCGCGCGGCGCGGGGTTCAGCCGCAGCATGCCGGCGTCAGCGAGGGCCAGGTCCTGGAGATCTACGACCAGCCGTTCCAGCAGGCCGGCTTCCTCCAGCAATGAGCTGACCAGTGCACGGTCGAGTGGAACGACGCCGTCCTCCGACGCGACCAGGTAGCCCTTGATATTGGCAAGCGGTGTCCGCAATTCATGCGCTACGTCGCTGACCATCGCCTTGCGTTGATGGTCATGGTGCTGAATGGACTCGGCCATCGCGTTGAAGGCATGGCCGAGCCGCGCCACTTCGTCCCGCCCGGTCACAGGCACCCGGGCAGCGTGGTCGCCGTTCGTCATCCGCCGGGCCGCGCCGGTCAGCGCCAGGATCGGGCGGACCAGCCGGCGCCCGGCCAGCACCATCACCAGTGCCGCGATCAGCAACACGCCCAGCGCGGTTGCTGCAGTGCGCAGCAGACCCGCGCCGGAGAAGACGTTGAAGTTGCTCTTGGCCCCCAAATACAGACGCGCCACAGGAGCGACGTACGGAGTGAACGCCTCAGCGCGCGCCGTCGTCGTGCAGTTGACGAAGGTCTCCGACGGTGCCTTGTTCCAAACCTCCTTGTTCAGCACCGTGTTCGTCGGGGCGGTCCCGGTGTATGGCAGGACTGCCTGCAGACCGTCGGCCTTCCCGGCGTTGATCGAGTACTTCTCGCCGGCAGCCTTCAGACAGGCGACCGCTCGCCGGATCTCGTCCTGGTTGACCGTCAGTGCCTTGGCGCTGGGCGCATAGAGACCTGGTGGCATGCAGATGTCGTTCGCGGCGGCGGTCTGTTTCGGGGACTCGATCACCATGGCACCATCCACCGTGCGACCGGATGCGAACGCCAACTCGGGGCCGCCTTCGACCGTCGTCGTGACTGTGACGGACTTGCCCTTGGCCCGATAGCACGCGGCGGCCTGGTTGGCCAGAGTCTCCCGTTGGCGCCGCTCCTGGTCCGTCAGCCCCCAGTACTGCGAGCCGAAGGAGATCGAGGTCGCCATCCCCTTCCCGATCGGGATCCGGGCATCCATCGTATTGATGGCACTGAAGGCGACGCCACCGCCGATCTGGGTGCGGGCATCGATCGTTGCCGCGGGCACCGAGGGAAGCTCGGGGGCGGCGCCGAGCATCCGGGCAGAGTCGGCGATCACCCTGCCGTCCCGGTCGGTCAGCGCGACCCGCCGCCCGGTCTTGTCGGCCAGCGAGCGCACCAGTTGCTCCACCCCGGACCAGCTGGTGTGGTCGCCGGCGTACGTGGTCAGCCGGGCGTAGATGTCACCATCGACCTGCAACTGGGAGGCATTCGCGTTGATCTCGCCCTGCAACTTCTCGGAGGTGCTGTAGGTGGCGATCACCGCGGTCGCGATCACCGCCCCGAGCGCGACCGCGAGGGACAACCCGAGGACCCGGAGCAACACGCTACGGCGCACCTGAAGCCACCACCTTGTCGGCGAGCTTGTAGCCGACGCCGTACACCGTCTTCAGGTACGACGGTGAGGTGGGCGACGGCTCGATCTTCTTCCGCAGGTTCATCACGTGCACGTCGATCGTCCGGTCGAACACGTAGTGGTCGAAGCCGAAGGCGTGCTCGAGCAACTGCTGCCGGCTGAAGGCCCGGCCGGGCGATGCGGCCAGACAGGCGAGGATCTTGAACTCGGCGGGCGTGACGTCGACGAGCCGGTCGTCGAGCAGCACCTCGTGCCTGACCGGGTCGATCTCGAGCCCGCCGACCCGGTAAACCTGACCCTCCGACTGGATCCGGGTCCGCCGCAGTACGGTCCGAACCCGGGCCACCAGTTCGCGCGGGTTGTACGGTTTGGTCAGGTAGTCGTCGGCGCCCAGGTCGAGCCCGAGCAGCAGGTCGTCCTCGGTCGCCCGGGCGGTCAGCATGATGATCGGTACGTCGCCGTCGGCCCGCAATACCCGGCAGACGTCCAGGCCGTCCACCTTCGGCATCATCACGTCGAGCACCAGCAGGTCGGGGCTGCGTTGTCGCGCCTCGTCGATGGCGGCCCGGCCGTCGTGCACCACGACGGTGAGGTGGCCCTCGCGTTCGAGGTAGCGCCGGATCAGCTCCGCCTGCTTCCGGTCGTCTTCCGCGACGAGGATCCGGGCTGGCATGTCTGGACTATGGCAGCGGGAGATGAGGATTCGATGAAGATCAGCTGAGAGCATCGGGCGCTGACCGGTCCTTCACAGGTTCTTCACAGCTCCGGCGTCACGATCCCTGCCATGAACAGCTCACGAAAAGCCCGAGTGACCCGCGCCGGACGTACGTGCGTATCTCCGGCGCCCAGCCAGGCACCTCGCGGCGTTGTCGTCGGGGCTCGATGGAAAAGCATCGAGCCCCTCCTCCGCCTTGCGATGCACCCGACTGGACACCGGAGCTATCGCACGCACGTCCGGCGCGGGTCACTTGCTCTGTTCGCCGTGCTTGCGTTGGCCGGCTGCGGGAACAACAGCCCGGGGGCGACGACCAGCACAGACAGCGCCAACGCCAAGAGCCCCCTCGCTGAATACATGGGTGACGGATTCTCCATGGACTCGAGTGGCGGAATGACGCTCCGGATCGGTAACGGGAACCAGCAGCCGACCGAGGAGGATCTCAACAAGCAGCGGCAGGTGGAAGACAGCATCGTGACCTGCATGCAGACGGCGGGCTTCCGGTATGTGGCGGTGCCGCCGGAGTCGCAGCCCAAAGCCAAGTTCAACGACGCGTTCAACCTGCCGCCGGACAAGTTCGCCGAGCAGTACGGCTACGGCATCAGCACCATCGACCCGTCGGCGCCGGGCGCGGACGCCAGCAACCCCAACACCCCGATCCGCAACGCCCTGTCGGCAACGGCGAAGAAGGCCTACGACAAAGCGCTGAACGGCGCCGCCGGCTCTGACGGCAGGGTCGTGGTCGGGACCAAGGACGGCAGCGCTCCGCCCCCGCCGACCGATTTGGGCTGCCGTGGCAAGGCGGCGGAGGCGATCTTGGGCAAAGGTCCCGGCAAGGGGAACGACATGCAGAAGTACGACTCCCTCTTCAAGGATCTGGAGGCGCTGCAGAAGCGGATCCAGGACGACGCCCGCGTGGTGGCGGCGACCCAGGCCTGGTCGGACTGCCTCGCCAACGCCGGCAAGCCCGGCTACCGCGCGACCGGGGACACCCGCAAGAAGGTCGAGCAGAAGCTCGCCGCTCTGACTGGTCAGCAGAATGGCCCGGCCGCGGGCGCGTCGAAGGTTGGGCCGCCGCCCTCGTTCGACAAGGTCGACGCGGTGAAGCTGGCGGACCTTCGCAAGTTCGAGATCGACCTGGCCAAGGCCGACCAGACGTGCAAGGCGAAGGGGTACGACGCGGAGTACAAGAAGGCGCAGTACGACCTTGAGAAGGAGTTCGTCACCGAGCACAAGGCCGAGCTCGAGCAGTACCGCGACGGAATGGCCCAGCGGTGAGCGCTTCTCCAAAGTCGCGCCGCCGGGTCCTGGTCGGGGTGTCCGCGGTGGCGACCATCTCGCTCGGCCTCGGCGTCGCCGCCGGCAGTCGGCTCACCTCGCCGGCCGACGCGGCAGCTCGTACGGCGCCGCCGAAGGCGTCGCAGATCACCGTGCCGGTGGAGAAGCGGGCGCTGTCCGCCAAGGTCGTGTCGCGGGGTGACGCTTCCTTCGACGGCGCGGTGAATCTACGCGTCGAGACCAGTGGTCTCAGAACCCCGGCGGTCGTCACAGGCAAGGTCCCGGCCGTCGGTTCAACGATCCGGGAGGGCAAGGCCCTGCTGGAGATCACCGGACGCCCGGTCATCGGCCTGGCCGGCGTACTCCCGATGTATCGCACGCTCAGTCCCGGGAGCCGAGGTCCCGATGTGCTCCAACTCGAGCAGACCCTGGACCGGCTGGGCTTCAATCCTGGGACTGTCAACAGCGTGTACGACGGCAACACGGCCAGCGCAGTGGAGCGGCTCTACAGCGCGGCCGGGTACGACGCACCTACGCCGGACGAGCAGCTCACCCAGGCCGTCGACGCGGCGAAGAAGAACGTCGATGCGGCCCGGAGCGCCCTCCGCCAGGCGCAGCAAGCCCTAAAGCAGGCGAAGGCGGCTCCGCCAAGGCCGGGCCAGGACACCTCGGTCGAGACCGGCGCCGTCAATGACGCGCAGACCCGGTTGGACGAAGCCCTGACTGCGCAGTCGGAGGCGAACGCCAAGGCCGGTACGCCGCTGCCGGTGTCTGAGGTGGTCTTCGTGAAGACGCTCCCGCGCCGGGTGGACGACGTGAAGGTCGAGCGCGGCGGTGTGGTCAATGGCACGGTAATGTCCGCCAGCGGGGCCTCGCTGGTGGTCACGATCCAGGTCGACGCCCAGACGAAGGAGCGGCTGAAGGTCGGACTACCGGCCAGCCTCGACCTCGGCGGCGCGCCGATCGCTGCCACGGTCCGCCGGATCACCCGTTCCGGTGACCACTTCAACGTGGTGGTGGCACCGAAGTCCCTGACCGCGAGCCAGTTGGAGCAACTCCGGTCGGCCAACGTCCGGGTGACCATCCCGGTCAAGAGCACCAACGGCAAGGTGCTCGCCGTACCGGTGGCCGCGTTGTCCGCCGGCCCCGACGGGTCGTCGCGGGTCGAGGTGCAGCGGGATGGCAAGACCGACCTGGTCAAGGTGACCGTCGGGCTGTCGGCCGATGGCTACGCCCAGGTGACCCCGGTCGCCGGCGCGAAACTGGCCGCAGGCGATCAGGTCGTGGTCGGGCGATGACGGCGACGGCTGTGGCGCTACCCGCGCCGGTGGTGGAGATGATCGGCGTACGACGGTTCTTCCCCGGGCCGCCCGAGGTGCAGGCGATCCGCGAGGTCGACCTGAGCATCGGGTCGGGGGAGTACCTCTCGATCGTCGGGCCGTCCGGCTCCGGCAAGTCCACCTTGCTGCATCTGCTGGGGCTGCTCGACAACCCGACCGGCGGTATCTACCGGCTCGACGGCGTCGACACCTCCAGTTTGCGCGAACGTCGCCGCGCGGTGCTCCGCGGCGAGCGGATCGGCTTCGTCTTCCAGTCGTTCCACCTGCTTGACCACCGCACGGTGCTGGAGAACGTCGCGCTCTCCATGGTGTACGTCGGGGTGCCGCGCCGCGAGCGTCTCGAGCGGGCCCGGGTGGCACTGCGCCGGGTCGGTCTGGCGCATCGGATGGACTTCGCTCCGACGACTCTGTCCGGTGGTGAGCGTCAACGGGTCGCGATCGCCCGGGCGCTGGTCGCCGAACCGAGCCTGCTGCTCGCCGACGAACCCACCGGCAACCTCGATACCGCCAACGCGGAGGCGATCCTCGAAGTGTTCGACGAGTTGCACCGCGAAGGCATGACGCTCGCGGTGATCACCCACGACGACCACGTCAGCCGGCGGGCTCAACGCCAGGTCCGCATCGTCGACGGAACCCTCCAGTGGTAACCCCGGGTCAGGCTCCGGAGCAGCCGAACCCGCCACTGATTCGTCGCATCCTCATCCGTCTATGGATAACTCCCAGGCTCGCCCTCGCCGGCCTGGTACGTCGCTCAGCCGGCCGCGACCCGTCGGGCTTCCCGGTTCGGCGAAGGTTGTCCGGCAAACGGAGGCGGAGGTTGTCGGGTGGTCCGGCGCTGCGGGACCTGCTGGACGAGGCGCTGGCCGGGGTCGCCGCTCGCCCGACCCGGCTGGTCCTGACCACCCTGGGCACGGTTCTCGGTATCGCCGCGCTGGTCGGCACGATGGGCCTCGGCCAGACCGCGTCGGGCCAGATCACCCAGCGGTTCGATCTCGCCGCGGCCACCCGGGTCGTCGTACAGCCCGATGACCATGGTGGTCAGTCGGGCGAGGCCGCGACCCAACTGCCTTGGGACGCGCCCGATCGGATCGGCCGCCTGAACGGGGTGGATGCGGTTGGCACGGCGAGCGTGATCGACGTCGGCGACCAGGTCGTCCGCAGCGTCGCCGGGCTGGACTCGCAGAAGGACGGCCAAGCGCTTACGGTGATAGCTGCCTCTCCCGGCCTGTTCGATGCGGTCCGCGCGAACCTGCGCACCGGTCGGCTGTTCGATTCCGGGCATGACAAGCGCGCGGACCGGGTCGTCGTACTGGGCAAACACGCGGCGGAACGCCTCGGCATCAACCGCGTCGACGCGCAGCCCGCGATCTTCCTCGGCGACCAGGCTTACACGGTGATCGGAATCCTGGACTCGGTGACCGGACGGGCCGAGCTGCAGGATGCGGTGATCATGCCGAACGGCGCGGCCAAGGCGGCGTACGCGCTGGAATCGCCGGACGTCGTCGAGATCCGGACCCAGGTCGGTGCGGCCCAGTTGGTCGCCCGGCAGGCGCCGGTGGCGATCGACCCGAACAACCCGAGCGCGCTGAAGGTCGACGCACCGCCGGTGCAAGGTGCGGTGCGGAAAGGGGTCCAGTCCGACCTGAACGCGTTGTTCTTGCTGCTCGGCGCGGTCGCCCTGCTGGTCGGCGGCCTCGGCATCGCCAACGTGACGCTGCTGTCGGTGCTGGAACGCGTGTCCGAGATCGGTCTGCGGCGCGCGCTCGGCGCCGCCCGGCG
>JAWWPC010000181.1:0-19785 GCA_033851055.1 Kribbellaceae bacterium | reverse complement strand
GCTGGCCCTGCGGAAGGACCGGATGGCCACAGTGCGCCAGGTGATCGACGACCTTACCGACGAGAAACTGGACGCCCACACCGAGCCGGTCGCCGAGCCCGGCTGGCCGGAGTCACGAAGCTACTCCATCCGAGACTCCCTGCTCTGCATCCTCAACGAGGAATGGCAACACCGCCAGTACGCCGAACGCGATTTCAACGCACTCGAGTCACCCGATCCGCCGCGTTCCGAAGCAGCCAACGCCTGACCCGGGTCACGCACGAAAAGCGTCGAGGTATACATCACCGTTCATGCTTTCGTTCACCCACCGAGTGTCGCTCGCACCTTGAGAATTATCAGCCAGGTCCAGGGCCTGCTCAGCTTGCTCGAAGCAACCCACTCACCCAACACGCACGACATCACGACCTGGACCGTCACCGGCCTCGATGCTGAAGAGCTGAAACGCCCCGGCCCCACTCGCCCAGGGCGCGCAGCCTCCACTCGTTGCTGATGCGCAGCGCCTCCTGGGCAGGGACGACGAGTTCATCGGGGTACACCCGCGACGCCAAGTGCCAAAGGCGGTCACGCCCCTTCCGTCTGACGTAGTACAGAGGACGCGCCGTTCGCCAGACCGGCATTTCGGTTCGGGTGGAAGGGGTGCGTCGTCCACGCCTTTCAGCTCCAGCTCTGATAGGCATGCGGAGACGTGTAGGAGGAGAGATGGCCCTTCGGTGGTACTCGACGGTGGTCGACTGCCGGGACGTGAGGAAGCAGGCTGCCTGGTGGGCAGAGGCCCTCGACTGGCAAGTCATCCATGACTCGGACGAGGAGTGCGTCATCATTCCGTCGTGGGTGGACGAGAAGGTCATCCAGGAGACTCCCTGGGAGCGGATCGGCGCTGGCCTGGTCTTCGTGTCCGTCCCCGAGGGCAAGGCCGTGAAGAACCGGCTGCACATCGATCTGGCACCGCACACCAGCCAGGATCGCGATGCCGAGATCACCCGTCTGGAGCGCCTCGGCGCGTGCCGCGTGAACGTCGGCCAAGGCGACGACGTTTCGTGGACGGTACTCGCAGACCCCGAGGGCAACGAGTTTTGCGTCCTCAGCTCCCGCCCCTTTTGACACACCCACCGACGGTCATGGGCGGCATTGGTCATCACCACTTCCCATGAGCTGACGCCCGAGGCAAAGACGAACGAGTTGAGACCTAACTCTCCCTGAGACGGGGCTACCGCCCGTTCTCATTCTGGGTGCGTCAGGGTGTCCGCGTGGCTGTGCGCGATCTTCCACTCCCGCCCTCGCGGCGATAGACCTGCGTCACACGAAGCGAGTACTGCCGGGGTTCTCTAGTTGCTGGACCAAGAGGTCGTCCCGTTCGCTCATGCTTCCCCTCTAAGGTCGAGCCCCACGCCGTACGGGCGCTAGGTACCACCGGGTGTGGACACCTGCGAGCGTAGGCGCCCTTCTCGGCCGTTCAGATCCCGGTGACTTCGTGGATCTCGACGGTGGCGGTTGTGGTGAAGCCGGAGCACTGAGCGCGGAGGGATTCGACTGATGGCCTCTCGGCCCCGAACACGGTCCTGTCTGGACGGAAATGCACGGTTGTGCCTGTCGTGTTTCCACTCGCTATCTCGATGCGGGGACCCTTTGGGAGCCCACGCTCGTACCGCTGGGCCCAGCCGCGGCCGCCGGCGCGCCTGTTGGTGTGGGTCAGCCACTCGCTCATGGCGGCGACGACCGAGATTCCCGAACGAACGCGCCCATCGGGAAGTACCGGCACGTCGGCGACCCCGAAGAAGCGGAGATCCCGTGTCGCCATGATGGGCTTGACCTTGGGGTTGCCCGCGTCGTCGTACCGCGTGGCGGTACCGCGTCCGTTGTCCTCGACGGAGATCGAGCCGTCCGCGTGCAGCGTCACCCGCACCCGATCCGTCGTACCGGATGCGGCTTCATCCAACGGGTACGCGAGCACCTCGAGTACCAGATGCGTGATCCCGCCCTCGGAGTACCGGCCATCGGCGTTCCAAATCTCTTCGAGGTGGTCGGCGTCGACAGCGACAGACCAATCGTGCGTGCTTTCCAACGTGCCAGTTCCTTTCCAGCTGCCGGCAGACCTGAACAAACGCCACCTTGGCCGGGCCGTCACGCGTACACAGCAAGCGCCCTGGCGGTCGCCACTCGGCAGTACGAGTCGTCATCGCGGCGATGGCCCCAAGATCACCACCTTTTCACATGTTCCGAGCTGGTCGGAGTCGACGAAGCTCTCGATCCATAGAGTGGATCAGTGAGCTTCCTTGAGGGGTATCCCGGCGATCTGACTGGCTGGGTGTCGGATGACCGGATTGCCGAGCAAGGTTTTAGTCATCGATGGCAGTCCCGAGTCGCTGCCGCCAATGGTGAGATCTTCTTCGACCAGCTCGTGCGGGGTCATCTGTCAGCGGACATGACGGTTGCGGACGTCGGATGCGGTCACGGCGACTACACCATGCGGCTGGCAGCTTCAGCGGCTCACGTCATCGGCGTCGACCGGGATCCAGTCGCCATCTCACTTGCACGGAACCTAGCCTCCGAGCGACAGGTATCCAACGTCGACTTCATCGAGACACCGCTGAATGCCGAGACCAGTTCACCGCCTCTGCGCGCTGTCTCTGGGCGTTCCTCAGTTGACCTCTTCGTCAGCCGACGCGGCCCCACTCTTTCCAAGTGGCTTCACTGGGCATTCAGCGTCAGCCGACCAGGCGCTTTCGCGCTCGGGATTCACCCGACCGGCAGAGCAGGTGCGGTGCCGAGCTGGAACGACGAATTGCCGGACCGTCTGCGTATCCAGAAAGACGAGATCTTCAACCATGAGCAGGTTCTGCAGTGGGTGACCTCAGCGCTGACGGAGACTCCTGCTCGCCTCCACAGCACATGGTGGCTGGATGTCCCGGAAGTCGTCGACTCAGCCGACGAGCTGCACGCGCGGCTTACAGGCGACCGGTCGGCACAAGGGCCTGATTTCCTTCGGCTCCAGTCGCTAATCGATCACCAGGGCGGCTCAGTCGAATTACGCCACTGCCGCCTCGTCTGGAAGGTCTCGCTCCCTTAGCATCACAGTCGTGATGTGATGCAGGGAGCAGGTGCTTCTCTGGGACACGCTACGGGCGGTCAAGTCGCGCGCGATGCCCCGTGGCTACGGGCGCTGTTCACCACAACCTCCTCGTAAGTAGCCCCCGCACGACCGCCGAGGTAATCCTGCCGCGGCCGAGTCCCATCTCCACCAAGTCGTCGAATACTTGTTGGTCGCTGGCCGCCGCCAACATGCCGGCATCAAGAATTCGGCTTGTGCCAACGAGTCTCGCGGTTACTGCGGTGTGCCTGAGATGGCCAGCCAGGTACGAACGGACGGCTCGGCGGTAGGTCCGTCCCAGATGGCGCCCGTCGGTGGCCGCTGCAACTGTTCGGCCCGCGATCAGGCCCGTTGCAACGGCGTAGTAGATGCCCTCTCCGGTCAACGGATTGATCAGGCCGGCGGCGTCACCCGCAAGGAGCACCCGCCCATCCGGGTGCCGCCATCGCCAGGTCGACAGCGGTAGGTGGTGCCCTCGCCAGTCGGTCGCACCGGCGGTGGCTCCTGGCAGGAGCTCCTCGAGCTGCGCGAGCAGAAGTGACCGTGACGGGCGCTGACTCCGGTCGGAGAGAACCTCTCCGTAGCCGACATTTGCGAGTCCGTCGCCACGGTCGAAGGACCAGGCGTACGACGGTTGCCGGCTCTTGCCGAAGACGATGACCTGGGCACCTCGGCGGCTGGGCTGCGTCGGGGCGTAGCCACGCAACGCGAGAGCTGTCGGAGAATCACCAAGGCCAGTGGCCGCACGCACTCGCGAATGGGCTCCATCAGCCCCCACCACGACCTTTGCTGTGATGGTCCCGTCGAGGCAGACCGACTCGGGACCGACGGCGAGGTGGCGGACCCGGTGCCGGACCAGTTGAGCACCGGCGTCCAGTGCCCTGCTGACGAGGCGGTCGTCGAAGACCGAGCGCGGCACGACCCAGGCGGGCCGGCGTACTGTGCGGGCGACTTTGGTCTCCCCATATTCCAGCCGCAGCTCGCTCACCGGAACCCAGTCGTCCAGCAGACCTGTGACACCTACCTCGCTCAGCAGGTCAAGGACATGCGGCGCGATGCCATCACCACACGCCTTGTCGCGGGGGAAGGCAGATTGGTCGATGAGAACAACGGTCAAGTCCGGCCGCGTCCGAAGCGCACCCAGCGCAGCCGCTGTTCCCGCCGGGCCGGCACCGACGATGGCCAGGTCCCAGACCCGTGGCTCTGGTGCCCTCATGTTGCCTGAGACTAGCCCGTACGCCGCTCAGCCGACCCGCTGCAGGGCCTTCTCGCGGCGCTTGGCCACGCTCGAACCCGACTCCCGGCGCGCCATCCGGCGTAGCACTATCGGCGCCAGGACCAGGCCGAGCACGGCCCAAACTCCAAGTACTCCAATGGTTTCCAGGTGCCGCCAGGACTCGCCGACCTCGACGCTGACCGCGCTACCCGGCAGCAGCGCTGACCGCATGCCAAGGCCAAGCCAGTAGATCGGGAAGAGCTGAGCGATCGATTGCAGCCAATCCGGCTGCGACGCGATCGGGTAGAAGATCCCCGAGATCGCGATCATGCCGAGCATCGGCAGCGTGATCAAACCCTGACTGCGCGCGCTGGTGAACACCGATCCCAGCACTGCGCCGATCGGCAGGGCCGCCACCATCCCCAATACCAGCACCCAGATCACGGTCAGCCAGGAATTCAGGCTGCTGATGGCGAGGCCGGGAACGATGAACATGGCGGGGATCAGAAAGATCGCCAGGTCAGCGACCAGGCCGCCGGACACCGAGACGATCTTGCTGACCAGGTATCCCAGCATTCCGTTCGGGATCGCCTTCGCACGCAACAGAGTCCCGTCTTCTCGTTCGGCGGTGAGTTGCTGGCTCATGCTGATCATGCCGAGCGCGACGTTCATGCCGAGGATGCTTGGCAGGACCAGGGTGCCGAGCGAGAATCCGCTGCTACCGAAGGAAACGTCGCGCAGGAAGAACGTGGCGATCACCATCAACACCGGCCAGAAGAAGTGGCCCCACAGATCCGCGCCGTTGGTGAACGATTGCCGCAGCTCGATCAGGCCGCGGGACCACCCGGCACGCAGCGCTGTTGCAGTCGGGTTCATCGGGCCACCTCTTCTGGTACTGCTGGGGATTCGGCCTGCTTTACCAGGGCCAGGTAGGTGTCCTCCAGTGAAGACCTGCGGACTTCGAGATCGGCGATCGCTTCGCCGTACTGCTTGAACAAGTCGAACGCGAACCTGGTCGACTCATTCGTCGAGTGCACGAAATGCTCTCCTTCGTGCGTCCAGCGCACCTCGTCCACACCCGCTATCCGCTGAGCAAGTTCCTCAGGTGTGCCGTCCGCGACGATCCGGCCGCCGTTGAGGATCAGGATGCGGTCGGCGAGCTTCTCGGCCTCGTCCAGATCGTGGGTGGTGAGCAGGATCGTGGTCTCGTGTTCATCGGCGAGCCGGCGTACGAGGTCGTGGAACTCGCGGCGGGCCTCCGGGTCGAACCCAGCGGTGGGCTCGTCGAGAAACAGCAGTTCTGGGCGGCCGACGATGCCGATGGCAACATCCAGCCTGCGCCGCTGCCCACCGGACAGCATCCTGATCTTCTTGTTCCCGTGCTCGGTCAGACCGACCGCGGCGACGAGTTCATCCGCGTCCCAAGGCCTTTTGATCAGCTCGGTCGAGTAGCAGGCGTAGTACGAACCGAGTTGCGCGAGCAGTTCATGCACCCGCCATTTGCCGTGGTCGCGCCAGGACTGCAGGACAACCCCCAGTCGCGCCCGCCACTGCTCGTCGCCGTACGCCGGATCCGCGCCGAGCACCTCGACCCGGCCGGCGGACCGCATCCGAAAACCTTCCAGGATCTCGATCGTGGTGGTCTTGCCTGCTCCGTTCGGCCCCAGCAAGACCAGCACTTCGCCATGGCGCGCTTGGAATGTCACATCGTGCAGGACGTCGTTCGCGCCGTAACGCATCCGCAGGCCGTCGACATCAAGCACGACATCGCTCGTCACCATCTCATCTCCTCTCGTTCAGCAATCGTGAAAGCTACGTTGCATTTTCATAATGCGTCAACACCAAACGACGATGGCTCCCGCTTAAAATCGATCGTCTATGGCTAGTCATTGCAATGACATTGTGGCTGAATGCAACATCCCGTTAGTCGGTCGTTGCAATGCACTGCTGGTGAACGCACACTGGGCGGGATCATCGACCAAGTAGAAGGCGAGCGCGGATGCCGGGAGCCAGGCTGACCAACGAGGACCGCCAGCACATCGCCGCAGGGCTGACCGAAGCACTCGGGTACGCCGAGATCGCCCGGCGGCTCGGCAGGCCTACGTCAACCATCAGCCGGGAGGTGGCCCGAAACGGCGGGCCCGACGGCTATCGGGCGGACCACGCCCACCAGGCCACCGGATGGCGTGCCCGCCGGCGCAATCTGGCCTCGTCTCCGGAGCTACCAGTTGCTGTCGACACCTATGGGCGTGACCCTGAGGCGGTTCGGGGCTTTGCCGAGGATTTCGCTGCGCTGATGGTCCAGACTGGGCTCCCCCGGATGGCGGCCCGAGTGCTCGCGTGCCTGGTCACGACTGACATCGGCGCCCTAACCGCCGCCGAACTGACCCACCAACTGCGGGTCAGCCCCGCGTCGGTCTCCAAAGCGATCGGCTACCTCGAAAAGCTGGAGTTGGTCCGGCGCGAACGTGATCCCCGGCGACGCCGCGAGCGCTACATCATCGACGACGACACCTGGCTCCGGACCTGGATGACGAGCGCTCGAACGAACGCGATGTTGGCGGAGACCGCTCAACAGGGCGCCAAGGTCCTCGATACCGCCACGCCCGCCGGAACCCGGCTGGACCAGATGGGCAAGTTCTTCACACAACTCGGCGACGACATGATTGGCGGCCCCACCGCTGCCGTCTTCGATGACACGCTGACCGTGCTCGCCGCACTCGTGCACGCCGGCATGCCACGCACGCCGGACCAACTGGCCACGGCGCTGGACTGGCCCCCCGATCGCGTCACCAACGCTCTACATGACGCCGAACAACACCCGGACATCACCGATCCAGTCGCCCTCCGTCGTACCGAGCCCGGTACCTACACCATCAGGGCCAGGCCCGACCGCCTCACCCCAACCCAGCGCGAGGCCCTCAGCTAACAGTTCAGCTACTGCGTGCGTGGTCGGCGAGGACTTCCTTGATCACGTGGCGCGCATTGGCCGCCATCCCAGGGTTCGTGTCTTTGTAGTAGGGCAGTTGGATGAGCGCCATCGACAGGGCCCGGCCGCGACCGCGCGCCCAGGCAGCGTCATCGACCTGCAGGGCGTCCCGGTAAATTTTCCTGGCCTCGACAGGAAGCAGGTTCCACGCGGCGATCAAGTCGCAGGCAGGATCGCCCACTCCCACAGTCCCGAAATCGATGACAGCGTTCAGCCGGCCAGCAACGGTCAACAGATTCCCGGGCATCAAATCCCCATGCACCCAGACGGGCGGTCCCGCCCAGGACCGAGCCTGCGACAGGCATTCGTCCCAGGCCGCGGTGGCCGCCTCCGTATCGATCATTCCGTCCAGGGCCTCGATCGCACTGCGCGTACCGGCGTCTTGATCCGCCAGCGGCCCACCTCGGTAAGCGGGCGGTCCGTCCGTGGGATCGATGCCGCGCAACGCAGTGACGAAGTCCGCCAGATCCATGGCGAAGCCGTCGGGGTCGGTCATACCGCCGACGACCGGATTCTCGCCAGCGAGCCACCGGTAGACGGACCAAGGCCAGGGATAGTCCTCAGTAGGCATCCCCTCTCCAAGCGGAACGGGGATGGCGACTGGAAGCAGCGGAGCGAGCCGGGTCAGCAGCTGGCGCTCCCCCGCCACATCCTTGGCGCCCGACTCGACCAGTGGGAGTCGGACCGCCATGTCCTCGCCCAGCCGATACATGGCGTTGACAGTTCCATCCGACGCGACCCGCTTGATGGGCAGGGCAGCCCACTGCGGAAACTGCGTGGTCAGCAACCGCCGCACGAGAGCGTCGTCGATGTCCGCTTCGTCGTCATGCATCTTGCCAGCGCACACGGGCACCTTCCGAAGAACGAGGATCGTCGGCCAAAACCCCATCCCACCGTTCGGCTACGTCGCTTGTCGACTCATTTGCGGCGAACGGCCGCCGACTCGAAGTAGAAGTCGAGCATCTCGGTCAGCGGCTCGGCGTTTCCTCGCAGGCGGCTCCTCAAGGCAGCTCCCTCCCAGCAGTTCACCAGCAGGCTGGCCATCCGGAGTGAGTCAGTCCCGGCCCGAAGTTCGCCGCGTTCACTGGCCAGTGTCAAACACGCCGCGATCCGCTGGGATATCTCCGACAGGCAGTCGTCGATCTTGCGCCGGAACACCTCGCTCACACCGGCAAGCTCTTGCCCAAGACCGCCCAGTAGGCATCCCAGGTAGCCTTCCTCGTGATAGCTCCGTTGGGTCATTTCGAAGAAGCGGCGGACGCGGTCGAGGGGGGCCAGACTGTCGTCGGCCAGGCAGACGTCGAGCCCATCGTGCACGCCGGCCATGTACTGCCCGATCACCTCGAGGGCGAAGTCTTCCTTGTCCCGGAAGTGATGGTAGAAGGACCCCTTGGGGGTTCCGGTGGCCGACAACAACGACTGGATACCGAGATCGTTGTAGCCCTGCTTGAGAAGCATGGCCATCCCCGCCTCCAGCAGGCGCTGCTTGGTCGGATGGGTCATCGGAGGACGCCGGCTTCCCTGCGGTTAGCTACTGACCTTGGCGATCATGTGGTCTATCACCGGACTGTGTTGGTGCTGGGGACTGAACATGACGATCTCCGCATCGGCGTCGACTCGGACGTTGTGCCCGGGCGGCCAGTAGAACAGGTCGTTCGCGGTGACCGTCTCCTGGTCACCGCTCGAGTTGGTCGTCGTCAGCCGCCCATGCAGGACGAAGCCCCAGTGCGGACACTGGCAAAGATCGCCTTCGAGTCCCTGGAACAGCGGCGTGGTGTCGACACCCTCGGACAGCGTGAAGTACTCGCCACTGATCGGGCCCAGGCCGCTCGCATCGCCGAAGTCCGTTCGCTGCCGGATCACGGCTCCAGGAATCTGCATCCTCACATCTACGTCGTTGATCGTCACCCGCATGTTGCTTCCCCCTTGATTAAGCCTCCGCGACATTAGACCGATCGGTCTAATCGTGACGATACGCCTTGAATCGCCGCTGTCAACGGGTGCTGGGTGTCGACCGCGATCTGTACGGCGTGCCATGCCGCGGCAGGTGGAGCTCGCCCGACACCATCGACCTGAATGTGCCGTCTCGCTCCACTCCCTTGAGATGGCTGCGTCGACGGCAGATCTCTGATGGTCAGAACTCGCGTTGGTGGCGCATTCTGCGGGGCCGGCCGTCTGGGTCGTAGATGAGTCGATAGATGGGTTCTGCCCAGAGCGCCTGCAGCCGGCTCACCCGCTGCGGCTCGTGGCGGCGAATCTGCCCGGGCGGACGCTCGCCCTTCTTGCCGCCGGCGTACCAGGCGTCCAGAGCTGCCGCGGTACGCCGCCACCGCGCAAAGGCCTCGGCGGGATCAAGTAGCGCCGGATCATCGGCTGGCAGGCCCAGATGCTCGGACCACAGCTCCAGCCTCAAGTCGCGAGCAAGGCGGCGCGCGCCATGGCCGTACGCCGAAAGGTCTCGCGGCTCCCGCTCGTCCGGAGTCGAGTCCACGACGCCGCAGGTGAGTTCGCTGTCGTTGGTCCAGGACCGGCGGTTGAAGTTGTCCGAGCCGCAGGTGAACCACAGGTCGTCGACCACGCAGACCTTCGCGTGGACGTAGATAGGCACCCCTGCAGAGTTTTCCAGGTTGTAGATCCCCACTCGCTCGGGCGCTGTCCTTTGCAGCATCCGGATGGCCTGTAGTTGGGCGAACCGCGCCGGTGGCCCGCTCACCGCGCCATCGGCATCCGGATACCGCGGAACGACGATGATCGCCCGCAACTCGGACGAACGCTCGAGCGCCGCGCAGATCTCCCGCACGATCAGCTCGGACCACAAGTACTGGTCCTCCACATAGATGAGCCTGCGCGCCTGACCGAAGGCCTTGCCATACGCACGAGCGATGCTCCGCTCCCCGTCGGGCGCGAACGGAAACCCAGGGTGCTTGTGGCCATAGGTGCGCAACACCTGTACGGCGTGCGGACCGGCCGGCGGCGGATCGGGGAACGACTCGGGCAGCGACTCCGGATGACGCGGCATCCGGGCGAGCCGCTGGACGACCATCCGGTACGGCGTCCGCCGATCGAGCGGGTGGCGGTCATCCCATCGCTCGACAAAGGTCCGGAGCAAGTCGCCGACGACCGGCCCGCGCAACTCCAGCGCGGCATCGTGCCACGGCGTGCGGTCGCCGTACCTGGAATCCATCCGAGCCTGCTGGGGGTCCCCGAGGTGCTCCGCGTCGTCGCGGCGCTGGTGCGACAGGTCGATGCCGCCGACGAACGCGACATCCCGCTCAGGTTCACCCCGATGCCGTACGACGAATAGCTTCTGGTGGTGCGAGCCCATCCGTCGTACCCGCTGGTCGAGCAGGACCTCGGCACCAGCCTCGTTGAGCTCCGCGCCGAGCCGCTGGTTCTCCTGCGCGTTGAACTGCAGGTGGTCCGAGTGCGAGCGCCACAGCAACCCGCGGATCTCGATCCCTGAACGGGCCAGCCCACAAAGCACAGCCCCGACCGTCGGACCATCGGGCAGCAGTTGCTCGTCGGCATCCCCACGCCAGTCGGTGAAGTAGACGCGGTCACCGGCCCACAGCGCACACAGCTCTTCGTACAGTCGATGGAAGTAGCTCGCGCCGTGAATAAGTGGCCGAACCAGGTTGCCCTCGACCCACGACCCGTCCACATCGCCGACCCGGTCAATGTCGGTCCCGGGATTGCCCCGCTCCTCCGGGCTGAGGAACCACCGCCTCGCGGCTGGGTCATCATCCTCACCGCCTCGCGTCATGGCTCCAGAGGTACCACCTCAGGCCAATACGACGTTCTGGTTCAGGTGGAACACGTTGCCCGGGTCGTACTCCGCCTTGAGCTGGGCCAGCCGGTCGTAGTTGTCCCGGCCGAACCCGGCGCAGCAGATCGAGCCGCTGAGCTACCTCTTAGGCACTGACAGAGAGGTGACTCGCGGGTAACCTTCGCTGCTATGACACAGACCGAGGTCGCGATCATCGGGTCCGGGTTCGCCGGTCTCTGCATGGGCATCAAGCTCCGGCAGGCCGGGATCGAGGACTTCGTCATCTATGAGAAGGCCGACGACCTCGGCGGCACCTGGCGGGACAACACCTACCCCGGCTGCGCCTGCGACATACCGTCGTATCTGTACTCGTTCTCGTTCGAGCAGAACCCGCATTGGACCCGGATGTTCGCGCCCTGGGACGAGATCCTCGCCTACCTGAAGCATTGCGTCGAGAAGTACGGCATCGCCGACCACATCCAGTACGGCGCGGAGGTGACCGAGGCCGCCTTCGACGAGTCATCCGGGCGGTGGACCGTCACGGTGAACGGCAGCGAGACCGTCAGCGCACGCGCCCTGGTGACCGGCGTCGGCAACCTGCACCAGGCCAAACTGCCGGATATCCCAGGCCTGAACACCTTCGCCGGTACGGCGTTCCACTCGTCCAGGTGGAACCACGAGCACGACCTCACCGGACGGCGGGTCGCGGTGATCGGAACTGGCGCCAGCGCGATCCAGTTCGTGCCGCGGATTGCCGAACAGGTCGCGCACCTGGATCTGTTCCAGCGCACGGCTCCGTGGATCACGCCCAAGCCCGACCGGGCGATCGGTCCGCGCGAGCGCGGCCTGCACGAGCGGTTCCCCCCGGGCCAGCGAGCCATCCGCAACGTGATCTTCTGGGGCCTCGAGGCACGCGGCGCCGGGTTCGCGGGTAACGCGAAACTGATGAAGGGCCTCGAACTGCAGGCCAAACGGCACCTGCGCAAGCAGATCAGCGATCCGGACCTGCGGGCGAAGCTCACGCCGGACTACCAGATCGGCTGCAAGCGGATCCTCATTTCGAACGACTACTACCCGTCACTGACCCGCGAGAACGTCGAGGTCGTCACGACACCGATCACCCGGGTCACGCCGACCGGAGTGACCACGGTCGACGGGATCGAATACGGCTGCGACACGATCGTGCTCGGCACCGGCTTCGAGGTCTCCGGCAACCTGACCCGGATGCGCATCCTCGGCCGTGCCGGCACCGACCTGGCCGAGAGCTGGAAGCGGGACGGCATCGGCGCCCACCTCGGCATCACCGTCGCCGGCTACCCCAACCTTTTCCTGCTGGTAGGGCCGAATACCGGTCTCGGGCACTCGTCGATGGTGTTCATGATCGAGGCACAGGTCCGCTACGTGATGCAGGCGCTCGACCTGCTCCGCGCCCGCAACGCGGCGTACGTCGAGGTGCGCGAGGAGGTGCAGGAGCGGTCGGTGGAAGCGGTCCAGGACAAGCTGAGCGACACCGTCTGGCAGTCCGGCTGCAACAGCTGGTACCTGGACGACCAGGGCCGCAACTCGACCATCTGGCCCGACTTCACCGTCGGCTACTGGCGCCGCACCCGCCGCCTGGACCCGGCTGACTACGTCCTGGTCCGCTGACCGCGCTCCTCCGAAAGGTCAACGGTCAGGGTTGTCCCGGACGACTGGAGTAGTACTGCGGGGGCATCCGGTAGTACCCCAGGAGGACGGCAAGACGGGCCTTGCGACCGACGTATTCAGGCCGTGATCGGACGAATCTTGATGCCATGGAGATTATCGAGATTCTCAGCACAGCAGCCATCCTGATCGGCGTCGTCGTCACGGTGCTGATCGCCGTCATCCCTACCCTGGTCGACCGCTGATCCTGAGTCAGCTGATGGACAAGTGGCCGAGCAGGTCCTGCCGGGTCAGCACACCGACCGGCTTGCCGTCGTCCAGCACCATCAGGGCGTCCCGATCCTCGAGCAGCTCGACCGCCTTGGTCACCGGCTCACCCGCGCCGAGCGACGGCAGGGCCGGATCCATGTGCTGCTCGACCATGTCGGCGAGCCGCGCCTTGCCCGAGTACAGCGCATCCATCAGGGTCCGCTCTGAGACCGCCCCGCTGACCTCTGCCGCCATCACCGGCGGTTCTGCCCGGACCACCGGCATCTGCGAGACGCCGTACTCGCGGAGGATCTCGATCGCCTCGGCAATCGTCTCGTGCGGATGCGTGTGCACGAGCGGCGGCATGCTGCCGCCTTTGCCCGCCAGCACCTCGCCCAGCGTCGTCCCCTGCCGCGGGTGCGCCAGGAAGCCGTACTGCGCCAACCAGTCGTCGTTGAAGACCTTCGTCAGGTAACCCCGGCCGCCGTCCGGTAGCAGCACGACGATCACCGCATCGGGATCATCGAGCTCCTGGGCCAGCCGTATCGCCGCCGCAGCCGCCATTCCGGCCGAACCGCCGACCAGCATCGCCTCCTCACGGGCCAGCCTGCGGGTGACCGCGAACGAGTCCGCGTCCGACACCTCGATGATCCGGTCGCAAATGGTCTTGTCGTAGGTCTCCGGCCAGAAGTCCTCGCCGACACCCTCGACCAGGTACGGCCGGCCGCTGCCGCCGGAGTAGACCGACCCCTCCGGATCCGCGCCGATGATCTGCACCCGGCCGCCCGAGACCTCTTTGAGGTAGCGCCCAGTGCCACTGATCGTGCCGCCGGTGCCGACGCCCGCGACGAAGTGAGTGATCTTGCCTTCGGTCTGCTCCCAGAGCTCCGGACCCGTGGTCTCGTAGTGCGAGCGCGGGTTGTTCTCGTTGGCGTACTGGTTCGGCTTCCAGGCGCCCGAGATCTCCCGGACCAGCCGATCGGAGACGTTGTAGTAGGAGTCTGGATGCTCCGGCGCGACCGCCGTCGGGCAGACGACCACCTCGGCGCCGTATGCCTTGAGCACGTTCCGCTTGTCCTCACTGACCTTGTCAGGGCAGACGAAGACGCACTTGTAGCCCTTCGACTGGGCGACCATCGCGAGCCCGACGCCGGTGTTGCCGGAGGTGGGCTCGACGATCGTGCCGCCAGGCTTCAGCTCGCCGGAAGCCTCCGCGGCCTCGATCATCCGGACCGCGATCCGGTCCTTCACCGACCCGCCGGGGTTGAAATACTCGACCTTCGCGAGAACCAACGGCTTGGCGCCGTCGGTGGTCTTCGAGAGCCGCACCAGCGGGGTGTTGCCGACCAGGTCCAGGAGTGAGTTCACGTAGCGCACGTATTTCACTGTATGGGACAAGCGCGTCGCAGCCCTACTCCACTTGCCTTGCACTCGCGACGTGTAATCCTTGATCTCATGAGCAAAGCCGGGGCTGCCAAGAAACTGGCCCAGGCCGCAGCCTTCGGTGGTGGGGGACTCGGACTCATCGGCGCGACGCTGTACGGCGTGCTGACCGCAGAGGCGCGCTATGCACGGCGTGTCATCGGCCCGATGAGAGCGCATCCTGCCCGTGGCGACGGCCTGTACGGTCGGTACCCAGGACATCCGATCACGCTTGCGATGATCGGAGACTCCAGTGCAGCCGGATATGGCACTTCCTCACCCGACGAGACCCCCGGCGTACTGCTCGCCTGCGGTCTCGCCGAGCTGGCGAAGCGGCCGGTCCGGCTGGTCGACGTGTCGAAGGTGGGGGCGAAGTCCATCGACCTGACTCCTCAGATCGACACCGCACTGCTCGCCGGACCACATGTCGCGGCGATCCTGATCGGTGTCAACGATGTGAAGGCGCAGGTGCCGCCGTCGCAGTCCGTCCGGCTGCTCGACGCCGCCGTCAGCCGGCTGAGCGCCGCCCATTGCGAGGTTGTGGTCGGCACCTGCCCGGATCTGGGCGTCGTACGGCCGATCATGCCGCCGCTGCGCCAGGTCGCCCGCTCCTGGAGCCGCCGGCTGGCAGCTGCCCAGACGATCGCCGTGGTCGAGGCCGGCGGTCGCACGGTTTCGATGGGATCGTTGCTGAGCGAGGCGTTCCGGACCGACCCCTCGATGTGGGGGCCGGACAACTTCCATCCGTCGGTGACTGGCTACGCAGCTGCGGCCGCTGCCCTGCTGCCCTCGGTCGCCGCCGCTGTCGGTGTTGGCCCGGAGTCCTTCATCCACCCGGAGCCGTTCCGTGGTGAGGCAGTGCTGCCGATCGCCGAGGCTGCGGTCCGGGCCACCCGCACGGCCGGCACCGAGGTCGCTGCAACTCGCGTCGCCGGGAACGAGCGCGGCCCCCGCGGCCGGTGGGCCCAGCTCCGGCACCGGCGCAGGCATCCGAAGCCCGATGTGGACAAGGTCGCCGAGAACCTGCCCGAGACCGGCACGGTCGCCGAACCCATGCCTGCAGGCTGATCGAGCGTCCGCTGAGCAAGGATTTTAACGCGGAAGGTCTTGCCCGTCACCTTGCCAAAGGTGCACAGTCGATAACTACGCAGATATCCCCGACGACGGGAGGCGACAATGGGCATGAACCACTCTGAGGAGACGCACCAGCGGCTGGTGGAGAAGGTGCCAACGATCACCGGACGCGAGATGACCGAGTGGTTCAGGCTGATGAACGACGGACCGTCGTTCCTGCGCTTCGATGACAGGGTTCGATGGCTGAGCGGCGAGTACGCTCTCGCCCACGGGCACGCCACGGCCATTGTTCACGAGTGGGACCTGCTCAAGGCGCACCGGCGTATGGGCTGACGAGCCGAACAGGAGACTTCAACAGGAAAGCCTGCCCCTTCAGGTGGAGGGGCAGGCTTTCCTTTGTCCAGGTCTAATTACCGGGCTAGTTACCGCGCAGGATCGCGAGGATCCGGAGCAGGTTCCAGTACAGCCAGACCAGCGTCACGGTCAGGCCGAAGGCCGCCCGCCACGCTTCGTTCTGCGGCGCGCCCTGAGCCACACCCCGCTCGATCATGTCGAAGTCGAGGATCAGGTTGAAGACGGCCAGACCGGCACCGATCGCGGCGAACAGCAGCCCCATCGGGCCCATCCCGGAGATGCCGGTGCCGATGCCGAACAGGCTCAGCACCAGGTTGATCACGAGCACACCGAGGAAGCCCATGGTGGCAACCATGACCATCCGGGTGAACCGCGGCGTCACCTTGACGTTGAAGTACTTGTACGTCGCGAGCGTCAGCGCGGCCGTCACCATCGTCGCCAGTACGGCCTGGACGACGACACTGCTGCTGCCCACGTAGTTTGCGATGAACTTGCTGCCGATCCCGAGGAAAACACCCTCGGCCGCGGCATATGCCATCACCAGCGCCGGGTTGATCCGCCGCGAGAACGACAACACCATGCCCAGCGCGAAGGCGACCAGCAGACCGGCCAGGAAGACCGGGGTGACGATGCTGGCGGGGACCATCCACCAGGCAAGCGCGGCGAAGAGCACCACGACGCCCAGCGTTGTCGCCGTCTTCACGATGACGTCGTCCAACGTCATCGGACGGCTGGCGGCCGGGGCGCCCTGGTACTGCTGCGGAGGCATACCGGGTCCGCCGTACCCGGGCTGTCCGTACGGAGCGGCACCGGGATAAGCCTGGCCGTGGCCAGGCGCGAACGCACTCGACCGGTTCAGGACCGGGTTACTGCTCTGCATGTCATCCTCCTGATGATGACCCACTGTCGACCCGCTGTGGGCCGTACCAGCGATAGTACTGGCTAACCCTTAACATCGCCTGAAGAACCGTAGAGTCTTCCCGGCGTCCCCGGCCGCGGTCAGGAAGCCCTTCGAGGCGTGGTGACCAGGGGTTCCGGGTCGACGGTTGCTTGTACGTCATAGGCGTCGCGGGCGGCGAAGATCTCCTTGACGTGCGCCACGGACCAGTCGGCGATGGCGGCGGTCAGGCGGCCGGCCTCGACGCCGAGCGGGGTGAGCCCGTACTCCACCCGCGGCGGGACCGTGGGATAGACGGCCCGAGTCACCAGACCGTCGCGCTCAAGCGCCCGCAGGGTCTGGGTCAGCATCTTCTGGGTGATCCCGTCGAGGTGCCGCCGCAGTTCGTTGAATCGCAGCGGCCGGTCGTACCGCCGCAGAGCGCCCAGGACATACAGCGCCCACTTGTTGGCGAGCACCTCGACGACGGTCCGGGACGGGCAATCGCGCCCGGTGGTGGCAACCCAATCGGCAAAGATCCGCGCCTCGTCGGTATCCATAAGGTACCTAGATACCAAACAAGTGCCTTCTTCACAACAGATACCTGGCCTCCGAGAATGGGCAGCTGACCCATTTGGAGGAGGAGAAACCTGATGAGTACGCCGACGATGCGTGCGATCAGCCAGCAGACCTACGGCGGTCCGGAGGTGCTGGAACTGGTTCGGACCGAGCGTCCGACCCCTGGGCCTGGCGAGGTCCTGGTGCGCGTTCAGGCCGCCGGAGTCAATCCGGGAGACTGGAAGGTGCGGTCCGGTGTCGTCCGCCGGTTCGGCGAACCACCCTTCACGCTCGGCCTCGATCTATCGGGCACGGTGGAAGCGGTCGGCGAGCAGGTGACCCAGTTCGAGCCCGGCCAGGAGGTGTACGGCGTCTCCTTCCCACCGCATGGGACCTACGCCGATTACGTGGTCACGCCTGCAACTGCTCTGGCTCTCAAGCCGCGCAATCTCGACCACATCCACGCCGCTGCCCTACCGACGACGGCTCTCACCGCTTGGCAACCATTGGTCCACGTCGCCGGGCTCGAACCCGGTCAGCGGGTTCTCATCCACGCAGCCGCCGGCGGCGTCGGGCACCTCGGCGTACAGATCGCGAAGGCGAGGGGCGCCCACGTGATCGGCACCGCGCGGCAGGGCAAGCATGAGTTCCTGCAAGGGCTGGGCGCGGACGAGCTGATCGACTACACCAGTTCGGACTTCGCCGCGGTAGTCCGGGATGTCGACGTGGTGCTGGACCCGATCGCCGGCGACTACGGGCCCAGATCCCTGGACACCCTGAGCGCTGGCGGAATCCTGATCGATGTCAGAGGAACAGGCCCGGATCGCACCGTCGTACGACGACTCGCCCAGGAGCGCGGACTGCGGTTCGTCGAGTTCAAGTTCCAGCCGTCTGCTGCGGATCTGGAGGAGCTCGCCGGCCTCGTCGAAAGCGGCGTACTGCGCGTCGTCGTAGATCAGGTCTTCCCACTGGAGCATGCGGCCAAAGCACACGAACTCAGCGAGACCGGCCGCGTGTCAGGCAAGATCGTGCTTCGGCTGTAGACGCGGCGTGGCGTCGTACTCGTATGGGCGAGTACGACGCCCGGGACCAGTGGCCACCCAGGATGGGGTTCTTCCCGCAGGCCGACTGGTGCCGCTCCGCCCTCAGGAACGCGCCGGATGGGCCGCGACAGGCCCCGCGCCGTTCGTAGACAGGGCGGCGCCGACCTGGTCGGCATGCGCGATGGCGACTAGTCGCTGCTCCAGGTCGGGTCTGGTAATCCGGGCCGCCGCGGTCAGCAGGAAGCGGCCCCGGACGATACCGGCATGCTGGACGAGGAGCTCGATCTCGGCGTCCGTCGGCAGTCCGTCGCGCTTGACCTTGAGCACGTGATTTCCCCGCGTCACGGAACCGTCGTGATTGAGCAGCGGCGCATTCGCCCGGCCGGTGGTGGTCGGGGCGAAGCGACAATCGTCGATCCCCAGAACATCGATCAACTCGGCTCTCACGTGATCGACCAACTCGGCAGCCGATCCGCCGGCCGCAATCCTGCGGGATGCTGTCAACACACCCGCAAGGTAGCCGCTCTGCCGACTGGCCCGGGCTTGCTGGCGCCGGCCCCACATCGCGATCTCCGTCACCGCTGCGCCGATCACGACCAGCAGTACGGTGTTCTCGATGTCGTCCCGGTTCGCAATGACGAACCGGTAATAGGGGGTGGTCAGGAAGAAGTCGAACCAGACTGCACTCGACACGGCCGCCACCACGCCGGCAGGCCGGATCCCGAACGAAGCGATCGCAACGATCACCAACACGAGGAGCAGAGCCCCGTTGGCATTGTCGAAACTGTGCCGGAACGGGATCAGCGAAGCACAAACTGCCAACGGCACCAATACCGCCGCGGCCAGCACGGGGTTCCGGTAGTTGGTCACCCATCCATTAGACTCCGCCGACGCCAAGATTCAACGTTTCTCTCAGGACTCTGCCACCCCTCTCACCACTCTCGATCAGCGATAACGTTCTCCCGTGTCTTTCATCGGCCGTGTGCGGCCACCTGAAGCTGGCGATGAGCTGGCGACGCAGACCGGGTTGCTCGACTTCCTCCGCGACACGGTGGTGATGAAGGTCGCCGGGCTGACGGACGAGCAGGCCTTCAGCCGGCCGGTCAGCCCGTCGGCTCTGACGCCAGCGGGGGTCGTCAAGCACCTGACCGGTGTGGAGCGGTTCTGGTTCAGCATCGACTTCGCCGGCGCCGACCTCGAGTGGCCGTGGACCGAGGAGAACCCGCACGGCAACTTCCCCTTGGAGCCCGGCGACACTCTTGCGGCGATCGTGGCCGATTACGGGGCCGAGTGCGCACGATCCCGTGACGTTGTCGCGGCCGCAGGACTCGATGACCCAGCTCGAAGCGAAGGCCTGTCCTTCAACCTGAGATACGCCGTGGCCCACCTGATCGAGGAAACAGCCCGCCACCTCGGCCATCTGGACCTGCTCCGCGAAAGCATCGACGGCGTAGTCGGCGAGTGAGTGCCCGGGAGGGGATTCGAACCTGTATGCATTTCGGCCG
>JAWWPC010000299.1:0-2645 GCA_033851055.1 Kribbellaceae bacterium | reverse complement strand
ATCCGCACGGGCCACGTGCCAGTGGCATCGAGACTAAATCGACAATGAAAAGCTGGGGCTTTACGGCAGAGGAAATCGCGTTGCTGCAGGGGTCCCACGCGCTTCTTTAGGCGTGCGACTCGCACAGACCGCCATTCTGAAGCTGGAAAAGGCATTTCAAACACGCAGCAGGATGGGATCTGTATCAAAACATTTCGGTCGAGAAAGAATCTGCAAATGCGGGGCGTCGATGATTTAGCCAGTTGGTGCAAACGAAGGAATCAAGGCGCAGAAAGAGTTGCTGAATCCGAACCGGATCAGGGGCGATTCAAAATTTATTCGCAAGCGGATGACTGCTTCGCCGTTCCGGGGCCTACTATGACTGCGCTGCGCCGTGCGACGCTGGATGCGGCCCTCCGATATGAGGCGTGGTAATCTCTAGAACGCAATTTGCTTAGGCTGGAAAAGGACGGCAAGTGAAAACCATCGTGATCATCGGAGCAAGCGGGGACGTCGGTGCTGCAGCGACAGACGCGCTTATAGGCGCCAACCATACAGTCGTTGCCGTTAGTCGCGGCTTCCGCCAACTCTCAAAGCAACACGAACAGAACTTGAAATCGGACCGCTTTCATCCCGTGGAGGGATCGATGGAAAACGAAGCCTCCGCCTCCATCGTATTGGAAAAAGTGCGCCAAAAGGTCGATCGAATCGACGCAGTTCTTGCCAGTATCAACTCTTCACCTCAGCGTCCGGAAACGCTTCTCGAATGGGGCTCAGACGCTCTCTTGCGCACTATTCACGATAACCTGGTTACACATTTCGTTGCCGCGAAGACGTTCATTCCCGCGATCGCCGATGCGGGCCTGTACCTGGGGATCGGCGGTGGTATGGCGGACAAGCTCTTTCCATATTACGCGTACAACTCGATGATTCAGTCTGCGCTTCGGATGATGTTCCGCTATCTGGATCACGAGAACACCGCCCGGCGCATAGAAATTCGGGAACTGATCATTTCAGCCATGGTCACCACAGACGAAAAGGCAAATACTGGGGAACGCAAATTTAACTGGATCACCAGCCATCAGGTTGGCGAACACATCGCTTCGATGATCGAAACGCCTGCGGCCTTCGCCGGCCCGATCCAGTTGCTGAACTCCTCGCACGGTGTCGGTCGCTCACTATCGATGGAGCTCACTCCACCGCCGCCGCCATCCCCGCAAGCTAATGTTTGAGGTTGAGTTTTATGTTTGTCGATACCGAGGCAGGGTGTCCTTGCAGAGAAGTTTGCGTGTCCGTCGCCAGGAAGCATTCCCATACGTCCTTGTCGGTGGATAGGCGGAAGTCACAAGGAGATAAGGGCGGATGGCCCCAAATTAAGATGACCGCTGTTGGCGCGGAGGAGACCGGATATGACGTTTGTTAGGTTATGTCTTTCGCTGGCCTCGTTGATGATAGGAATTGCTGCCGCAAACGGGCAGCGGTATCCCAACCGACCGATTACTATTGTGGTGCCGTTTGCGGCAGGTGGTCTGGCGGACTCCAGCGCGCGGCAGCTTGCTCAAGTTCTGAAGAATCAACTGGGTCGCGCGGTCATTGTCGAAAATAGAACTGGCGCCGGAGGTACAATCGGTGCGCGGTCAGTGCAGGGAGCCAATCCAGATGGTTACACACTGTTGTATGGAAGTGTGGGACCAATGGTCGGAAGTCTCTATTTGATCAAGGATCTTCCGTACCACCCGCTAAAAGACTTCATTCCAATTTATGGGCTGACTGAAACACCAATGGTTTTGGTTACCCAATCCACCAAGCCGTACAAGAGCTTGAAAGAGCTTGTTGCATACGCAAAGGCTTACCCCGGCAGGGTGACCTACGGTTCAGTTGGACTGGGTTCAACGTTACATTTGATCAGCATGATGTTGGAGCAATCAGGTGAAATTCAGATGCTCCATGTGCCGTATAAGGGCTCGGCTCCGGCCCTAAACGATCTGCTCGGTGGCCAAATCGATATCCTGTTCGATTATCTGCCGACCAGCTCGCCGCACCTCGAAGCAGGTACCCTGAGGGCTCTTGCAGTTTCAAGCTCGAAGCGTGTGCCTGGATACGATATTCCAACCGCCTCGGAGCAGGGGCTGAATGGAGTGGTATTGAGCCCTTGGTATGGCATCTTTGCGCCTAAGGGCACCCCAGCTGAGGTTGTCGAGAAACTGTCAACGGCGTTTGCGCAAGCGGCGGAAACGCCTGCCGTAGTCCAATATAACCATGTTGCTGGTGCTGTCCCGCTCGATCTGGGGCCAATCGAATTTGCGAAATTCATAGATGCCGAAATAGCCAAGTGGAAGGATTTGATCGAGAAATCAGGCGCCAGCGCACAATGAGGTTATGGGGCGCCACGCAATTCGACGCGGCAGGCAGAGCTACCGGCCGTTCACCGGAGCCGGCGGCCCCCGAGCATGCAGGAAGATGACGGAGACTTATTCTAATTTGATCCAAAACCTGCGAATATCTGCATGAAGTCCAACGACGGCTTCTGGCGCGAAGCGGACATTCGCATAGACTACCCTTGTCGGCTAAGGGCCAGAAACTGACTCAAAAGCGGCAACTTGAATTGTCTCCTTGTCCTCAGTTGCAGACCGAGGACGGAGGACTGAGTTACTGGACCTCGGCGA
>JAWWPC010000126.1:0-22848 GCA_033851055.1 Kribbellaceae bacterium | reverse complement strand
TTCTCCTGGCGGTCCCTGATGGCTGCCGAGCTGATCGCGACGTCACCCGAGTTGGGCGAGGGGCTCGGCCAGTATCTGCAGAACGGGATGTCGCTTTCGGACATCTCGCTGGTGTTCGCGGGGGTGTTGCTGATCTTCGTCGTCGGCGTCGGGATCGAGCTGCTGGTGTTCCGGCCGCTGGAGAACTCGGTGCTGCGGGCACGCGGTCTGACCCGGGCCAGCTGACGGGGCCCGTACTGTTGGGGAGGTGGTTCGATTCCTGCCGTTCCTGATCAGTCTCGTGCTCAGCGTCTACGCGCTGTTTTCGTGTATCCAGACCCGCGACAAAGACGTCCCGTACCTGCCGAAGCTGGTTTGGATCCTGCTCATCGTGTTCGTGCCCATCGTCGGGCCGATCGTCTGGCTGTTGCTGGCTAGGGGCTACGGCGTGCCCCTGAGCCGGGCTCCTGCGGCGACCCGGTCGTACCGGCCGTACCGGCCGGCAGGCAGACCGGTGGCGCCTGACGACGACCCAGAGTTCCTGGCCTCGCTGGAGCGCTACCGCGACCCCCGTACGACGATCCGCCCGCCGAAGCCGGGCGATCCGAAGACGCCGGACTCAGCCGAGGAACAGGCTGCCGGGACAGAGGCGGACAAGCCAGAGCCGGATCAGCCCGAGCGGTCGCAGGACGAATCCGATCGGACCAAGGACCGGCCGGCCAAGGCTGAGCAGGACGGGACCGAGGCGGGCAATGCGTCCGATTCGCCCACTGACGCCGACGGCGACCGCTGAACATCTACTGGTCCTGAGCCGGACGTTCGCAGCTTTCCCCGACGGCTCAGCTCCCGGCGGCCGTCAGGCGGACTTCCTATGCTCGGCGAGTACGACGTTGTCCCGCTCGGACTCCGTGGTCCCACCCCAGACGCCGTACGGCTCCCCGACGGAGAGCGCGTGCTGGCGGCATTCGGGTTGCACCGGACAGGTTCCGCAGAGCGACTTGGCCACCATCTCGCGAGCGCGTTTGCGAACGCCACGCTCCGATTCGGGGGAAAAGAACAGCTCCGGGTTGACGTCGCGGCAAGCGGCTTGCGACTGCCAGTCCCACAGATCCATTAGCGGCGCGGGTAGGCGAGGCATCCCTCTCGACATGGCAACCTCCTTGACTCACCGTGAGCGCGGACGGGCGCTCGGTGAAAACTATGCTCAACTCATGCGCAGTTCAACCTTGTTGTCTCGAACTTCGGTCAGGTTGTTACAAGGTCGTGGCGAAATTCTCAGCTGCTGAAGTGCTGCCGACCGACGTGGTTCAGGTCAGGGAACGGGCCAGCAGGGCGCCCAGCGTTGCGGCGGCGAGACCGGCGCCAAGGCTGACCAGCACGTTGAGTACGGCGTACAACCGGGCGCCGTCCTCGGCCAGGCGGACCGTCTCGTAGCCGAAGGTGCTGTAGGTCGTGAAGGCACCGCAGAAGCCGATGCCGAAGAGCAGCGTGACGTTGGGATCCGTGGTGCTGGTCAGCAAGCCGAGGACGAAGCTGCCGGCGACATTGACCGTCAAGGTGCCCCAGGGGAATGCCGAGTCCCGGCGGAGCTGGACGAACCGGTCCACCAGATACCGCAACGGTGCGCCGATCGCAGCCCCGGCCACTACGAGCAGAACCGTCATCCGGCGTCGGGCGGGGTCAGCCTCACGACCTCGACGCGATCCAGGGTGATGGTTCCCTCGATCCGAAGGTCTTGCAGGCCAGCCACGAAGTCACGGATGAGAGGCTCACGGTCGATGATCATGATCACGACGGGGGTGTCCTCGCTCAGGCTGAGGATCCGGGTGGTGTGGATGTGGTGGTGCGCGCCGTAGCCCTCGACACCGCGGAACACGCTGGCCCCCGCCAGTCCGGCGGCATTGGCCCGCCGGATGATCTCGTCGTACAACGGCCGGTGGTGCCACTGGTCGTCCTCGCCGAGCAGGATGGTCAACCGAAGCGCGGCCGTCGTTTCCGGTGTCATCGTGACGCCCCTCGTGGCAGGGTGAGACGCCGGGTCACCGTGACCCCAGTCTGCACCGCTAGCAGGGCCGCCGCGACTGTGCCGAAGAAGTACGCGACAGCGGTCAGCGGGTGGTCGCCGAGCAGCTGTTCGGTATCGACGGCGAAGGTCGAGAAGGTGGTGAACCCGCCGAGGACGCCCGTGCCAAGGAACGGCCGGCTCAATGGGTGCACGGTCCGGACCTCGGTGATCATCACCAGCAGGACACCGATCAGCAGGCACCCACTGACGTTGATCAGGAACGTCGACCAGGGGAAGGCGCCGGAGCGGTGTGGCAACGCCCTGCCAACGCCGTACCGGGCCAGCGCACCGATCGCACCGCCGAGGGCGATCGCGCCCAGCACCTGAGGTCCGGTCGGATGGAAACGAGTGTCAGACATCGTCAGCTGGATCGTACCTGTAGTACTCGTGGGCGCCGTGTGCGGTGCCCGCCGCGCCGGTGAGCGCGCGGATCACCATCGCGTGCGTGATCGCCAGCACCGGACCGTCGGTACTGGCCGTGTGCCGGCCCAGAGCTGCCCGGGCCCTTTCCCGGATACGGGACAGCGGCTCCCAGGCGCGCGGCACGCCCTCCGGCCACTCCCCGTTGAACTCTTCGAACTCGGCCTGCGCAGCCCGTACGTCGGCGACGCCGCGCCAGGAGCCGGTGCCGTCCGGCAACCAGTCGCGCAGGTCGTAGTCCACCCGTACGCCAAGGGCGAGCCGGTGACCGATGATCGCCGCACTCTGCAACGCGCGGGTGAAAGGCGAGCTCACCAGGTACGTCGCGCCGATGCCACTGAGCAGATCCGCGACCGCCTCGGACTGCTTGGTTCCGGCCGGGCGGAGCGGAGCCGAGTCAGCAGCCATCCCGGGCCAGCCGCGACTGTCGACAGGCGCATAGTCCGGCTCGCCGTGGCGGACCAGGTAGATCTGGGTCACGAAGCAGTTCTACCGGACACCGCCGAGTTCCGCTGACCGTTCACTCGTGTCGTCTCCGCGCGCCCGGTGCGGCGGTCGCCGACCGGGTGGTTCACCTCGGTGCCGGGCGTCACCGGAACCGGGTCCACCCACCGGACCTCGGTCGCACCGTGGTGTCCGTGCACAGCGAGGATCGACTCGAGATCGGGCCAGACCGCGGTGGCGGGATTGTTGCCCCGCCACCGCAACGCGACCGACCCATCGGTGAAGACACAACCCTCTGCGACGACGCCCGTCCCGGATATCCCACTGAGATCGCGGTATCGAACGAGCTCGAAAGTCCGCGGGCTCACCGTCAGGCCCCGCCCGGGCAAGGAACGAACCGGACCCCTCCGAACGGACCTGCCATCGTGTTGTGCCCCTTCGCCGACTGAACCGAGTACCGAACCGGCCGTTGTTACACCCTCAACGACAAACAGCACACCCTGGTTACACGGCTGAGAAACCATCTCCCGTGTCGATGCACCTGCACAACTCCCACGCCCGTATCGACACGCTGCCTGGCGTCGAGAGGATTCAACCGGTCTGAATCGCCCCGGGTTTCGTAATGCACCGCGGGTGTGGGTGGAAGGGGTTTGCGAATAGCTGCTCGAGGAAGGTTTGCACTCGGTTCACCTTTGGACACCGATGATGACAACGGCCCCAGGCGAATGACCCTTTGTGCACTCCGGCCAGCAATCGACCTACATCGAGGGCCCGATCTCGTATGACGGCCCATGGCGGGGCGTGATGTGGGCGTGATGGGGTATCGTCGTACTCGTGAAGCGCAGCTATTGGCAGTTTTTTGAGTGGCCGGCTTTGGTGCCGGGCGACTCGGCTGCTTGCTGACTTCGCCCCACGAACTAGAGCCGGCTCGAGGCAGGGACAACCGTCCCTGCCTCTTCTCGTTCCCAGCCGGCGCTGTCCTCGGGTCCCCGCGGAGCTCCGGCGGAAAGGCCCCACCGATGAACACCATCCAGCAGCCCGCCACACGATCCAGCCAGCCAGGCGTCGTCGTCGACAGACGGATTGAGAAAGTCGTACCGCTCGTGACGCCGACCTCGCTGCATGGCGAACTGCCCTTGGACGAAAGCCTCGCCGAGGTCGTCGTCACCGGGCGGCAGGCGGTCACCGACATACTTGACGGCACCGACGACCGGTTACTCGTTGTCGTTGGTCCCTGTTCCGTGCACGACGCCGAGGCTGCCCTCGAGTACGCCGAACGCCTGAGGCCGGTGGCGGACCGGTTGTCCGACGGGCTGCTCGTCGTGATGCGGGTGTACTTCGAGAAGCCACGTTCGACGTTGGGCTGGAAGGGCCTGATCAACGACCCCGGCCTGGACGGATCGGGCGACGTGAACACCGGTCTGCGCACTGCCCGCAAACTGCTCCTGGAGGTGCTGGCGAAGGGGCTGCCGGTCGGGTGTGAGTTCCTCGACCCGATCACCCCGCAGTACATCGCCGACACCGTCGGGTGGGGGGCCATCGGCGCGCGGACAGTGGAGAGCCAGGTGCACCGGCAGCTGTCGTCCGGGTTGTCGATGCCGATCGGGATGAAGAACCGGCCGGACGGCAGCATCAGCACCGCCGTCGACGCGATCAAAGCGGCCGCCGTACCGCACGTGTTCACCGGCATCGATCACGATGGGGCGCCGGCGATCCTGCACACCCGCGGGAACCCGGACTGCCATTTGGTACTCCGTGGCTCCGACTCCGGCCCGAACTACGACGCCGAGTCGGTGGCCGGTGCACAGGAGCTGCTCCGCAAGGCGGAACTGCCCGAGCGGGTCGTCATCGACGCGAGCCACGGAAACAGCCGGAAGGATCACCGGCGCCAACCGGAGGTCGCGGATCAGATCGGCCAGCAGGTAGCGGACGGCAACAAAGCCGTCGTGGGCGTGATGCTGGAGTCGTTCCTGGTGGAGGGACGACAGGATCTGGACCCGACGCGAGAGCTCACCTACGGACAGTCCGTCACCGATGCCTGCATGAGCTGGGAGACCACCGAAGCCGTGCTGGAGCGACTCCGCGACGCGGCACTGGCACGCCGTCGTACCGGCAGCCCTCATCGGAGCCTGGTTCGCCAGGGCACAGGTCGTGCCAGTGAGTAACGGGTTGTAGTCGAACCAAGCTCTTGCCACGGTTAAACTTCCGACTTAGCGTGACGAATGTTGGATTATCCATTGTCGGGCCAGGGGGGTCCGCGATATCAAACGCTCAGGGGGGCACCCGTGTCACAGCAACAGCCGCACGCCCAGTCCCAATCGCAGATGCTGCCGCCGAGGAAGAAGCATACGGCGCGCAAGGTCATCCTCGTCATCCTCGGACTCTTTGTCCTCGGCGTCGGAGGATTCGCAACCTTCGGGTCGGCGGCGAAGTTGTCGAAATAGATAGATGAGGACACGTTGAAGAACGCGCCGCGAGACGTGAAGGCCAAGGTCACCGCGGAAGCCACCTTCTAGCCTGCCGTAACGCAAGGAAAGAAAGCCCCCGAGCTTCTGCGCAAGCAAGGCTCGGGGGCTTTCGGACCTCGACGCGCCCGGGTAGAGACGTACGACGTCGAGGTCACCGTCGCGTCTGGGCCTCAGGCGTCACGGAGCTTGAACACGAGCAGGCCCAGCAGCATCGCACCGGTGGCCCAGCCGGCCAGTACGCCGAGCCCCGGCCACGGGCCGATCGCCAGCCGATCGAGATTGGTGGTGGCCTGGATGCTCAGGCCCGCGGTCATCGGTGCGAGCTTCTGGAGCCGTTCGTGCCACTGCGGGTCGGAGACCAACCCAGCGATGATCGGAACGATATACAGCAGGGCGAGGACGGTGATGATCGCGCCGGCGGTGTCCCGCACGGCTGTGCCGATCCCGAGGCTCAGCAGGGCGATCAGGCCGAGGTAGAGGACGGTGCCGGCAGCCGCACGAGCCGTGGATCCGTTGCCCAGCGACAGTGGAGGGTAGCCGTTGGCGGCGCTGAAGCCGTTGCCTGGCAGGAGATTCCGGCCTACCAGCAGCGAGCCGAGCACTCCGAGGGTGCTCGCAAAGAGCACGGTCACGGTGACGACGGCCGCCTTGGTCATCAGGACCATCACCCGGCGGGGGTTCGCGGTCAGGGTGCTCTGGATCATGCGGTCGCCGTACTCGCCGCTGATCGCGAGCACAGCGAGGACGACGACCGCGATCTGCCCGAGCCAGACGCCGGTCAGGCTGAGCTTCGTGGTGTCCTCGAAGCACTCCACCGGCGACGGGCAGTGGGAGGTGTCGATGGATCCGGTCGCCATGGTCGCGACGGTGATGATCGCCGCGACCATGGCGAGGACCAGCCAGCCGGTGCTCCGCACGGTCCGCAGCTTCGTCCACTCGGCGTGCATCGAGTGCCTCATGCGTCCCGCCGGCGCAGCAGCCAGTACGCCGCGGCCAGCGCTGCGGCGGTGTACGCGCAGAGCACGCCGAAGCCGGCCCAAGGACTGATCGCGCTGTCGTACCGCTCGACAGTCTGCTGGATCGCGAACCCGGCCGCGGGCGTGATCCGTCCGAGCCACAGCGCGGCCGACAACGGCAGACCGCTCGCCAGGATCTGCGGAATGAACAAGAGCAGCACGACCACTGTGATCGCACCAGCGCTGTGCCGCAGGATCACCCCGACTCCGAGAGCGAGGACGGCGACCACTGCCATCAGCGCCGCGGTGCCGACGAGGGCACGGAGCACCGGGCCGTCCGACAGCGACGGTGCCGCGAAGCCATGCGAGTCCAGGATCGGGTTAGCCAGCAGGAAGGCTCCGAAGCTGGCGACGAGGCCGGCCACGAAGGTGGTGGCTCCGAGCACCACCGCCTTCGCCGCGAGCACCCGGCCGCGCCGCGGTCCGGCGGTGAAGGTCGACCGGATCATGCCCCGCTTGTACTCGGAGGTGATGGACAGCACGCCCAGCGCGACGAGGGCCATCAGTCCGGCGAAGACGCCGCTCAGGCTCATCCGGGCGATGTCGTCGCCGAACTTGAAGGGACCTACGTCTCCTGAGCCGGTCACCGTGAACACCCCGCCGGCCTCGCTCGAGCCTCCGCTGGGCGGCATGGACCGGTTGCGCTGCTGCCAGGGGGCCGAGCTCTGCGGCTGCGCGGCCGTCGTACCGACGTTGTCGAAGACGGCACGGCCCTGCGTGGACGTCCCCGAGATGGACTCGCCCCCGAACTGCCGTTTGATCTGGGTCTGGTCCGGGGAGGCGACGAACATCCCGACCTCGGTCGTCGGCCCCAGCGCGTTGAGCTTGACCGCGCCGACCCGGGACCAGGAAACCCCGTCGGCCGACTCGTACCCAGTGACCGACGTACCGGTCCGGGTCAGCCGCAGCCAGCGCGGATTCGGGCTGGAGCTGCCTGCCAGGTCTTTGCTGAAGTCGGACTGCAGCCGTACGCCGTGCCCGGGAGTGACCATCATCGCTGCGTACGACGAGCCCGCGGTGGCTCCTTGTCTGATCATCACGCCGGCCTTGGCCCAATCCCCGCTGTTGTCCTGTGAGACCACCCGAGCGGTGATGCTGCCGTCGCCGGACAGCGGCTTGAACACGAAGTAGCCCTGGTCCAGGAAGGTCGTCGGCGGCGGCAAGGGGGCACCGTCAGGACCCTTCGACGAGGTGTGGCTCCCGTTGGCCGAGAGCAGGGCGATCAGGATCGTCAGCAGCACCGCCGCGAGCAGGGTCAAACCCCACCGGGGCACGGTCCGGAGCTTGGTCCACTCGGCGAGCAGGATCCGGGTGAAACTGTCCTGACCTTGGTAACCGACCCGCTGCGCGGGCATCGTCGCCGTCATCACGCCTCCTGCACAGCGGTGGTGGCGGCGCCGAACTCCACGGCATCGCGGGTGAGTTCCATGTACGCCTCTTCAAGTGAGGCGCGATGGGTGGCAACCTCCGAAACACTCACGCCGTTCTCGGCGAGCACAGCGATGATGCGGTCGGCGGCCAGGCCCGAGACCGTGATGGTTTCCCGATCCGTGGCTGCCACGGTGGCGCCGGCATTGGCCAGCACGGTCATCGCCTGCGACGGCTCAGGAGTCCGCAGCAGAACCCTGCCTCCGGAGGCTGCCGCGAGCAGGCTGCTCACGCTGGTGTCCGCGATCAGCCGACCGTTGCCGATGACAACGAGATGGTCGGCGCTATCCTCCAGTTCACTCATCAGGTGGCTGGACACGAGCACCGCGCGGCCCTCCGCGGCCAGGGAACGGAGCAGTCCGCGGATCCAGCGGATGCCTTCGGGGTCTAGCCCGTTCACCGGTTCGTCGAACAGCAGGACCGGTGGATCACCGAGCAAGGCAGCGCCGATGCCGAGCCGCTGGCGCATACCCAGGGAGAAGTTGCCGGCGCGGCGGCGGGCGACCGACGCGAGCCCGACCTGCTCCAGCACCTCGTCGACCCGCCGGGCCGGCAGGCCGTTGTACTGCGCCATCCAGAGCAGGTGATCGCGGGCCCGGCGACCGGGATGGAACGCGCCTGCATCGAGCAGTGCTCCGACGTGGCACAGCGGAGCCCGCAATGTCTGGTAAGGCCGGCCGTCGATCAAGGCGGATCCGGCAGTGGGGGCGTCCAGGCCGAGGATCATCCGCATCGTCGTCGATTTGCCGGCGCCGTTCGGCCCGACGAAACCGGTGACCTGGCTGGGTGGAACGGTGAAGGACAGATCGTCGACTGCGATGGTCGACCCGTATTTCTTGCGCAGGCCGCGGACTTCGATGGTTGCTGACATGGGATCCAGGCTAGGAAGCGAGAACGTCGGCGTCGTCACGCTGCGGGGCGGTCTTCGCGTCACGGGCCATGGTGACGGCTCGGCCAGGCGTCCCCCAGATGGGGGATGCGGGAACTGCTGGCGAAGGTGACGCGCGTTCCGGACCGGACCGGCGACAATGGGCTCCGTGACGCAGGCAGACAGGCTGTTCGACCGGGTCGCCACGACCAGCCGCAGGATCACCGGTGCACCCGAGTGGCCCGTCACGGCCGCGATCGTGCTCGGAACGCTGGCCGTGATCGAGACAGTGGTGCGGCAGGGCGGCTCAGGTGTGAACCTGTCGATCGCGTTGCTGATAGGTCTGGCCACGACGGCTCCGGCGGCCTTTGCGCGCGAGCATCTCGTCACAGCAGCGGTTGTCGTTACGGCAGCGACAGTGCTCAGCGTCATCGCCTACCAGCGTTTGACAGCGGCCGGCCTGATCGCGCAGCTCGCGATGCTTTACCTGTTGGGCGCTGCGGTCGTCGGTCGACGCCGGAGGCTTCTCGAAGAAGCCGTGACTCGGGATGAGTCCAGCCGGGCGGTTGCGGATACCCTCCTGGAACATGCGCTGCGGGGCGAGCGAGCAAGCATCGCGAGGGAGTTGCATGACGTCGTGGCCCACCACATCTCGATGATCGCCGTCCAGGCCGAGACGGCCCGGTTGACCACACCCGGCATGCCGCCACAAGGGGCCGACCGTCTGGTTGCCATCGGCGACACCGCCCGCGCGGCCCTCGCCGAGATGCGCCGCCTGCTGGGAGTACTCCGCGAAGACGCCGGCACCGAGCCCACCCGCAAACCCCAACCAGGCTTGCAACAACTCGTCGAACTGATCGATGGGGCACGTGACTCGAGCGCGGCCAGCACGCGCCTGATCGTACGTGGCACCGTCGGTCCGCTCGACCCGGGCCTGGAACTCATTGCCTACCGCATCATTCAGGAAGCACTCACCAACGCCCGTCGGCACGCACCCGGCGCTGCCGTCGACGTCGAGCTCGAGTACGCCGCCGACGAGCTGCGACTGCGTGTCCGTGACAACGGACCAGGCCCGGGTCCTGACCGGCCTTCCGGCGGACCGCCGGGTGGTCATGGTCTGCTGGGGATGCGGGAACGCGCCGCGACCGTCGGCGGCCGATTGCAGACCGGGCCTGCTCCGGTGAACGGCTTCCTGGTCGAGGCCACACTGCCCCTGCTGCGACCGGTCGATGCCGAAACGGTCTCGGGATGAGCGCCGTGGTGCGCATCGTGGTGGTGGACGACCAGCAGGTCGTTCGCGAGGGGTTCGCCGCCCTGCTAGGGACCCAGCCGGACTTCACCGTCGTCGCGACCGCGGCCGACGGTGCGGAGGCGGTCCGGGTCTGCCACGAACACCGGCCGGACGTCGTTCTGATGGATGTCCGGATGCCCGTCATGGACGGGATCGAGGCGACCGCGCTCATCATGGCCGCAGCTGGTCCCCGCGTCCTGATGCTCACCACGTTCGACCTCGACGAGCACGTGTACGACGCGCTGCGAGCGGGCGCGAGCGGCTTCCTGCTCAAGGACATGACCTCGGAACGGCTCTTCGACGCCGTACGCGTGGTCGCCGCGGGGGAGGCCCTGCTGGCACCCACCGTGACGCGCAGGCTGATCGCTGAGTTCGCCCGGCTGAGACCCCAGCTGTCGCGACCGCCGGTTCTCTCAGGTCTGCTGACGCCCCGGGAGACCGAGGTGCTCCGGCTGATCGCCGAAGGGCTTTCCAACCCGGAGATCGCCCGGCGCCTGGTGGTCGGCGAGGAGACGGTCAAGACCCACGTGAGCCGGGTGCTGACCAAGCTCGGTCTGCGGGATCGCACCCAGGCGGTCGTCGTCGCCTACGAGTCCGGCCTGGTCGTCCCTCGTAGCGCCTCCTGACGGCCGTCCGGGCACTATCGGGGCGGACGAGCGATCGGAGCGGTCCGAGCCGAGGTGATGGTGATCAGATCGCCGGGGGAGAGGCCGATATCGAGTCCCCGGCGGCCGCCCGAGACGTAGACGGTGTCGAAGTCGGCGGCGGAGGAGTCGATGACTGTCGGGAGCAGGCGCTTCTGTCCGATCGGGCTGATGCCGCCGACCACATAGCCGGTCGACCGCTCGGCAGCCACAGGATCCGCCATCAGGGCCTTCTTGCCGTCGAGCGCCGCCGCGACGGCCTTCAGGTCGAGCTGCCGATCCACTGGTACGACGCCGACCGCGAGCTTGCCATCGACCTCTACCAGCAAGGTCTTGTAGACCTGCTCGGGCGCGAGACCGAGTGCCTCGGCCGCCTCCAGGCCGAACGACTTCGCGGCCGGGTCGTGCTCGTACGCATGGATGGTGAAGGCCAGGCCGGCCTTGGTCAGGGCGACTGTTGCCGGCGTTCCCTGACCTGTCTGGTTCTGACCTCTCTGGTTCTGACCTATCTGCTTCGCCCTCGCCACGAGCCGAGCCTAGCGCCGCGTCAAGGCCACCGGGCGCCCGCGGTGACCCTGACGACGCGAGCCTGGTCAGGCGGAGGCGACGGCCGGTGCGCGGCTGGTGCGGCGACCGGTGGCCAGGTTGTGCGCGACCTCGGCGGGCAGCAGGTCTGTGCCGGGCACCGTGTCCATCTCGGAGACGTCCAGCCAGCGGACCACGGTGGCGCCGCGGTGGCCGTGGACGGCGACGATGGAGTCGAGATCGGGCCAGACCGCCGTGGAGGGGTTCTGGCCGAGCCAGCGGAGTGCGACTGATCCGTCGGTGAAGACACATCCTTCGGCGACCGTTCCAGTGCCGGAGACTCCACTGATGTCGGCGTACCGAACCAGTTCGAAGGTGTGCGGTTTCACCGGGGGACCCCCTCGGTCGCTGCGGTGACTCTTACTGGGCCTTGACTTCGTTCGGCTTGCTCTCCCAGAAGTGGTTGCCATGGTCCCTTTCCCCGTTGTCGGCGTGAGCACGTAGTTGTAGGCGTGAGCACGTACTAACCACAGACCGGGGGGCCGGTACCAACTGTCAAGGGGGAAGGACGGTCTGTAGCGACTCTTTACATGAAAAACAAGCTAGAGCCAAACCGACGAACACGCCAGTGCCCGCACCAGCGTGTCTCAGCTTTCGAGCAGATCCGGACCGCCAGGCGAAACCTTGCCTTTCCCTGGCGTTTCATCCGCCGTAAAGCGGGATAGGGTGTCAAGAATTCCGCTGCGGCCGCACCGCCAGGCGTGATCGAATGCTTGGGTGTTCCTCACCCTCGGCACCACCTCGACCAGCCTCGGCGCGCCCGCGACGGATCTCGGCTTCCTGTTGCACAAGAATCCGGCGCGACCGCAGTCCCTCGAGGTCGCCGGCGGCACGGCGTACGTGCTGTATCCGGAGGCCACGGAGGAGCGTTGCACGGCGGCTTTGCTGCTAGAAGTGGACCCGATCGGCCTGGTTCGGTCCGGTAAGGGCAAGGTCACCGAGGGTTTCACCCTGGGCCAGTACGTGAACGACCGCCCGTACGCCGCGTCCAGCCTGCTCGCCGTTGCACTTGGCAAACTGTTCCGTACGGCGATGAGCGGCCGCTGCGACGCTCGTCCTGAACTGGCCGCCAGGCCCATCGCACTCGAGGTCCGCATCCCGGCGCTGCCGTGCCGCGGTGGTGCTGCGCTGGCCGAGCGGTTCTTCGGCCCGCTCGGCTGGACCGTCGACGCCCGGCCGGTGCCGCTGGACCCGGAAATCCCGTCCTGGGGAGATTCCCGGTACGTCGATCTGCGGCTGCAGGGGGAGTTGCGGCTCGCGGATGCGCTGAACCACCTCTACGTCCTGCTGCCGGTATTGGACGATGCGAAGCACTACTGGGTCGGATCCGACGAGGTCGACAAGCTCATCCGCGCCGGTGAGGGCTGGCTCGGCGCCCATCCGGAGAAGGAGCTGATCTCAGAGCGCTACCTTGCCCACCGGAAGCTTCTGATGAACGCCGCGCTGGAGCGGCTGGCCGAGGTGGACGGCGCCGATCTCCTGGACGAGGCCGTCGCTGAGGTCGGGGACGATTCCCCGGCCGCTGTCGAGGCGGATCGCCCCGTGTCACTCGCGGCACAGCGTCGTACGGCGGTGATCGATGTACTGCGGGAGATCGGCGCGCGGCGGGTGGCGGACGTCGGCTGCGGCGAGGGTGCACTGGTCGCCGCGCTGCTGGCGGACTCGTCGTTCGCCGAGGTGGTCGCGACCGATGTGTCGGCCCGTGCGCTGACCTACGCCGAGCGGCGGCTGCATGTGGCCGAGATGTCCGATCGGCAGCGGGAGCGGCTGCGGCTGTTCCAGTCGTCGGTCACGTACGCCGACGAGCGGCTGGCCGGCTTGGACGCGGCCGTACTGATGGAGGTGGTCGAGCATGTCGATCCGCCCCGGCTGCCGGCCCTCGCGCAGGCAGTCTTCGGAGCTGCGCGGCCTGGGAACGTAGTAGTGACGACCCCGAACTCCGAATACAACGTGCGTTTCGAAACCCTGCCTGCCGGGGCTTTCCGGCACCCGGACCACCGCTTCGAGTGGAACCGCTCGGAGTTCCATTCGTGGGCCTCGTCAGTCTGCCGGCTCTACGGGTACGACGTGTCGTACCGCGCGGTGGGACCGGACGATCCGGAGGTCGGACCGCCGACCCAGCTGGCCCTGTTCCGTCTGAAGGAGGCTGTCTGATGACGCGGATCGACGTACCGGCGCTGAGCCTCGTGGTTCTGGTCGGGGTGAGCGGGTCGGGCAAGTCCACCTTTGCCCGCAAGCACTTCCTCGGCACCGAGGTGATCTCGAGCGACTTCTGCCGCGGGCTGGTCGCCGACGACGAGAACGACCAAGCTGCCACCAAGGATGCGTTCGACGTCCTGCATTACATCGCCGGCAAGCGCCTCGCCGCCGGCCGGCTGACGGTGATTGACGCGACCAACGTGCAGCCCGAGGCTCGCAAGCAGTTGGTGGCGCTAGCCCGCGAGCATGATGTGTTGCCGGTGGCAATCGTTCTGGATGCGCCCGAGCGAGTCTGCCTGGAGCGCAACGCACAGCGGGCCGATCGGCAGTTCGGCCCGCAGGTGATCGCGCGGCAGCGCCAGCAGTTGCGGCGTGGGCTGCGCAGCCTGAAACGCGAAGGGTTCCGGGGTGTGCACATCCTCGATGGTGTCGAGGAGATTGATGCCGCCGGCATCGAACGCACCAGGCTCTTCAACGACCTGACCGGCGAGACCGGTCCGTTCGATGTGATCGGCGACATCCACGGCTGCCGGGCCGAGTTGGAGTCGCTGCTGACCTCGCTCGGCTACGCCCTGACACTTGATGCCTCCGGTCGCCCGATCGACGCTGCCCACCCGGGTCGGCGCGCGGTGTTCGTCGGAGACCTGGTCGACCGGGGACCGGACACGCCCGGCGTGCTCCGGCTGGTGATGGGGATGGTTGCCGCCGGCCACGGTTTTTGCGTCCCCGGCAACCATGAGGACAAGCTGCTCCGGGCCCTGCGCGGCAAGAACGTCAAGGTCAGTCACGGCTTGGCGGAATCCCTTGCCCAGTTGGCCGCTGAGCCCGCAGACTTCCGTGCGTCCGTGGAGAACTTCATCGACGGACTGATCTCGCACTACGTCTTCGACGGCGGCAAGCTGGTGGTATCCCACGCAGGTCTGGTCGAGCGGATGCACGGCCGCGCATCCGGTCGCGTCCGAGCGTTCTGTCTGTACGGCGAGACGACCGGCGAGACGGACGAGTTCGGTCTGCCGGTGCGGTATCCCTGGGCCAATGACTACCGCGGCCAGGCGATGGTCGTCTACGGGCACACCCCGACGCCGGAACCCGAGTGGATCAACAACACCATCTGCCTCGACACCGGCTGCGTGTTCGGTGGCTCCCTGACGGCGCTGCGCTATCCCGAGCGGGAACTGGTCTCCGTGCCTGCCTTCGACGAGTACTACGCCCCTGTGAAGCCGTTGCAGGTGACAAGCGCTCCCGCGCGAGAGCCGGATGTACTGGACATCACCGATGTGACCGGCCGCCGGGTGATCGAGACCTCCGCGCATGGCCGGCTCAGCATCGGGGCGGAGCAGGCCGGTGCCGCGCTGGAGGTGATGAGCCGCTTCGCGATCGATCCGCGGTTCCTGCTCTACCTGCCGCCGACGATGAGCCCGGTCGCGACGTCGCCCGAGCCGGGCCTGCTCGAGCACCCGCGGCAGGCTTTCGAGGCGTACGCCGGGCAGGGAGTAAGCGAGCTGGTCTGCGAGGAGAAGCACATGGGCTCGCGGGCGGTGGTGCTGCTGACCCGCGATGACGACGTGGCCGGGAAACGTTTCGGCCTGGCAGGGCTCGGTGCTGTCCACACGCGGACCGGTCGATCCTTCTTCCGCCCTGAGCTGAGAGACCAGCTGCTGCTGAGCCTTCGATCCGCCGTCGAGAAGGCCGGCCTGTTCGAGGAGCTGGACACGCCCTGGCTGCTGTTCGACGCCGAGATGCTGCCATGGAGTGCCAAGGCCGGCGACCTGCTCCGCAACCAGTACGCCGCTGTCGGCGCGGCGGCCCGTTCTTCCTTGCCTGCGGCAACTGCTGCGCTGGAATCTGCTGTGGCTGCTGGGCTTGACGTCGGGGAGCTGCTCGCGCGGACGCAGCGGCGTACGGAGAATGCGGAGAAGTTCAGCGCGGCCTACCGGCGGTACTGCTGGCCGACGGAAGGGCTCGAGGGGGTGCGGCTGGCGCCGTTCCAGCTGCTCGCTGCCGAAGGGTCGACGTACCAGGACAAGCCGCATGCCTGGCACCTCGCGCTCGCGGATCGGCTCGTTGCCTCGGCACCCGAACTGGTTACGACCACGCGGCGAATCTTCGTCGACTCGTCGTCCTGGGACGCCGGGACCGTGTGGTGGGAGGAGCTCACCGCTACCGGGGGAGAGGGCATGGTGGTGAAGCCGGCGGCGAACCTGACGCGGACCGCGAAGGGGCTGGCCCAGCCAGGATTGAAGGTCCGCGGCCAGGAGTACCTGCGGCTCATCTACGGGCCGGACTACACCGAGCCGGCGAACTTCGAGCGGCTGCGCAACCGCAACCTCGGACACAAGCGCTCGATGGCACTCCGTGAGTACGCATTGGGCCTCGAGGCGCTGGAGCGGGCCGCACGGGGCGAACCACTCTGGCGCATCCACGAATGCGTCTTCGCCGTACTGGCCCTCGAATCGGAACCAGTCGACCCCAGGCTCTGACTGCCGGTCAACCAGACCACGCCAGGCGAAGTCCGCGGCCTCTGGGCACGCACCCGCCTGCTTCGGAACCGGTGCTTCAGGTCTTGAGTAGTCCTTGGAGGGCGGCCGTCGAGAGGGCGTCGGCCTGCTCGCGGGTCAGCGGTGCGTGGTCGGTGAGCAGCCGGAAGATCAGCGGGCCGAACAAGATGTCCGTGGCCGTCGCCGCACTGATCTCCGGGTTCACCTGCTGACGATCGAGCGCGCGCTGCCACAGTTCGGCGATCGCGGCCTGGCGGCCGTCGAGGAAGAATTGGCGGAAGTACGGCGCAGCCGCCGGGTCCGCCACGCACGCGGACAGCAGTTGGGCGAACACCCGGCCGTGCGGACCGGCGTAGTAGGCGCTGACTCGCCGGAGCTGCTCGCTGAGGTCACCTTCGGCGGTTCCGGTGTCCGCCAAGGGGATCTCGGCGACCATCTGCGTCCCGAAGGCCTCGGCGGCGATCGCTGTCCGGGACGGCCAGTGTTTGTAGATGGTCGCTTTGCTGACGCCCGACCTGGCGCTGATCGCGTCGACCGAGGCGGCCGGCAGTCCACCCTCGTCGAGCAGCTTCCTCGTGGCGTCAAGCACCGACTCGCGGGCCCTGACGCTGCGCGGATTGGTCGACGCCTCAAGCATGCGGCACGTCCTCGTGGTCCGTGGACAGCGAGACCTTACGCCAGCGCTCGAGTTCCGCGCCCAGCTGGATGCGCAGCGGCGGATGGGCGGCTTCCGCAAGGTCGGTATCGAACACCGCCCGGGCGGCGACATGGTTGCCGCGGGCAAGTGCCTCCTTGACGATCTCTGCGCCGAAGCCCCGGGAGGCGCCGGTGACGAACCAGACACTCATCAGGCGACAGCGTCCGAGAGGGCGGCGAACTCCTTGTCGCTGAGCCGGATCCTGGCCGCGGCGACGTTGTCCTCCAGGTGCGCGACCGAAGACGTGCCGGGGATGGGCAGCATCGCGGGGGAGCGCCTGAGCAGCCAGGCAAGGGCGAGCTGCGACGGAGTGGAACCGTGCTCGAGGGCGATCTCGTCGAGCGGGCCGCCCGGCTTGGCGAGTTCGCCGGTGGCCAGCGGGAACCACGGGATGAAGCCGAGCCCGTTCGTCTCGGCGTACTCGAGGAGTGGTTCGGCGTCACGCTGGGCGAGGTTGAAGAGGTTCTGCACCGACACGATGGTGGCGGTCCTGCCGGCCTCCTCGACGTCGTCGATGCTGACCTCGGACAGGCCGATGTGACGGATCTTGCCCTCGCTCTGGAGCTTGGCCAGCTCACCGACCTGCTCGGCCACGGGGACCTCGGGGTCGATTCGGTGCAGCTGGAGCAGGTCGATCCGCTCGAGGCCTAGATGGCGCAGGTTCAGTTCGACCTGCTGGCGGAGGTACTCCGGGCGGCCGATCGGGGCCCAACCGTCCGGGCCGGTGCGGGCGAGGCCGGCCTTGGTCGCGATCACCAGATCGTCGGGGTACGGGTGGAGTGCCTTCTTGAGCAGCAGGTCGGCGGTGAACGGACCGTAGGCGTCGGCCGTGTCGATGAAGTTCACGCCGAGCTCGACTGCACGCCGCAGTACCCGGACGGCTTCGTCGGGATCCCGCGACTCTCCCCAGATGCCGGGTCCGGGCAGTTGCATCGTGCCGTACCCGAGCCGGCGGACGGTGAGATCTCCGCCGATAGTGAATTCGCCTGATGCCGCTGCTACTGGCTCTGTCATCGCTATCTCCTAAGTGAACTGAACGTACAGTTCACGCTAGCGCGCGATCCTGGCCAGCCACAAGGACGGCGGGTGGGTGCCTCGGGCTTCAGCCGAGGTTGAGGACCGACGCCGTGGTGGCGGCGGCCTCGTCGCCGTACGCGTTGGCGAGACGGCGGAGGAAGGCCGGGCGGTCGAGGGTGTATTCCTGGGTGCCGACCGTTTCCAGCACGGTGGTGGCCAGGGTGCAGCCGATCTGGGCGGCCGGCTCGTGGTCCAGGCCGGCCGCGCGGCCGGCAAGGTAGCCTGCGCGAAACGCGTCGCCGCCCCCGGTCGGGTCGACCAGGCCGGGCGCCGGGACGGCCTCGATCTTAGCGATGACGCCGTCGCGGTTCTCGATCAGCACGCCGTCGCCGCCGTGAGTGGTCACCCGGACGTCTACGCGATCGAGGATCTCGCTGTGGTTCCAGCCGGTCTTCTGGCCCATCAGGCTGCTCTCGTATTCGTTGCTGAACAGGTACGCCGCGCCGTCGATCAGCTCGCGGATCTGCTCCCCCTCCATCCGGGCGAGTTGCTGGGACGGGTCGGCCGCGATGTCGATCCCGTGGGCTTTGGCCAGCGCGGTGTGCCGGAGCATGCCGTCCGGGTCGTCGGCGCCGATCAGGACCAGGTCGATGCCGCCGACGGCGGCGTGGATCGTGCCGAGGTCGAGTTCACGCGCCTCCGCCATCGCGCCGGTGTAGAAGGAGGCGATCTGGTTCGCGTCCTGGTCCGTCGTACAGGTGAAGCGCGCGGTGTGCAGGTGGTCGCAGATGCGCACGTGCCCGGTATCCACGCCGGCCGCGTCCAGGGCGGCGCGGTACTCCGCGAAGTCCGAACCGGCCGAGCCGACCAGCAGCGACCGGTGCCCGAGCTGGGCCATTCCATAGCAGATGTTCGCGGCCACGCCACCGCGGTGCACCACCAGTTCGTCCACCAGGAAGGAGAGTGACACCTTGTGCATCTGCTCCTCGAGGAACTGCTCCTTGAAGCGTCCGGGGAACGTCATCAGGATGTCGGTCGCGATCGATCCGGCGACGGCGATCTGCATGATGGGGTCTCCTCGGAGGGGTGGTGATCGAAAGGCTGGGCAACCCGTAGAGACTACAGGCGACGAACGGCAACGACGAGGACGGCGGAATCCGATGGGCAATCAGGTATTGGTGACGAGCGAACTGCACGACTACATGGTCGACCACGGGATGCCGCTCGACGCGGTGGCCCGGGCACTGGTGGAGGAGACCCACGCGCTCGGCGGTGTCTCGGAGATGCTGACCACCGCCGACCAGGCCGCGCTGCTGACGATGCTGACCCGGCTGGTGTCGGCTCGGCGCGCCGTCGAGATCGGCACCTTCACCGGCTTCTCGGCGCTGGCGATCGCCCGCGGCCTGCCGGACGACGGCCGGCTGATCTGCCTGGACGTCAGTGCGGAGTGGACCTCGATCGGCCGGCGGTACTGGGAGAAGGCCGGTGTCGCGGACAAGATCGACCTCCGGATCGGCGACGCGCACGCTTCGGCCGCCGCACTGCCGGTCGGCGAACCTCTGGATCTCGCCTTCGTGGACGCGGAGAAGCCAGGCTACATCGACTACTTCGAGCAACTGGTGCCCCGGCTGCGGCCGAACGGGCTGCTGCTGTTCGACAACACGCTGGCCGGCGGCCGGGTGGTCGGCGTACACGAGCACGACCCGGTGGACCGCAAGGAGTTCAACGCACACATCGCCAAGGACGAGCGGGTGGATGTGGTCATGCTCGGCATCGGCGACGGTCTGACCCTGGTCCGCAAGCGATGAGCAAGGCCGCGCCCCGGCTGGCGGTGAAAGGGCTCAGGCACCTGTACGCCGAACGCCCGGTGATCGAGGACCTCACCTTCACCCTGCGGGCCGGCCGGGCGATCGCGCTGGTCGGTCCTAACGGGGCCGGCAAGACCACCGTGTTGCGGTGCATCGTCGGTTCCGCCGAACCGGCGGCCGGCGCGATCCTGCTCGACGGGTTGCCGATCGACGAGCGGGCCGAGGTGGTCCGGCGCGACGTCGCGTCGCTGCTCGACGACCTCGACTTCTTCCCGGACCTGAGCGCGGCCGAGCACTTGGACCTACTGGCTCGGGCGCACGGCAACCCGGAGCCCGAGGATCTGGTGGACGCGTTGCTGCACGACGTCGGCCTGCTGCCGGCGGCGGATCAGCTGCCGGGTTCGCTTTCCTCCGGGCAACGGCGCAGGCTGGCGTTGGCGACGGCCCTGGTCCGGCCGCGGAAGCTGCTGGTGCTGGACGAGCCGGAGCAGCGCCTCGACACGGCCGGTATCAGCTGGCTGTCGGACCGGCTGGTCGCGGAGAAGAAGTCCGGTACGGCGATCCTGTTCGCCAGTCACGACCAGGCGCTGGTGGACGCCGTGGCGGACGAGATCGTCGCCCTCACCCCGCTACCGTGACAGCGCCTCACAATGACGGCCCGGCCGTCTTCGACCCGGCGGACTACGGCGCGATCCCAGCGTCGAAGGAGCTGCGGCGATGGATGCGGAAAATCCGGCGCGGTAAGGCCGATAGAACCGTCTGGCAGCAGTTCGAGGACATCTACCTGGTGGTCTTCGCGCTGGCAATGTTCGGCGCGACCATTGGCAACGTCATCCTGAACCTGAACAACCGCTCCGCCGCCTGTACGTCGGCCGCGTGCAACTGGTTGCTGCTGACGGTGCCGCTGATCCTCGTACCGCTGCTGGTGTCGAGCATGTTGCGGGTGCTGCTCAGCATCGGCCCGATCTCCGCATCCCGGGCTACTGGCTTCTGGTTGCTTGCTACACCGGTAGACCGGGCTTCGCTGCTGCGGCCGTCGTACCGGCTGGTTGTCGTGGTGTCGGCAGCAGTAGGCGCACCGGCTGCGCTGGTGGGCTGGGCGCTCTTTGGGGCCGCCTGGTCGACCGTTGGCGAGGCTGCTGTGCTGACGATCGCGCTGCTCATCTGTACGGCCTGCGTGACGGTCTGGGCTCAACAGTCGCCCATGCGATCACGTTGGGCGCTGCGGGTCGCAGACGGCCTACTAGTGCTTGCTGCCGTGCCTGCTCTGATCCTGGCGGCCCGGCCGCAGACCGCTACCAAGGGACCTGGAGCTACAGCCACTGCGACGCTCTACCTCAGCGCGTTGCCCCCAGAATCTGGCTCGCTGTTGACTCACAACCAGGGCCGCTTCCTTATTGTTGCCGCGTTTGCGCTGCTGGTCACTGCGGCGTTGGTGGTCATCACTGCGCAGTCCTTGAGCCGGTTGAGCCGCTTGAGCGTTGTGGCTGGGGGAGAGCTTCTCGCAGGCATGGCCGGTGCTGCGATCACGCTGGACGTCAGCTTGCTGGCTGACATCGTCGCTGCTCGCCGGTGGCGTCAGGTGGGCCGCGTGAAGTCACGACGCGGCCGCTCGTCTCATGTGCCTGCGCTGGTTCATCGAGAGTTGCTGCGTGTGCTGCGGTGGCCGCGGCGGCTCGTGATCGGGCTTGCCCTGCTTGTGGTTCCCTATGCCGTCGCTGGGACCGGGTACGACGTGTTGGTGCCGCTTGTGGCCGGGCTTGCCTGCTTCAGTGCCGTACGGCCGTTGATGGACGGGCTGCGCTCGGTCAGTCGTTCGCCAGGGCTAGTGCGGGCGCTTGGGATGGACCTGCGGGACTTGCGGGTGGCGATGTCCGTCGTACCGGGTGGCTTTGCAGTGCTGTGGGCGGCGCTGGCTTTGCCTGCGGTGGGCCATCCATCAGTCGCGTTTGCTGTTGCGGCCGGGGCACTGTCGGGCGTTGTCCGGCAGGCCTCGGCCAAGCCGCCGTCGTACAGCGGTGCGCTGGTGGCGACGCCGATGGGCGCCGTGCCGCCAGGGCTGTTCTCCCAGCCGTTGCGCGGCTTCGACCTCTTGCTGCTGTGCCTGGCGCCTGTTCTGCTGGGCCTGAGCTCGATGTGGGTGGTCATAGTGCCTGCTGTCGTCTGCATGCTCGTGTTCGCGGTCAAGCCGGGAAGCATGTCCCAGGCGCAGCGTGCCCACGCCCAGAAATAAGCCACCACACCTGCCACGGAGCGACCCTCGTCACCAGTCCCCGAGCGCCACGTCAGCCTCTGCGATCGAGGCAGACTCCGCCCGATATTCGTCCATAGCCAAAGGGTCGGCCGCCAACCGGACGAGCGTCTTCGTAGTCTGGTGCTCGAACAGGACTATCTGGAGCGCCTCGTCGAGACTGACGCCGCCCAGCTCATCCTCCGCGACGCGAGCGAGCGCGCCCCGTGTGGGCACCGATACCCGGCCCGAGACCGGCACGCCGACGCCGTAGCCCAGCACCATGCCGTACCCCCAGCCCGCGGACGTTGGTCGCGACAGTCAGACGAAGCCGATGTCGCGGCGGAATGCGACGAGCATCGCGGTGCGGTCGCCGCCGGCGACGGGCAGCATTCGCTCCCCGCTCTCGACCTGCTCGCGATAGATCCGTAGCACATCCGTCATCGCATCCGCCGGCCGCTGATCGACCCCGAGCAGCCGGACCTCGTTGAGCGACCGGTACGCCGTCGACAGCGCGGCCCAGAATTTCGCCTCGCTCTCCTGTGGGCTCGGCACGGTCCCTGCCCAGAGCGCGACCGTGCTGGCCACTGCCTCGACATCGTGCAGAGCCCGGGTGAAGGTCTCGCGGCGCAAGGTGTTCAGCTCGGCCGTCTGCTTGATCCGGCTCTCCCGCCAAGCGCGAAGCTCGCCCAAGAGAGCGGTCATTGCGACGCCACCCAGTGCGAACAGACCAGCCGTGATCTCCATGGCAGCAAAGGATAGGGCCCGCTCAGTCGATCTCGCGGGAGAGCCACTTGTGCTCGATCTCTTGCTGTATATCTACGTCGAAATGACGAGCAAGCAGGAGGAGTTGGCAGAACACATCGGCGAACTCCTCTTGGAAGTCCTGCCGGATCTCAACATTCGTGCTGCCCTTGTCCCTGGCCCGGCCGGTGATCTGCAGGTATGACTGAGTCAGCTCCCCTTGTCAAGCCGTTCCGACAGTTCCGCGATCTCCACGCGCTGATCCTGCCAGCCGCCGCCGACATCCTTCCGTACGGACTATTTCGGTGCCTGGGGTGCTTCGGCGCGACAGGGGTCTGCCAATCCACCCGGCTCCTCGTGATCGAGCCCATAGGTGCACTCATCGCACGGTTCGTTCCAGCCCAGGTCGACCTCTCCGGCTGGATGGCCGCCCCAATCGTGATGACA
>JAWWPC010000079.1:0-9333 GCA_033851055.1 Kribbellaceae bacterium | reverse complement strand
GTGGTCACAAGGGACCGATGAACCCCGGCGCGCCGGGGAACAACGGACCGATGATGGTTAGGTTGACTCGCGGAGGTTGGTGCCGAGGCCGTGGACGGCGGGGATGGTGCCCAGCTTGCCGGCCTGGAAGTCCTCGAACGCCTGGACCACCTCGGCGCGGGTGTTCATCACGAACGGCCCGGCCATCGCGATCGGCTCGCGGATCGGGCGGCCGCCCAGAACCAGCACTTCCAGGTTCGGCTCTGCCTGCGGCTGGCTGGTCGCGGCCGCCGTACGCAGGGTGTTGCCGGGGCCGAAGACGGCCAACTGGCCCTTGTGGACGGGGCGGTGCTCAGCACCGACCGTGCCCTGCCCGGCCAGTACGTAGACCAGGGCGTTGTAGTCGGGCTGCCAGGGCAGCACCATCTCGGCGCCCGGGCTGACCGTCGCGTGCAACAGCGTGATCGGCGTGTGCGTCGAGCCAGGCCCGTCGTGACCGCCCACGCCGCCCGCGATCACGCGGATCAGCGCGCCGCCGTCCGGGGTGGACAGGAAAGCAGAGTCACCCCCGCGGATGTCCTGGTAGCGCGGCGGCGCCCACTTCTGTGCCTTGGGAAGGTTCACCCAGAGTTGGATGCCGTGGAACAGGCCGCCGCTGAGCACCAGGTGCTCCGGCGGGGTCTCGATGTGCAGTAGGCCGGAGCCGGCGGTCATCCACTGCGTATCGCCGTCGGTGATGACGCCACCGCCACCGTTGGAGTCCTGGTGCTCGAAGATGCCGTCGAGGATGTAGGTAACGGTCTCGAAGCCGCGGTGCGGGTGCCACGGGGTGCCCTTCGGCTCGCCCGGAGCGTACTCGACCTCGCCCATCTGGTCCATGTGGATGAACGGGTCCAGGTCGCGCAGGTCCACCCCCGCGAACGCCCGGCGGACGGGGAAGCCCTCACCCTCGAAACCGCTCGGGGCAGAGGTCACGGAACGGACCGCGCGCTCAGTCGCCACGGCCGGATCCGGCTGGTCGACGCGGGGCAGCACGGTGATGTCGTTGACGGTCACGGCGGGCATGCGGTGATCTCCTCGCTCGTAGGTAATTAAAGAATAAACTAAATGCTCCAACGCTGGCAACCGCCGGAGCATTCCCGGTCCGGTGCGCGGTTCACAGCAAGGTCGCAGCCGGCTTGCAGGGTGGTCGCAGTCCTGTTCGTCATCGTTCTGGTCATGACCGATCCGGAGCCACCGACTGGAGAACGACCATGACGACCTTGCTCAGTCCACCGCGTACCTCTGCCGGCACCAGGAGCCGGGCGGCCAGGCATGCGCGAGGCAGACGACTTGTTCAGGGGCCCGGGGACCAGGCCCGGTTCGTCCGGCCTTCCGCCGTCCTGCTCCTGGTCGGCACCGCCGTGCTCTACCTGTGGAACTTGACCGCGTCCGGGTACGGCAACAGCTTCTACGCCGCTGCGGAGCAGGCCGGGACGCAGAGCTGGAAGGCCTGGCTGTTCGGCTCGCTTGACGCTGGCAACGTGATCACCGTCGACAAACCACCGGGCGCGCTCTGGGTCGCTACTGCGTTCGCTCGGATCTTCGGGTTCTCCAGCTTCTCGGTACTGGTTCCGCAGGCCTTGATGGGCGTCGCTGCGGTCGCCCTGCTGTACGCGACGGTGAAGCGGACCTCCGGCGCTGTGGCCGGCCTGATCGCCGGGGCAACCTTGGCTGTCACCCCGGTCGCCGTACTGATGTTCCGGTTCAACAACCCCGATGCTCTCCTAGTGCTGCTGATGGTCGCGGCGGCATACTGCGTGGTCCGCGCGCTGGAGAAGGCCAGCCCGATGTGGCTGGCATTGGCTGGGGTGGCGATCGGCTTCGGCTTCCTGACCAAGATGATGCAGGCGTTCCTCGTGCTGCCCGCCTTGGCCCTCGTCTACCTGATCGCCGCGCCGACCTCGGTACACAAACGACTGCTGCACCTGGTCGGTGCGCTGGTGGCCGTGGTCGTCTCCGCTGGGTGGTACGTCGCCCTGGTCGAGCTGTGGCCGGCATCGAGTCGGCCCTACATCGGCGGTTCCACGAACAACTCGCTGCTGGAACTGGCACTCGGCTACAACGGCCTCAGCCGCATCCTGGGCGGCGAGGGCAACGGTGGAGGCGGTGGGGGCGGTGGAGGTGGAACGAACGTCGCCTTCGGCGGTAGCACCGGCCTGACTCGGATGTTCGGCGCCTCCTTCGGCACCGAGATCTCCTGGCTGTTGCCCGCCGCGCTGATCGCCTTGGTCGCTGGTCTGTGGCTCACTCACCTTGCGCCGCGGACCAACCGCGCCCGCGCCGGTCTGGTGCTGTGGGGCGGCTGGCTGGTCGTCACGGCCGTGGTCTTCAGCTACATGAGCGGCATCACCCACCCGTACTACGCCGTCGCGCTGGCTCCTGCCATCGCCGGACTGCTCGGGACCGGCGTTCAGATCTGCTGGCAGCGGCGGGCGGAGCTTCCGGCCCGGCTCACCCTGGCAGCGATGCTCGTGGCCACCGGTACCTGGGACTACGTCCTGCTCACCCGTACGCCGACCTTCCTGCCGTGGCTGAAGTTCGCCGTCCTGGCTGTCGGTCTGGTGGCTGCTGGCTTCCTGCTGCTAGGACGTCGTCGCCTCACCCGGTTGATATCTGCAGCGATCCTGACGACCGTCCTCGCTCTCGGCCTGGGCAGCACGGCGTACGCCGTCTCGACGGCATCCCAGACGCACAGCGGGTCCATCCCCACCGCGGGTCCCAGCAGCAGTGCGATGGGCGGCGGTCGCGCCGGTCAGGGCGGTCCTCCTCCGGGCGGCGAAGCTGGCGGTCGCGGGGGCACGCCGCCCGGCCAGTCCGCTACCGGTACGCAGCAGAACCAGGGCACCGGTGCGCCAACCCGGCAGGACGGTGCTCCGGCACCCGGCGGTGGCCAGGGTGGCGAGGGCCAGGCCGACAGCGCACTCGCCGCCTTGTTGTCCAAGACGACCTCGACCTGGGCGGCCGCGACGGGTGGTTCGCAGTCTGCAGCCAGCCTGGAACTGGCCAGCGGCAAGTCCGTGATCGGCATCGGCGGCTGGAGCGGCGGCGACAATGCGCCCACGCTGGCCCAGTTCAAGCAATACGTTGCCGACGGCAAGGTTGCCTACTACATCTCCGGCGGCCAGGGCGGTGGTCGCGGCCAGGGTGGCTCCACTACCTCGGCGAGTGAGATCCAGGCCTGGGTCACGGCGAACTACACCGCCACAACCGTGGGCAACTCCACCGTCTACAGCCTGATCAACTGACCTACAAAGAGCGCGGCCTGGGACCCTTCTCGGTCCCAGGCCGCGTTGTGCTCAGTGCGTGTTGACGAGGACTTTCTCCTCGGTGGGCGGCTCGCTCCCGACCCGGAGGCTCTCGCCCTCGATGTCGACCTTGGGAGTGATCCGGTCGAGCCAGCGCGGGAATGCCCAGGCGCGGTCGCCGAGCAGTGTCAGGACCGCCGGCACCAGCGTCATCCTGACCACGAACGCGTCGATCAGTACGCCGACGGTGAGGCCGAAGCCGATGGTCTTGATGATCGGGTCGTCAACCAGGATGAAGCCGGCGAACACCGCCGCCATGATCAGCGCGGCCGCGGTGACCACGCGAGCGCCATGCCCGACGCCCTGGATGGTGGCGTCGGTGGCGTGCCGGCCGTGCACGAACTCCTCCCGGACCCGCGACACGATGAAGACCTCGTAGTCCATCGCCAGCCCGAACAGCACGCCCATGATGATGATCGGCAGGAAGCTGACCAGCGGCCCGGGCGAGTCGACGCCGAGCAGGTTCGCGGCCCAGCCCCACTGGAAGACCGCGACCGTGATGCCGAACGTCGCGCCGATGGTGAGCAGGAACCCGAGCGTCGCCTTCAGCGGCACCAGGATCGAGCGGAAAGCCAACAGCAGCAACAAGAACGACAGACCGATCACCACCAGCAGGTACTTCGGCAACGCCGAGGTGAGCTTGTTCGACACGTCGACACCGACCGCGGTACTGCCGGTCACTGCCACTGACGCATCACCGGTGGCCAGCGGATGCACGGCCGAGCGCAAGGTGCCCACCAGGTCGGCTGTTGCCTGGCTCGACGGCCCGCTGGCCGGGATGACGCTCACCAGTCGCGTGGTCCCGACCGCGCTGGCCGGGCCTGGCTGGACAGCGACAACATCCTTCAAACCCTTGGCTGCGGCCAGGACCTGATCAGCCAGTACGCCGGTGGAGGCGGCGCTGTCGCCCTTGACCACGACAACCAGTGGTCCGTTGGAACCGGGCCCGAAGGCGGCAGCGGCCAGGTCATAGGCGACGCGCTGGTTGGAGCCGGCTGCAGCGGTTCCACCGTCGGGCAGCGCCAGCCGCAGGTCCTGCGTCGGGATCGCGAGGACCCCGAGACCGATGATGCCCGCGGCAACGATTGGCACCCGGAACCTGGTCACCAACCGCGCCCAGCGGAACCCGAAGGCAGCCACGTGAGAGCGACTCCTCGCGTTACGCACCTTGCGCGGCAGCACCCGCTTGCCGACGAAGCCGAGCATCGCGGGCAACAGAGTCAGCGCAACCAGTACCGCGGTGAGCACTGTGCCGGCAGCGGCCAGTCCCATCGCGGTGAGGAAGGGTACGCCGACCAGGCTGAGCCCGGCCAGAGCGATGACGACGGTGGCACCCGCGAACAGGACCGCCGAGCCTGCTGTGGCGGTGGCCCGGGCGACGGATTCCTCCTCGTCCAGGCCTTCCGCGAGCTGGCTGCGGTGCCTCGAGCTGATGAACAGGGCGTAGTCGATACCCACCGCGAGGCCGAGCATCAACGCCAGGATCGGAGCAGTGGAGGAGATATTGACGACGGACGTGAGCAGGAACAACCCGGCCATCCCGGCGATGACTCCGATCAATGCCGTCAGCAACGTCATCCCGGCCGCCACCAAGGAGCCGAACGTCACGATCAGGACCACTGCGGCGACGGCCACACCGATGATCTCGGTGGAGCCGATCTGCGGAGCGCCTCCGACCACGGCGCCGCCGGGAACGACCTGCAGGCCGGCTGACGTCGTCGTACCGAGGTGGTCGAACGCTGCGGTCGCTTCCTTGGACAGCTCGTCAGCGGGCTTGCTGAACTGCACGCTGATCAGACCCGTGGTGCCGTCCGGGCTGATGGCCTTGCTGGTGAAGGGATCCACCGCGCCGACGACCTCGGGCAGTTTGCCGGCCGCAGCAACGGTGGCGTTGACGGAGGCCTTCACTGCGGGACTGTTCAGTGTCTGCCCGGCCGGAGCCTTCACGACTACGTCGCCCGAGGCGCCACTGGCCGCCGGAAAGTCCCGCTGCAGCGCGTCAAGGGCCTGCTGCGACTCGGTGCCGGGGATCGAGAAGGCGTTCGCGGTCTGGCCGCCGAGGGTCAGGGCGCTGACGCCGAGCGCTGCCAACACCACCGCCCAGATCGCGGCCACCAGCCGGCGCCGCTGATAGGAGAACCGGCCGAGCCGGTAGAGGAGGTTGGCCATCTGAGGTGTCGTCCGTTCACAGAGATGCGCGGGCAGGCGGGCAGGCAGTCAAGCGATCGGCAGTCAGGCGGGCGGCGACAGCAGTCGGCGCATCGCGGTGACGCAGAGCTCGCGCAGGTCGTCGTCGGTGCGCTGCTCCGAGCCCCGGCATTCGCCGAGCAGCCCGTTGATGGCGAATTCGGCCAGGCCTGACTCGAGCGGATCCTCGCTACCGGCGAGCAGCCTGGTCAGTTGTTCCCCGGCGGCGATCAAGCCGTCGAACTCGGGCATCTCACCCATCGTCGGCATCACATCGTTGAGCACGCTGATCAGGCCCCGGCCGCGGACGGCGAGGTCGGCGAACCCTTTGATCGCGTGCAGTTGGGCCGCTGCCGGTGACAGCTGGGCGGCCTCCGAGACGAGTGCGGCCAGGGCGGTTGCGGAGGGCTCGAGAACAGCGGCCAGTACTGCCGGTTTGCCGCTGAAGTGGTAGAGCACCGTGGCCTTCGAGCAGCCGACGGCGTTCGCGATGTCCTGCAGCGAGGTCGCGTCGTACCCCTTGCGGGCGAAGAGCACCATCGCCTCGTGCTGGATCTCGTGACGGGTGCGCTCCCGCAGGGGTGTGGCTGCCATGTCAACCACCTTGCTGACCGTGCGGCCAATTTTCAACCGAGTGGTCAGTGACGTGCTTCACGCCGCCGTTCCCGGCCGTGGCAGACTCTTGCCTCGTGACGGCGAAGATTCTCGACGGCAAGGCCACCGCGGCGGCGATCAAGAGCGAGCTGACCCTGCGGGTGGCGAAGCTGGCCGAGCAGGGTGTGGTGCCCGGGCTCGGCACCATCCTGGTCGGTGACGATCCTGGCAGCCGGGCCTATGTGGCGGGCAAGCACCGCGACTGCGCGGCCGTCGGGATCGCCTCGATCCAGGTCGAACTGCCGGCGGATGCATCCCAGGAGGACATCGCGGCCAAGGTGCGCGAGTTGAACGAGGACCCTGCCTGTACCGGCTTCATCGTCCAGTTGCCGCTGCCGAAGCACGTCGACACCAACACGATCCTCGGGCTGATCGACCCGGCCAAGGACGCGGACGGGCTGCACCCGGTCAGCCTCGGCAAGCTCGTGCTCGGTCAGGCCGGCCCCCTGCCCTGTACACCCAAGGGCTGTGTCGAGCTGCTTCGCCGGTACGACGTACCGATCGCGGGCGCGCAGGTGGTCGTGGTGGGCCGGGGTGTCACTGCCGGACGCCCGATGGGCCTGCTCTTCACCCGGCGTACCGAGAACGCGACCGTCACCCAGTGCCACACCGGTACGAAGGATCTGGCCGCGGTGGTTCGGACCGGGGACATCGTGATCGCGGCCGCGGGATCGGCCGGGCTGATCACTGCCGAGATGGTGAAGCCGGGTGCGGTCCTGCTCGACGTCGGCACCAGCCGGAACGAGGCAGGAAAGATCGTCGGCGACATCGAGGAGGCGGCCCGCGAGGTGGCCAGTTGGATCGCGCCGATGCCGGGCGGGATCGGCCCGATGACGCGGGCCATGCTGCTGGGCAACGTGGTCGAAGCGGCCGAGTCGGCCGTCGCCGGCTGATGGCGGGCGCAGCCGAGCGGCGCAGCGAGTGGCCGCTGACCCTGTGTTGTCTGGTCGGCCTGACCGGTCTGGTGGTGCTCACCTTCAACGACTGGCGCGAGGGCGTGCTCATCTTCGCAGGCGGAGTGCTGCTGGCTGGGCTATTGCGGGTGGTGCTGAGCGACGATGCCTCCGGCCTGCTACGGGTCCGCGGGCGGATGTTCGACGTGATGCTGCTACTCGGCGTCGGTGCCGCCATCTTGCTGCTCGGCCTGATCGTGCCCAACTGAAGCCGTGCCCAACTGAGGTGACTACGCCCGCGGCCGTGGCCGGACCCCGCCGGGCGGCCGGCCGCTATCCGACGAGTGTCTGGGTGCCGAGGACGGCGATGAGCGCAAGTCGTTCGGCGTCCTCGGTGCCGGGCTCGGCTGTATAGATCATGATGCGCAGGTCGCTGCCCGCGACGCTGAGCACGTCGCAGTCCAGCGTCACGGGGCCCACCTGCGGGTGATCGATGGTCTTGGTCGACAGCTCGTGCCGGCCCATAGCTCCGGATTCCCACAGTTCGGCGAACCGGTCGCTTTTCGCGCGCAGTTCCGCGACCAGGCGCCGTACCCGCTGGTCCGCTGGATACCGGTTCGCCGTCGCACGCAATCCGGAGACCTGTTCGACCTCGAGCGCGTGTCGGGTCTGCGGGGAGTAGCGGACGCGGCTGCCTGAGCCGAGGAAGTTGCGCCACACCGCGTTCCGGTCGTTGCCGCGGTATTCACCCATCAATGCCGTGTACAGCGGGTTGGCCAGCAGCAGCGTCCACGCCGCGTCGGAAACCGCGACGGGCGTCCCAGCCAGCCTGTCCAGCATCCGCTGAATGCTTGGCGTGATGTAGGCAGGCACCGTGCCCTGCCCCGGCGGCACGAGCCCGGCGACGTTGAACAGATGCTCGCGCTCGGCTCCGGACACGCGCAGAGCCCGGCCAAGGGCCTCGACGACTTGTTCCGATGGGTTGGTCGCCCGGCCCTGTTCGAGGCGGGTGATATAGTCGACCGAGATCCCGGCCAGCAGGGCGAGCTCCTCGCGGCGCAGCCCGGCCGCGCGCCGATGGCCGCCGACGGGGAGACCCGGTCGCGCCAGCGCCGCACCGTGTGCCCGAACTCCGTGGTCGCCATGACACCACTGTGCACCGCCCCGCTCGGATCTTCCTGGCACTGACAGTCCCAGGAAGACGGGACGCCTGGCTGACAGCGCAGATCCACCGCATCGTGGAGGTATGACAGCAACATTGATCACTGGAGCAAACAAGGGTCTCGGCTTCGAGACCGCCCGCCGACTCATCGCCGCGGGCCATACCGTCTACATCGGAAGCCGGGACGCCGAACGCGGGCGCCGGGCCGCCGAACTGCTAGGCGCACGGGCAGTCCAGCTCGACGTCACCGACGACGCGTCCGTGGAGGCCGCAGCGAAGGCAGTCGAGGCCGACGGAGGGCTGGACGTACTGATCAACAACGCCGGCATCCAAGCAGAGATGGGTGACAACAACGTCGTCATCGGCGCCGCGGACGTGACCGCCGACATGATGCGGCAGACGTTCGAGACGAACGTCTTCGGCATGGTGCGCGTCACCCACGCCTTTCTCCCGGTGCTGCAGCGTTCCGCCGCCCCGGTCGTGGTCAACGTCAGCAGCGGCCTGGCGTCGCTGACCCGGGTCACCACCCCGGGTACCCCGGCGTACGCCTACCCGGGGGTCGCCTACCCGGCGTCGAAGACCGCGGTCAACATGATCACCGTGCAGTACGCGAAGGCGTTCCCGAACATGCGGATCAACATGGTGGAGCCTGGCTTCACCAGGACCGACCTGAACGGGAACACCGGCATCCAGACCGTCGAGCAGGGCGCCGAGATCATCGTGCGCATGGCTCAGGTAGGCCCTGATGGCCCCACCGGGTGCTACTTCGACGCCGAAGGCACCCTTCCCTGGTAATCCGAACCGGGCACCATCAGGTACTTAGTGGTGTGTCTGGCAAATAGCTTGGCACTGGCGGCGCCCAGGCGGGCACCTCGCAGCGTTGGAGAAGAAGCCACGATGGAAAAGCATCGAGGCTCCTCCTCCGCCTTGCGATGCACCCACCTGGACACCGCCAGCGCCAAGCTATTTGCCAGACACACCACTCGCAGGCGCGGAGGCCGTGATTTCCACAGTCCCGGGCGGGAATCGTGCACATCCACACGCAGCGGAGGAGCTTACGACCGCAATCGTCTCAGCGATGCGCGAGTACGACGTGGCAAGGCTGGTGGTG
>JAWWPC010000060.1:0-6602 GCA_033851055.1 Kribbellaceae bacterium | reverse complement strand
CCGTATAAGGGGTGCCAATGCGGCAACAACCGACAGGGGAGGGTACGTATCTGTGAAATCCGCTTCCGAACGCGACCGCGAGTTCTCCGCGTTCGTCAGTGCTCAACGTGCTGTGCTCGTACGCTTGGCAGCGCTCCTGCTGACCGGTGATCGGGCCACGGCGGAGGACGTGGTGCAGACGGCCCTCACCCGGCTGTACGTCACATGGCCGAAGGTGCGCCCTGACACCCTGAACGCCTACGCACGGCGTTCTGTGGTGAACGCGGTCATCGATGATCGGCGGAAGTTGTTCCGTCGCCGTGAGCGCAGTCAGGCCGAGTTACCCGACGTCACCACCGTCGAAAGCCGTGACGTCGACCAAACAGCGGTCATGGCGTTGCTCTCCACTCTGCCTGCGCGCATGCGCGCAGCAGTGGTGCTGCGCTACATCGAGGGCCTCAACGCGGCTGAGACCGCCGATGCCCTGGGGTGCAGTGAGGGCACCGTCAGAAGTCAGAGCGCTCGCGGTCTGGAACGACTGCGTGCCGTCTTCCCTGAACATGCACACAACTTCGCTTGATCCAGACCCACCTCGCTTGGAGGAGTGACATGCAAGACAACATGATCGACATGCTGGGCACGCTACGAGACACCGGTGCCCAGGTCCCGGCCGACTCGGACACGGTCGCTGCCGATGTCGCCCGGGGGCGTCGTGCACTGATCGTCCGCCGTGGTCGCCGGATCGCGGGGACGGGCTTCGTCGCCGTAGCCGCTGCGGCCGCCATCGCCACAGGAACGGTCGGCCAGTCCAGCGGATCCGGTGCGACCGCTGCGTCCCGGCCGAGCGCGGTGATACACGCGTCCCTACAGCACACGACAGCGACGACGCACCTGCAGCTCACCGCTTACGAGGGCGCACAACCGGTCGGCTTCAAGGTCACCACCGTTCCGGCGGGCTGGCACGTGACGTCATCGAGCAGGTCCGCGTTCGTGGCCGTCCCGCCCGGCACCAAGACACCCCACGGCCCTGCTGGTGCTCCCGTCTCCCTCATGGGTGGGATCGCCGTCATGCTCCAGGGGGACTCTCGGCTGCCTGCCGACGAGCCCATCACCAAGGTGACTGTCCAGGGCAACGAGGGGCAGTTGGGGCTCACCGAGGACAAGGGTGCCAAGTGGCTGATCTACCCTCACGGGGCGGGCAGCAAGGTCCTGGTGCAGGTTCCCACCAAGCTGGGCCTGACCGACAAGCAGATCGTCCAGTTCGCGGACGGCATCACCGTGACCAGCGCCGCCCAAGCAGCCCGCGGGTGACATCGCACCAGTCCGGTAACCGGGGCTGACAAGCCCTGACCGCTGTTGTGGCCTGGGTGCACCCAGGGCACAACAGACCGACACGCCAAGCAAGCGGCAGACGTGGGACCGGGACGGCATCTGCCGCGACTGCGGGCGGACCCATCAACCGACCCCACCACCTTTCTCTCCGGCCGCCACGTCTGCGCGGTCGGCACAGTGAAGCGGAGCAACGGTGGATCGTCAGAGCTATCCGTGGTTCGCGCCGCTGTTCCCGCCGAGGTGCCGCGCATCGCTGATCGCATCACCGAGACCGGGCAGCGTCATCTTGCGGCCCAACCCCCTGGAGATCCGCCTTCTCTCCTGACCACACCGACTCGCTGTTGCTGTAGGCATCCTGGAAGGCCCGGCGGTGGACGCTGCTGGCGGCGCTGTGCTGGGTGCGCAAGACCGAGCTGACCGACGGCCTGGTGGAGCTGCTGATCCAGCTCGTCCACAAGATCAGCGTGCGGGCCGAGCGGAAGGTCGAGAACGAGATCAGCGCCGACTTCCGCCGGGTGCACGGCAAGAACGGCATCCTGGTCCGCCTCGCCCAGGCCGCCCTGGACCTACCCGAGGAAGTGGTGACCCCGAGGGCCCTGCCGCGGTTCGCGTACTCGCGAAGGCGGTGCAGGCGCTGGCGGCCGTGCTCGGCGTCGACGTGCTGCAGCTGCTGGCGCCCGGAACACCGGTCACGCTGGTCACGCTGCGCGCGCGACTGGGGCTGACCCAGGACGACGTCGCTGCCGCGCTGGGCATCAGCCGCAGCCTCTACGCAGCCGTCGAGCAGGGTAAGCGGGCGGCGAGCGTGCCCGAGACGGCCGCGCTCGCCGCGGCTCTGCACACCTCGGTCGACCAGGTCCGCCGGGCGCTGCCGCCGTCGCCGGCGTGACGGCTCAGCCGCCGCCGGGCCCGAGGAAGAGCGTTGACGCGGAGTCCGAAGTGGTCAGGGCCAGCGGCCCGAGCTTGGGCACCCCGGCCCCTCCACCGTCCGAGCGCGAGAAATACAGAGGTTTTGGCCTGTCCAGTGCAACGCAGGTCAGCGGCGGGGTAGCACGCCCAGGAGGGTTGCGGTCAGGGCCAGCTTCAAGTAGTCCTTCAGCTCCAAGTGGAAGCGGGCCAGGTCGGGCTCGGCCTGGTAGGCCGCCTGCAGGCTGGGTGGGGGTGTGCTGTACGCCGACAGCGCGCCGGCCATGACCATGGTTTGCAGGCTGAACAGTGTTGCGTTCTCGCCCAGCTCCGGCAGGTACTTCTGGATCAGGGCGGTCATGGTTGTCAGGCGGTCCAGGGAGGCGCGCTTGTAGCGTGCTACGACCTCGACGGAGACGTTGTGTTCCAGGACGCTGCCCTGTGCGCCGAAGAGGTCGCACAGCACTACTCGGCCGGAGAGTGAGCGGCTGAGGATCTCGGCCACCGCTGCCGCTCGCTCGGCCATGGGTAGATTTTCGTCGATGCCGGCGGCCAACTCGCCTGCCAGTTCCGTCAGCCACTCCTGCAGGAAGTGGTCCAGCAGTTCTAGCAGCACCGCCTCGCGAGACTCGAAGTAGCGCAGCACGTTCGGCTTCGCCAGGCCTACCCGGCGGCTGAGCTCGTTCAGGGTGACCGCGGCCACAGGCATCTCGTCGAGCATCGCCGACGCCATGTCGAGGATCGCCCGTCGGCGGATCTCCCGCTGCTCTTCGGTTCGCGCCCGCTGGAAAGTCACGATCGCCAGCCTAACTTAGGTACCTGCGGTACGTTGACAACGTACCGAAAGTACTTTAACGTCGTCGGCACAAGATACCTTCGGTACGTTAGTTAGTTGGGAGCCTGACATGAGCGAGAAGTGGACGACGGCGAACATTCCGGACCAGCGCGGGCGGGTGGCCGTGGTGACCGGGGCCAACACCGGACTGGGGTACGAGACCGCCAAGGCGCTCGCCGAGCGCGGGGCGTCCGTGGTGCTCGCCGTGCGCAACGTCGAGAAGGGCGAGCAGGCCGCGGCCCGCATGACCGGCGACGTGACCGTGCAGGCGCTGGACCTGACCTCGCTCGACTCCGTCCGGACCGCGGCGGCGGCGCTGCGGTCCCGGCTCGACCGGATCGACCTGCTGATCAACAACGCCGGCGTGATGTACACCCCGAAGCAGACCACCCGGGACGGCTTCGAGATGCAGTTCGGCACCAACCACCTCGGCCACTTCGCGCTCACCGGGCTGCTGCTGGACCTGATGCTGCCGGTGCCCGGCTCGCGCGTGGTGACGGTCAGCAGCACCGGCCACCGCATCCGGGCCGCGATCCACTTCGACGACCTGCAGTGGGAGCGGTCGTACAGCCGGGCCGCCGCCTATGGTCAGTCCAAGCTGGCCAACCTGATGTTCACGTACGAGCTGCAGCGCCGGCTCGCCACGCACGGCACCACCGTCGCGGTGGCCGCGCACCCCGGCATGTCCAGCACCGAGCTCGCCCGCAACACCCCCGCGGCCCTCCGGCTTCCGCTCACCTGGCTCGCGCCGCTGATCACCCAGACGCCGGCGATGGGCGCGCTGCCGACCCTGCGCGCCGCCACCGACCCCGCCGCGCTCGGCGGCCAGTACTACGGTCCCGGCGGACGCAACGAGGTCATGGGCCACCCCCGGCTGGTCACCTCCAGCCCGGAGTCGTACGAGGTAGCCGTCCAGCAGCGGCTGTGGGCCGTCTCCGAAGACCTCACCGGGGTGAAGTTCCCCGTCGTTCAGTCCAAGCAGAACTCGTTTCCCTCCGGATCGGCCATCACGATGTAGCCCGCGCTGGTAGGAGGCGCCGGCTCGTCGCGGCGCAAGCGGGTGGCGCCGAGACCGACGAGGCGCTCGCACTCCGCTTCGAGGGCGGCCATCCGCTCGTCGCCGTGCAGGCCGGGTGCGGCGCGTACGTCCAGGTGCAGGCGGTTCTTGGCGGTCTTGCCCTCGGGGACCTGCTGAAAGAAGATCCGAGGACGTACGCCCTCGGGGTCCTCCAGAGACGTCCGCCAAGACCTCTCATCACCGGAGTTCCGTTGTCCGTGCATTCTGCCACCTTGTCGTCCGACGAGGCGGATATCTGGTCGGTGTTGGTGTCGTCGTTGTCGGCCGGCGATGACGGTTCTGACGGTGGTCAGGGCGATGACCTGGCCCTGGACACGACGGTCGTGGATCTGGTCGATCATTTCGCGGTGATCGACGACCCGCGTCATCCATCGTGGGTGGTCCACCCTTTGGCCGCGGTGCTGGGCTGCCGCGGTGGTGGCCGGGATGCGGGGGTTCACCGCGATCGCCGGCTGGGTCACCGACACCCCGCCGCCGATGCTGGCCATGGTGTATTCCCGGTGCGGTAAGCCGCCGCTGGTGCCGCGAACAACAACGCACCCAGCCCGTTCGGGTCGTAGATCCCCGTCAGCGGCCCGGTCAGCAACTCCAACTGGATCCCGGCCGCCTGCAACCCGCCGGCCAGCGCCATCAACTCGGCCGCGTTGCGCGCGGGCCGCTTGAGCTCGTGCAGCAGAACACCACCGCCTGCTCCGGCGCGGCCGACCGGATGTCCCGGCACAACGCCAGCGCCGCCTCCAGCTCCGGCCGCACCTTCACCCGCGTGGAGATCTTCTCTGAGAAGACCCGCGTGCACCCGGCCGCACGCAATGCCACCAACTGGCTGTCCAAGCGTGAGGTCCAGCCCAGGTCCGAGGCCCAGATCGAAGAGATGCGTGAGATGTTCTCCGGCATTCCCGAACCGGACGAGGCGTTCTATGAATCCCTGCGCCAGGGCTGGCAGGGCCGGAGGTTGAACAACGAGGGCTATCGACTCCACTTGCCGGATACCGGGAGCAACCCCTTCGAGAACCTCGGCAAGCCCGGCCACGAAGCCGCGTCGCGGGAGCTGATGCGACTGGGCGAGGAACTCGACCAGCGGGAGGGCAAGTGAGCACGGAACGAGCCGGCGCCCCGAACTCTTCCGGCTACTTCTGAGGGCCGGAGACGGGCGCTCAGGTCTTCCGGCTGGTCGCTGGACACGCCGGAGGCGAAAACCAGTTTTAGTACCGCTTTGCCGACCGGGTCGGCCGGCGGCCGCGCCTAGGGTCCGAGATGAGTGTCGATGTTCGAAGTCGGCTGCACAGTTGTCCGAACTCGCCTACACACCGTCCTTGACCGTTGCCGAAGAGCTTTGCGGGGCCTGGTCGACGAATCGCTGGTAGTCGTGGAGGGTGATGGGAGCGACGGCTAGTGTTGCGTGTTTGAAGTTGGTTTACGGCTGATCTTGGCCAGGATGGTGTTGGCGTTCTTGGGTCCAGCTGAAGGGTTTGGCGCGGTCGTTGTAGGCGTCGATGAAGTCGCGGATGGCGTCTTCGAGATCGGCGACGCAACCCGGTACTACCAACGTCGGCGCACAGTGCCCTTGGGCCCCGCTGCCAAGCTTGCCGCTGGCACATCATCGGCCACGATTGCCCCGGCCGCGACAACTGCGTCGCGACCGATGCTGACGCCAGGCAGGATCATCGCGCCGGCACCGATCCACACGTTCTCCGCCACGTCGATGGGCGCACCGGTGAGGAACTGGCGCCGCTCGTCAGGGTCCACCGGATGGCCCATCGTGATGAACGTGGTCTTCGGACCAACCATCACACCCTCGCTCAACCGGATACCGGCGTAGTCGAGGAACGTACATCCCTGGTTGATGAACACGCGCTCGGCCAGGTCCAAATGGAGGCCGTGGTCTGTGTAGAAGGGCGGATAGATTGTGACCCTCGACGGGAGAGGGCGGCCCAGGATCTGTTCGAGCAGTGCAGCCTTCCTGCCTCGTCGTCGAAGGGCAGGACGTTGAGACGCGAGGTCAACTCGGTGACCCGGAGAACCCGCTCGTGCATCGCTCTGAATTCGGGGCCGAGGACCCGTTCACCCCCGTCGAGGAGCTCGGGATCGTGGATGGGCATGAAGCGGTCGTTGGTCATCCGACCTATTGTCGTGCAGCTGCTCAGCGCGCCGCCGTCTCGGGGCTTTCGGTTCGCGGCTGGGCCCCGTGCTCGGTGACCACGCGGTGTACGACAGCCAGGCTCACCTCGACCCCGCGCGCGATCTCGCGCAGGCTTTGACCTTCGCCCTGGCGGGCAAGGATCGCGCGACGCTTGTCGTCGTCGACCACGGTCGGGCGGCCTCCGACCCGGCCACGGACCCGGGCGGAGTCGAGACCGTTCCTGGTTTTGCGGGCGATGTCGCGGCGGCGGTCTTCGGCCAGGGCGAGCGCGAGATCGAGGATGAGGGATCGCTCGAGGTGTTCGCCGGCGGCGATGCCTTCGAGCACCTTGA
>JAWWPC010000305.1:0-2730 GCA_033851055.1 Kribbellaceae bacterium | reverse complement strand
AGAGAGGCTAAGTAACTCCCGCATATGCGGGAGCTTAATTGTGATTGCTCAATTACGAGCCCGTTTGCCAACCTGCGCAATGGATAAATATCCAGGCTCTGTCATTCAGTGTTTCACTTCACTGCTTGCCCTTTGGCACCTACACATGGATGATCTCAAGACCATCGTTCTTCAACCCGCAAAACTCGAAAAAGGACTCAAACCCCTTAAAATCCTAGACACCGAGCCTCTCCGAAAGTTGGCCGATCACGAATTATGTCCCCAACTTATGGGTCTGAGGTTGGAGGGATCCTGTTTTCATTTCATTGTCGATAAAGACACCCTGGGACCCCTCAGCCCCATCATCAATCCTTTCTTGCAGAGCTCCACCAATATCGTAAGATTCTGCTATCCGACAGTAATTTATACTAACAATCCGACAGTGGGTACTGTAACAACCTAGTAAGGTATCTATTCCCGTTCAAGGCTTTATGCTACAGCAGGTAGCCGTCTCGTTCGCTATCGCCGTTTCCAAGAGCTTCCAGTGCAAGAAAGGACAATGCACCAAGATCCTGTCCAAGATTTTCGGGGGCGACTTCTTCTTCGATGGCTTTTCCGAACTCTCCTGCGACAAGCTTATGAGTATCAAATCGATCACTTGGGTCAACAACGTGGCTGTGGGTATATTTTCTTCTGACTAGTAAAATTACTCCTCCGCATCAGCAAAACCTGATTTTTGTCTGTAGTGAGACCACTGCGTTGTATAGTAGACAGTAGCATCAACTATAAATAGTGTAGCATGCTGTAGTGACATAGAACAGTGTAGCATCACATAGTTGAAATAGATAGCTACACAGTACTCTGTAGAGTCTAGTCCCCACTACAATGTACAATCTCGTATTTATGGTAGTTTTACATTTATTCTGAGAATTTAGCTGAATTTCGTTCTCCAAGTGCACAAGTCCTACCCTAAAGTGATCACCTTTGAACACGGAGTCGTCACACCTGCCACTTCATCACGAACCATATGTTCCACCTTCCGCAACACTCGACGGCGGGATGCGCCATTGTGCTGGTATGTTGCAAATTTTTGTTGTAAGTTTAAGTATAGTATTAACAATTTTATTAGGGACCGTTGAGGGACCGAAACTTTTTCCATAGTCACAACGAGACACGCGAAACGACACTCATTCACGCGATACGAACACCCCGAGGCCCTCTGGTCCCCCAGAAACACACCGAAAATGAAATGACACCCTCGTTGGTGTCGTTTCCTTTTTGGTGTGTTTCGTTCTTTCCCTTTCTTTTGGCGTGTTCTGTGCATTTTTCATCCGCAAAATGACGGAATTGAGTATGCAATAAGGTGCGCCGCCTTTTTTGTTTTTTTTTTATATTCTACTAACTACAAACCACAGACCTTGAGTGACGAGGTATGCCTCTCCTCTCCTCTCCTTTCGACGACAACGACAACGACACCGGAAACACGCCGGAAACAAAATGACGCCTTCTTTGGTGTCGTTTCGTTTTCGGCGTGTTCGTATATCTTCCTTTCCTCTCGATAACGACAACGCAATGAAACACGCAGAAACGCATCAGGACACAAAGGATGCAAGTATTCAATGAGGTGCGCCGCCTTTTTTTAATTTAATCTAATTCTACTAACTACAATTTAAGACCGTTATGCCTCTCCTCTCCCTCTCCTTTCGGCGACGACGACACCCAACGAAACACACCGGAAACACGCCAGAAACGAAAATGGCACCCTTGTTGGTGTCGTTTCGTTTTTAGCGTGTTTGTACATCTTCCTCTCGACAACAACAACAGTGAACACAACCAACGAAACACGCTGGAAACGAAATGACGCCCTTGTCGGTGTCATTTCGTTTTAGGCGCGTTTGCATGTCCTCTCCTCTCGATAACATCATCACACCAACGAAACACGCACAGCACGAACCTCCTCGGTGTCATTCGTGCTTGACGTGTCTCGTTTGGCCTCTCGTCCTGGGTCTTATGGTCGTAATTTTTTTCCACCGAGATGTACATTACTACAACAATAATAATTTTAAATGATTTGCGATTCGAAAATAGAAACTACTGAATTAGGAAAGAGCAAAGGAAATATTCAGTGGCATTGCAGCCTCATCAGGAGCACTTTGTAGTATTTTATAGTGATAAATGGGAGTTACATAGAAATCTGTAGCAGCTATTCTAGGGCTATGGAGCACTACAAAATGGTAGCAGGACACTATTTATATAAGGACAAGTACTACAACACTACAACACTATAGGGCACTACATAGCACTACATTGCGTCACCACATTTTGCTGATGAACAATGCCTTCATTTTCTAACTGGTCCAATATGTTCTGCGGCAACACTCGGTGCCCCCTGTATTTACGCGCTGCCCATGCCGCTTGGCTCCCGTTCAATCCACGATCATAGGCATCCATGAATCGGCGAGATCGCGTGGCAAATTTCCTCATCATGGTCAGAGGAATATCGGCCAACGCTTGAAGTGTGTTCCTTTCGAGGTCATCTTCACACGAGGAGGGTGGGTAAGTCCTGTAAATGCTCTTTGCCCGTCCCCAACATTGTTTAATAAAGTTCAACTCGCAGTGAAATTTCGGCAGAAAGATAACATGGATTCCACGCCCAGCACAATTAGTCTCGAGGAGTGATTCTGTATCTGTGAAGTCCGGCTGGTTGTAGAGGATTTGTCGACAGCAACATCGGGTTTCTCCAGGTTTGCA
>JAWWPC010000002.1:0-4629 GCA_033851055.1 Kribbellaceae bacterium | reverse complement strand
TCTACATCGACGGCAAGCTCGTGAGCCGGGTGAACCTCTTCAACGAGGCGCGAGTCACGACGCGGCAGGTGTTCACCCATCCCGGCATGAAGGATGGGCAGCACACTCTGCGCATCGTGAAGGTTTCGGGTGAGGTACTGCGCAGCGACATGATCCGGTACACGATCGCGAACCAGCCCTGACGCCGGAGGTGCGGGCATCGGGGGTCTTGCCTCGCTCAACCGATGAACTCGGTGCAGCGATCGCGGCGTAGCCGAGGATGCCCTTGCGAACTGGGTGATCTGGAACCTGTCAAAGATTCCAGATCACCCAGCGCGCAGGGTGGCAGCCGTCCCTTCGTCAGACCAGCCGGCACCGGGGCGATCTGCGGCACTGCTGCAGAGTCATATCCGTCGCTTGTGGACAGCCGTGGTCGCGGCGGTGCTCGACGCACTGTCAGTACCTTCTGTGGCCTATGCCGCGATCCCCTCATACCTGACGCAGGAAGCCACGTACACCGGCGTCGCGAACGGCTGGTCCATGCTGGCGCGCCTCGACAGCACGTACGGCATCGACCAGACGCAGCAGGACTGGGACACTACGACGGTGTGGTGTTCCAGAGCAGCGCCCTGTCCACAGTGGGCATCGGTACCGCGGCCGCCACCGCGCTGGTGACCGGCGCCAATCACCTCGAGCACGGCTGGTACCCGTGGTCGAGTCGCAGGTCGCGAGCTGGCTCGGCTGAGAGAGGAGAAGCATGACCACCCTGCTGCCCGGCGTGATCGCACGCCGCGTCAACACCAAGCGGCTGACCGTCAACGTGCTGGAGGTCGAGGGCCGTACCGGCGCGCCGGTGCTGTTCGTCCACGGCAATGTGTCGTCCAGCCTCTTCTGGCAGACGACGATGCTCGCGCTGCCGGAAGGATTCCGGCCGCTGGCGCTGGACCTGCGCGGCTTCGGCGACACCGACCCGGAACCAGTGAACGCCACGCATGGGCTGTCCGACTTCGCCGACGACCTCTCCGCACTGGTGTCCACAATGGACCTATCGCCGGTACACCTTGTCGGCTGGAGCATGGGCGGCGGCGTGCTGCTGCGGTACCTGCTCGACGAGCCGGCGGCGGCCGCGTCGCTGGCGCTGGTGAACCCGGTGTCGCCGTACGGCTTCGGCGGTACCCACGGCACCTACGGCGAGCTGTCCCACCCGACCGGCGCTGGCTCCGGCGGTGGCAGCGCGAACCCGGAGTTCGTGCGGCGGCTGGAGGCCGGCGACACCGGCGACAAGTCCCAGCTGTCGCCGCGTCAAGTGCTGCTCTCGCACTACGTCAAGCCGCCGTGTGTGCCGGAGCACCTGGACATGCTCGTCGAGTCCATGTTGTCCACCCGCACCGGCGACGACCACTACCCGGGTACCACTGCCACCACGGACGTCTGGCCCGGCATCGCGCCGGGCGACCGCGGCGTGCTGAACACCATGTCACCCAACCACTTCCGGATCAGCGATCTGTCTGCTGTGGACGTCAAGCCGCCGGTACTCTGGCTGCGCGGCGCCGACGACGTGATCGTCTCAGACACCTCGCTGTACGACCTTGCCTACCTGGGGTCGATCGGCGCGATACCGGGCTGGCCGGGTGCGGAGACGTTTCCGCCTCAGCCGATGGTCGCGCAGACCCGCGGGGTGCTCGACACGTACGGCAACTACCGCGAGGTGGTGATCCCGGACTCGGGCCACGCGCCGCATCTGGACCAGCCGGCCGCGTTCCGCGCCGCGCTCGTCGAACACCTCACATCGGCCGGCTGACCGGGCAGGCACCACGCACACGGCGAACGGCTGACCACGAGTCGCGCCGGGCGACGTGACGGGAAGGGGAGACAGCTTCCGTGGCAGCCCACGGTTCGGGCGAAGACCGCATCAGTGTTACCAGGCACGGCGTAGTAAGTCCGGTCGGTCGGCCGTCGTGCTGTAGCGGCGTCGTCGGGATGACGACTGGTTTGATCACGGAACCGGTCATGTCGACCACCCCCGCCGCCGGCAGCGGGACATCCGGAAAGACGCTGGTTCAGCGTGTTGGAGTGCCTTCGAGCACTGGTACGTCAAATGTCGCACGCATGGGACGAAACGGTGTCCGAGGAGGGACACGCACCTTAACCACACGCCTCGAACTCAACGACGGTGCTGCGTCGCACGCCGTAACCCCTGGCGTGCTCCGCTTCGCTGAGGGCCCGTTGGGAACGGCCGGCCGAGCGTCCATGAGGCTGACCTCCGAAGGCAGCGGGAGACCCAGACCGAATGGTCTGGAGCGCTTGTCCACGGCGCGTCGGACAGGCGGCGAAGCAGGGCGCGGCAGCCATGTCCAGGTTTTCTGGACATGGCTTAAGTTCTGCTCCAACCGCCGCATCAACTCCGCGACCTGAACCTTCAACGCCTCGACCATCGCCCGAAGCTCCGCGTTCTCAGCGGCAAGTTCCTCATACGACGGACGCGGATCGACAGACACCACACCATCATCAACAACCCGTTGCCAAGATCAACGAACCATGCCGAAGACCTGACCAGTTACGCTGGCTCAAGAGTTAGCAAAATGCCTTATTTGTAACGGTCCTGGAAGGGAGACTGCGCGTCGATTTCCGTCGAGGCTCAGCTGCCCGTACTGATTGAGGTGCGTAAACAGGTGCACCTTCTGCGGTCGGCTCCGAAAATTCGGCAGCGGCTCGTGGGACAAGATCAAGAACTCCGCTCCGCCAGGCGACCCGCGATCACGCGCCGCGCGAGGCCACCGTTCGAGTCGTCGCAGCGGCCAGCGCGGCGTCGTCGATCCGCCAGCTTTCATACCCCTGCTCGTCGTCGACAAGCACTTCAAGCAGACCGGCCCGCTTCAGACGCGCGGCCGCCGCCTCGACCACATCCCGCGACAGCGAGGTCTCCCGCATCAAACCGAACGGCGTCACATACGGCGTCGACCGCACCCGATCCGACTCCTGCCGTCCGACCTTCGAGGTCCTCGCCGCGATCACGCCGAACACATACAACGTCTCCGGATCAGCCAACGCGGCGATCACAGCCCAAGCGTCACCGCGACCAACCCAGCCCACCCGAGGGGTGGGGACTTTTAGTTGGCCACCAGCGGGGACTACAACTTGGCCGTTGACACCTGCGAGGCTGGAGGAGATCTACACCTTCTTCGAAGGAGCTAGGAAGTCCGACGGGTGTAGACCTACCGGTAGGCACGGGCCCGGCTGGCTGCAGTTCGCGGCGGGCGGGGACGAGCGGGCTACTTGATAGTTCCTTTGCAGGCCGGGGGAGTTGGTGCTGGGATCTGCGCTGTCTTGTCACGTGAGCTCGGGTCGAAGACCGTCGGCTGGGCGCGGACTCCGCCGAAAGAGACGTAGCCTGCGCCGTTCTTCATGTGAAACCAGATGTTGCTGTCGTACGGGGCGGGGTTGTTGGGATACGGCACTGAGCCTGTGACCCACCCGTCGACGACGAGGGGTTCGTTGCCGCCGAGGCTGCCGACCTTCTTCGCGCCGACGTCCGGCCTCGCTCGGATGGATGCGCCGGCTGGTGACCACTTGTTCTGTGCGAAGAGGGTGTAGCCGTCGCCGCAGCCGCCTTCGATGCTTGGGATTTCGGGCTCTTGGCCAACGGCCTTGAGCATGGGGTGCCACCAGAACGGCGCGGACCCCATCAGGAGGACGCCGATCACTATTGACACCACGATGTTGACGAGACGATCGCCGCCTTTGGAGCCCTGCTGAGTCACAAGGACATTCTGCATCTCAGATGCTTTGAGCGAGGCTGAGCATTGACGAGTAGCGACAGTGCGTTGGCGCATGGCCAGACGTTGACCAGTCATGGAACCCGAGCGGACGTATCCCATCAGGCCTACCCCGCGTGTGGTTGCATGCGTTTCCGAGGAGGGACACGCACCTTAACCACACGCATCCAGCTCAACGTCTGAGCGGCGTGTCAAACCTCGCGCGCTGATCTGCCGCCGACGCTGATTGGTGCCTGTTCAATATCCTCATCGCCGACCCGATCCGCGACCTGCGACATCGGCTGCGCTGGTCGAGCTCGAGACGCCGACACCGACACCGCGCCCGAACCAGTCACTACCAGCGCCCACCGACCAGGAGGCTGAGGTACGGTCGTCTTTCGGTTCGTTCGCTATCGCAGGAGTGCACGTGGCTGGTGATATCCGTCTGATCGTTCAAGGTGACGACTTCGGCATGTGTCATGCCGTCAATGTCGGCACAATGCAGGCGTTTCAGGAAGGGATCCTGACGCAGGCCTCCACCATGGCCGCGTGCCCGTGGTTCACCGAGGCCGCGGCGTTGGCGCGTGAGTCCGGAATTCCGGTCGGTGTCCATCAGACCCTGACCTGTGAATGGGATTTTCTGCGTTGGCGGTCGCTGACCGATGGACCCTCGCTTGTGGGTGATGATGGGACGTTCTTCCGGACGGTCGCCGAGGCCCGGGCTTCAGTCACACATGCCGCCGCCGTACGTGAGCTGTCCGCTCAGGTGGCGAAATTCGCCGCGGAGGGGCTCGCTATCGACTACCTGGATGTCCATATGGGCGAGACCTCGCCGGAGGCGTACGCCGAGATCTCGAACGCCGTCGGCAAGCCGTATATCTACGGCCCCGTGGAG
>JAWWPC010000278.1:0-2635 GCA_033851055.1 Kribbellaceae bacterium | reverse complement strand
ACGTCGCTGTCGGCACTGCTGCCGCCGTGGGCCAACGCGGACGGTTTGGATGCCCTCATGCGGCGGCTCGCGGACGCCGGGCAGCGCGAGAAGATGCGCCGTGCCATCGCCGAGGGCGTGCCCGGCTGGGAGAACACCGTCGGCAACGGCGGCTGGGACCGGATCGCGGTGGCGGGCGCCACCGCCCATCCTGAGCTGCAAGGCCGTGCGATCGCGGAGATCGCCGCCGGGCGCGGCCTGGATCCGGTCGATCTGGCCGCCGAACTACTGATCGCCGAGGCCGGCGAAGTGATGATCATCAGCCACTCCATGCGGGAGGACGACGTACGGCGCGTGCTGGCCAGCCCGTTCACCATGATCGGCTCGGACGGCGTGCCGAAGCCGGGCCTGCCGCACCCACGCTGGGCGGGCACCTTCCCAAGGGTTCTCGGGCACTATGCGAGGGACCTGGGGCTGATGAGCGTCGAGACGGCGGTGCACCGGATGACGGGACTGGCCGCCGCCCGGTTCGGGCTGGCCGGCCGGGGCGTGCTGTACGACGGCGCCCACGCAGACCTGGTGGTCTTCGACCCCGACACGGTCGGGGACCGCGCGACCTACACCGAGCCGCTGCTGCCGCCGAGCGGCATCCACCGGGTGCTGGTCGCCGGCCAGACGGTGGTCCGCGACGGCATCGTCACCGGCGCACGACCAGGACTGATGCTCCGGCCATGATCGACGCGTACGCCACCGAACTGCGCGCGGCGGCCGGTGACTGCCCCGGCACACTCGCCATCGCGGTCCACGGGCACCTAGGGCTCATCGAGCACGCCGAGCTGCCTCTGGCCGGCGTGGGCATGCTGCTCCTGCTCGCCGTGACGGCGATGCGGATCGCCGCCGGCATGCTGGATCCCCGCGAGGTCGTGGAACTGGAACCCGACGACTACACCGGCGGCTCGGGCCTGCTCGGCGGGCTGGCCGCTCGCCGCTGGACGGTCAGAGACCTGGCGCTGCTCACCGCGGCCGTCAGCGACAACACCGCCACCAACGCGCTGCTGCGCCGGATCGGCCCGGCCGGGGTGAACGCGGGCGCGGCGCCCCGGGGCGCTGACCGGCTCCGGAGATGACAACGCCGGCGATCTGTTCGCCGCCGCCCCGACGCCCGGCGTCGCGAACCCGCCCGCCGGCGACTAACCCACCCATGTCTTCGACGCCCTGCCGTCGGACATGGTTTCCGAATTCGACGATTCGGTCGTGATGTAGTGGTGCAGGTGGCGCGTTCAGTGGATGCCGACGATTGCTTCGGCGATGGTCAGGTAGCGCTGGAGCAGGATGTCGACGGAGAGCCGCCCGTCCGCCCGGTACCACGAAGCCACGCCGACGCACATGGACGCGACTGCACGGCTGGCATCCGCGGGGTAGGGAGTGTCGAACTCGCCGGCGGAGACCCCCGCCAGAATGATCTTGTCCAGCATCCGCTGTTGCTCGTCGCGCCGAGCCACGTACTTCTCGCGGTTTTCCGGCTCGAGACTTCGGAGCTCACTGGTCGACACCATGGCTCCGCGCTGCCGGAACATGTGAAAGCGCAGCAGGGATTCGACCAGCACGTCGAATTGGGGGCGCGGATCCGGCGAGGCCGACAAGATCGCGAGGCGGCTGCGCTCGATGAGCTCGTCGATGACGACCATCATCAGGTCCACCAGGATGTCCTGCTTCGACCGGTAGTGATGGTAGATGCCCGGGACGGACAGGCCCGACCGCTCGGCGAGCTCGCGCGTCGTCGTGCCGTGGTAGCCGTGTTCGGCGAAGGCCTCAAGAGCGGCGTTCAGGATGCGGTGCAGCCCCTGGTCGTGATAGATACGCCAGTCCTCGGAAACTGTCATCGGGAATGCTCCTCGCTCGAGAGTGGCTGTGGTCGCGTGCGCGCGACACGCCGGCGCAAGATCCCCATATGTCACCCGAGCCGATCCCGGGCGAAACGGATCAACCACTGCATCGCCTCAGGGTCGTCGACCGCTCCCGTGCTGCTGACCCGGTCGGGTTCAGCACCTTGGAGGATTCGCTTCACCGGCACTTCCAGCTTCTTACCGGTCTTGGTGTGCGGCAGGGCCGGCACGACGACGATCTCGTCCGGGACGTGGCGCGGGGAGGTACGCCGTGCGATCTCGCCACGCATCCGAGCCACGACCTCGTCAGCGTCCTCGGTGCCGGCCGCGAGCACCACGAACATCGGCATCCAGTAGCCACCGTCCGCACGCTCGACACCGACGACCAACGAGTCCTCCACCTCCGGTAGGGACTCGACGGCCTCGTAGATCTCCGCACTTCCCATTCGGACGCCGTTCCTGTTGAGCGTCGAGTCGGACCTCCCGTGGATGACGACGGTGCCCCGTGCGGTGATCGTGATCGAGTCACCCTGGCGCCAGGCCCCGGGGTACGTCGAGAAGTAGGCGTCGCGATAGGCACGCCCTTCCGGGTCGTTCCAGAAGTACAGCGGCATCGACGGCATCGCCTCGGTGATCACCATCTCGCCCGAGGTTCCGGCAGGCACGCGCTGACCGTTCTCGTCCCACACCTCGAGGGCCACTCCGAGCGCCGGAGCGCTGATCTCCCCGTCGTACACCGGCGTCGTCGGCGCGCTCGCGACGAACACGCC
>JAWWPC010000345.1:0-3935 GCA_033851055.1 Kribbellaceae bacterium | reverse complement strand
CTACGCGAAAGAAAAGTAGCTACGCTTCCCTAGCGCAAGCAAGTTGCAACTTTTGGAGGTTTCTAGCGAAGCAAGTTATTCTTATTTTTATTCTAAATATAAGAATAAAAAGGGAAGCGTAGCAACTAACGAAAATAAAGGGCGAGTCGCTTACTTGGTAACGCTAGGCGAGGGGGTTTTTATTATAATTAGAAAATTTTTTTTTCTAGCGTAGTTGCTACGCAACAACAAGTTCTTATTTTTATTGTTTTTTAATCTAAAAATAAGTTGCTTCGATAGCAACTAGCGATTGCTTCGCTATTCTTAATTTATTTGCTAGCGACCGAGAAGCAAGCGGCCGAAATAAAAACAAACCACATCCCTGTTAAAGGAGTGAATCTTGCGGCTGCGGCTGCGGCTGCGGCTGCGGCTGCGGCTGCGGCTGCGGCTGCGGCTGCGGCTGCGAAGTTCTCTGGACTGCTTCGCAGCAGTAGCAAATAATTTTAATTTTTACTCGCCCCAGCGATTAATTTAATTATATAGCTTCTTATAACTTGATTAAATAAGTTAACAGGTAAAATATATTTAGATAATACAAAAATTAGAAAAAATAATAATATAAATGTTACAAATATTTGACTTATAAAATAAAAAGGAATAATTTGAGGCATAGATTATTTAATTTTTAAATATACTTTTTCTTAAATATTTATTTTTAGGTTATATTAGCTACTAGCTAATTCGACTTTTTTTTAACTTTAATTAATAACGCTTCTTATTTTTAATTAAATTATTAGAATAAAAAATAAAGACAAGTTGGTGCGCGGCCGAAACCGATGCCGAAATAAAATTAAAGATAAAAAGTCGAAAACGGTTGCAAGCCTCAAACCTGCGAGTTTTCTCCTAGCGCAATTCTTTAGCGCAAGCAAGTAGCGTTTTATTATTAAATTAAGTTGCTACGCTTCGCTTCGCTTATTTTTATTCTTAAATTAACCTTTGTCCTAGGACTGCAGTTGCTACGCAAGAAGGAGAATAAAAATTAGAAATAAAAAGCAGCCGATAGCGAAGCCGAAGCCGAAACCTAGGCGCTTTTTATTTTTATTATTAGAATAAAAATAAGAATTCGCGAAGAAAGTAGCAACTCCTATCTCCGAAGGTAGTTGCTTTCGCAAGCTAAAGTATTGGAAGAGCAGAAAGCAAATAGAAAGAAAAAAGTCTCTGCTTAAAATTTTTATATTATATTATCTCGCCTTTATTAGCGCTGTTTTTGGCTTCGCTATCGGCTGCTTTTTATTCTTGCGTAGCAACTTTATCTTTTAAATTAAAGATAAAAAAAATTAAGAATAAAACGCTACTTGCTTGCGCTAAAGAATTAGCGCTAGCAAGTAGTAGCTAAGCATTCCTAATTTTATTCTAAAAATAAGTTGCAAGCAATTAAAACGAAGGAGTTTCTTATAATCAGAATAAAATTAAGAAGCGAAAGTAAATAAAATTAAAAAAGGCGAGGAGATAACAGCGCATCCGGTCTAGCTATAGCTAAAACAGCTAATTACAAAGTAGCTGCTGTTTTACGGATTAAGAGAATTTCTGTTTGCTTTCATTACTTTCGCGTAGCGATTCTTATTATTAAATTAAAAATAAGAAAACAATCGCTTAGTTGCTTCGCGGCCGAAAGAAACATAATTATAATTATATAATATAAATGAGACTATAAATTGATTGGTTGCGTAGCAACACCCCTTATCTTTAAATTAATTAAAGATTCTTATGTGGGCTATTAATTTTTAATATTTTTACGAGTAATCAGAATCGAACTGATAATTTCTACTTGGAAGGTAGAAGTTATACCATTTAACTATACTCGTATCATAGTATTTATATTTATTAAATTAAAAAAGGATAGAGTAGGCTTTGCCAATATGTATTGTTAAATAACTAAAGTTAAAAATTATAGTAGCAATTAAAAAATTTAGCAAAAGCCGTTTGCTTATATCTTTTTATTGTTAAAAAATAAGATTCGCTCTAGATATCAAGTAACTAATTAGCGAATGCATTCTTTAGATAGAAAACAAGCTGTTCCCTCCAATTTTTATTGCTTGCTTCGTTGCTAGCGAAGCAAGCAACAACTTAAGCTAAAAAAAGCGAAGGCACGGAGTAGCTCTAACGGTTTTATCCTTTTTTTAAAAAAATCGCTGGTTGATAACGCAACCAAGAGTAGATATAAATAAATAGAGCTGCTCGCCTGGGCAAAACCTCCGGAGGAGCTAGTAAATAATTTAAGCGAGATAAGAATTTGAATCTTAAATAACAGTTCATGAGACTGCTGTGTTACCAATTACACCATCTCGCTATTATATTTATTTAATTTTTTATTATAAATTTCCTTATTTAAGCTTAATTTTATAATAGAGAATGACTGCTTATTATGTCCGCTTGCAACGCTTCGCTAACGTAGTAACCCTCCCTAGCGCAAGCAAGTAGCAACTTATTTTTATTCTTGCTAGCGAAGCAAGCAACTTTATTTTTATCTTTTTTCTTATTTTTATTCTAAAAAATAAGAATAAAAAAAAATAAAGATAAAAAAAAATAAGTTGTTGCGTAGCAACGAAGCAAGCAATAAAAATTGGAGGGAGCAAATCAACTTATACTTAAATAATTCTTATTATTAGAATTCGACCGAAAGCAAGTACCAATCGCTAAGTTGCTACGCAAGATAAATAATAAAAATAGGTTGTTGCGTAGGAACTACGCTAGTTAGATTAGGGTATGCCAAATCAATAAAAACAACCGAATCAATAGTTCTTCTGGATCGCGCCACCAACTAGTTTTATCCTTATTTTTTATAAAGCCAGCTATACGACCTAGTTTATCCTGAGCATTCGCTTAGCGCAAGCAAGTAGTAGTTGCTTCGTTTTTTAGCTTTATTTAGTTGCGAAGCAATTGCTTCTCTCCCTTACTAGCGAAGCAAGTTACCCTTTCTTATTTTTATTATTAAAATAAGAATAAAAATTGGGGTTGCTACGCTAGGGGGGGTCGCTTCGCTCTAGATATCAAGATGCAACTTAGCGAAAGCTATCGAAGCAACTTATTTTTATTATAATTATTATAATAAGGAATTATAAGTTGTTGCGTAGCAACTATCGCTTCGCTTTCGGCCGCATAATTAATTATTATTTTTAAATTAAACGAAGATTATTGCGTAGCAACAACCAAAGCCGTTGCTACGCTTCGCTACGCTTCGCTACGCTTCGCTACGCTTCGCTAAGCGAAGCAATAAAAAGCAAGTGGCCGAATTAAAAACAGCAGTTGCCTTTGGCAATTAAATAAATTAAATAAATTGAGCAGAAAAGGAATCGAACCTCTAACGGCTATTAACCAATTCTTTTACAGAGAACCACCATTACCAATCGGATCACCTGCCCTTATAATTATTTTTATTAGCTACTAGCTAATTCGACTTTTTTTAACTTTAATTAGTCACGCTTCTTATTTTTAATTAAATTATTAGAATCGCTCTAGATAAGAAGTAGCAACTTAGCGAAAGCTATCGAAAGTAAGCGATACTTGTTATTATTTTTATTTTTATTTTTATTATTATAATAAAGTTGCTTGCGCTTACCCTCCCTAGCATAGTTGCTTCGCTTCCAAAGGTGAGGTTGCTACTTTCTTCGCGTATTCTTTAGCGCAATTCTTTAGCGCAAGCAAGTAGCGTTTTATTCTTAAATTAAGAATAAAAAGCAAGAAGCGTTTTATTCTAATAATAAGAATAAAAAGCGACTAGGTCTCGGCTTCGGTTGCTAGCGCTTCCCCTTGCGTAGCTTCCCTCCCTTCCCTCCAATTTTTATTGCTTGCTTCGTTGCTAGCGAAGCAAGCAACAACTTATTTTAATAATAAAACGCTACGCGAAAGAAAAGTAGCTACGCTTCCCTAGCGCAAGCAAGTTGCAACTTTTGGAG
>JAWWPC010000206.1:0-14910 GCA_033851055.1 Kribbellaceae bacterium | reverse complement strand
TGGCCGACCTGGCCTCGACGGCCGAGGTGGCCGCGCTGGCGGGAGCCGCCGGGCTGGCCGCCGTACTGCATGAGGAAGCAACGGTCCCGCTGGCCTCGCTCAAGGTCCCGGCGGACGGTGACGTCGTGATCGTGGTCGGGCCAGAGGGTGGGATCTCGCCAGCCGAGCTGGCCGCTTTCGCCGTGGAGCCGGTCCGCCTCGGTGACACCGTGTTGCGAACCTCTACCGCCGGAGTGGCAGCCGCCGCGGCCCTGCTAGCCCAATCTCGCTGGACCTGACTGCTTGAGGAGCGACTGGATGACTTCGACGGACTGGCTCGAATGGCACGCCCGGTACGACGATCAGGACTCGCCGCTCAGCAGACGACTACAGGCCGTGCAGCGTGGTATCCGCGGCCACCTGGACGCGCGACCGGACCAGCCGGTGCGGGCGATCAGCGCCTGTGCGGGCCAGGGCCGCGACCTGATCGAGGTGCTGGCCTCCCACCCGGCGCGGGATCGCGTGACCGCGCGGCTGGTCGAGCTCGATCCTCGTAACGTGGCGATCGCCCGGGCGGCCGCGACGGCCAACGGCCTGACCGGCGTCGAGGTGGTGGAGGGCGACGCGGGCACGATCGACAGCTACCTCGGCGCGGTGCCGGCCGACCTAGTGCTCTTCTGCGGGGTCTTCGGCAACATCAGCGACGAGGACATCGAGGGCACGGTCCAGGCGCTACCGCAGCTGTGCGCGCCGGGCGCGACGGTGATCTGGACCCGCGGGCGGCAGGAGCCGGATCGGCGGCCGTCGATCCGCCGCTGGTTCGGCGAAGCGGGCTTCGCCCAGGTCTCGTTCGACGCTCCAGATGACGTCTCCTGGTCCGTCGGCGTCAACCGGCTGACCACCGGCACATTGCCGCCGGTCCCGGGTCAGCGACTCTTCACCTTCACCCGCTGACGGGTTACTTGACGAAGATGAGCTTGGAGTCGGTGTCGGTGGTCTTGCCGTCCACCGCTGAGACCAGGTAGGCCTCGATCAGCCATGTTCCGGCGGTCAGCTTCGGCGTGAAGGTGAAGGACGAGAATTTCTGGCCCTCCTTCGTCATCGTGTAGCTGCTGACAGTTGCCTTCGTCTTAAGATTCATGGCACGCCAGTTCACTTGTGCCTCGAAGGCCGCGGCCGTCCCCGTCACCGTGACCGGTGCTGACACCACCGCTCCGTTGGCCGGCCCGAGGATCCAGACCAGGGCCTGTACGTCGGACGCCTGGGCCCGGCCGAGCGGCTGCTGGAAGTCCACACCGAACAACGAGGAACTGAGCCGGCCCTGTTCGGTGACCTGGACCGGCACTGTCGCGTCGTCCAGAGCGCCCTGCACGGTGTAGACGAGCTGCTGGACTGCTAGGTCAGCGACAGCAGGCTCGAGCTTCTTCCGCGGCAGCGTTTTGAAGTCCACCCTCACGCCGTCGCTAGATCGGGTCACCGAACTGACCTTCGCGCCGGCCCAGAGCGATTGGTAATCCGGGTCGTCCGCCTTCTGCGTGGTCATCAGCCGCACTGCTTCTTCGGCCGGCCGGCCCTTGATCCCGATGAAGGTGCGGTACAGCCGCATCCCTGCGCCGGTGTCGTTGCCGACGGTCTTGCCGAGCCAGTAGACCGGGACCGCCTTCACAGTCGGGGTCTCCCGCGTCCCTTGATAGGCAGTCATCGTCGGTGAGCCTGTCGCAGAGCTCGGGATCGGGCTGCTGCTGGACGGCCGCTGCGACGTCGGCGCTGCGCTGGAGTTGGTGGTAGCAGGCCCAGCGACCCCGGCGTCGCCGGGCTTGTTGGTGTCGTCGGTGAGCACTGTAAAAGCGCCGATGGCCGCGGCGGTACTGACCGCGGCGGCGCCGGCGGTCAGCACCCACCGGCGCCGGCTGAACGGTTTGCGCTGGGTCCTGACCCGGTCCTGGATCTTGTGCAGGCTGTCGGCCGGCTCGGTCTTGGCCGACTCGTTCGCGAGCGCTCGACGCATCAGCTCGTCGAACGGGTCGGGCTGCTGGTCGTTCATATGCTCTGCTCCAGGACGTGTCGCAGCGACTTCGTCGCCCGCGCGGCGTGGCTCTTCACGGATCCGCGGCTGATCCCCATCGCTTCCGCGATCTCCGCCTCGGACAAGTCCCCGTAGTACCGCAGCACCATCACGGTGCGTTGTTTCTCGGGCAGGCTGCGCATCGCCTCGATCACCCGATCGGTCTCGGCGATCCGTAGCGCGACCTGTTCGGCGCTGGGCACGTCCGGCAGCGAGCGCGGCAGGTGCTTGTCCACCACTACTAGATGCCGCTGCCGGGAACGGCACCGGTTCACCACCGCGGTGCGTAGATAGGCCAGCGCTTTGTGTGGGTCGCGTAGCCGGTGCCAGTGCCCGTGCATCGCCACGAAGGCGTCCTGCACGATCTCCTCCGCCGTACCGCTGTCACGCAGCAGTAGGGCGCCGAGGCGGACTAAGGACGTGTAGTGCGCCGTATAGACAGCCGTCAGCGCCTCGTCTGCATCCCACGAGGACTCATATGCCACGCACTCTGCATACACCACGGCCGGTTGTGCCACATGGAAGAGACGCGAAGGTCCGGTTCCAGGTTGACACCTTCGGTCCGCCCTGGCTCGGGCAGGACCAGTCGACTTGGAGCACGAACCGCACTGGTCCGGGCCTCGGCGGAGGCTGATCGGGTTTTATCGGGTGAGGCTGTCGTAGGAGGCGGCTAGCATGGGCTTGGACAAGAACACCCGGCGTCAGGAGGAAAGGCTGTCCAGGCCACGCAGTATCGAGTCGTCGCGCACCGATGCGACGCGCGCTGTCAGCAGCGCACCGACGGCATCCCACAAGATCGTCGTGCCGAATAGTATTGACATGGTGGCGCTGCTCGGGGCCACGGACGAGTTCCTCCGGATCGTCGAGCAGGAGTTCGCGGCCGACATCATGGTCCGCGGCAACGAGATCAGCCTGGTCGGCGAGCCGGCCGAGCTGGCGCTGGCGGAGCGGCTGATCGATGAGCTGATCGCGGTCGTCCGGATCGGCCAGGGGCTGACGGCGGACTCGGTCGAGCGCAGCATCGCGATGATCAAGGCCGCCACCACCGAGAGCCCAGCCGACGTCCTGACCCAGAACATCCTGTCCAGCCGCGGCCGCACCATCCGGCCTAAGACGCTGAACCAGAAGCGGTACGTCGACGCCATCGACAAGAACACGATTGTCTTCGGCATCGGCCCGGCCGGTACCGGCAAGACCTACCTGGCCGTCGCCAAGGCGGTGCAGGCGCTGCAGGCCAAAGAGGTCAACCGGATCATCCTGACCCGGCCGGCGGTCGAGGCCGGCGAGCGGCTGGGCTTCCTGCCCGGCACCCTGTCGGAGAAGATCGACCCCTACCTGCGGCCGCTGTACGACGCCCTGCACGACATGCTGGACCCGGACTCGATCCCGCGGCTGATGACGGCCGGCACGATCGAGATCGCGCCGCTGGCGTACATGCGCGGCCGGACCCTGAACGACGCCTACATCATCCTGGACGAGGCACAGAACACCTCGCCCGAGCAGATGAAGATGTTCCTCACCCGGCTCGGCTTCGGGTCGAAGATGGTCGTCACCGGCGACATCACCCAGGTGGACCTGCCGACCGGCACGAGTTCGGGTCTGCGGGTGGTCCAGAGCATCCTGGAGGGTGTCGAGGACCTGACTTTCTGCCGGCTTACCGCGCACGACGTCGTCCGGCACAAGCTGGTCGGTCGGATCGTGTCGGCCTATGAGACTTTCGAGAGCGACGCTGAGCGCAGAGGATGAACGTCGAGGTCAACAACGAGTCCGGCGTCCAGATCGATGCTCACGGACTGATGCGGCTGAGCCGTTTCGTGATGTCGTCGCTGCGGTTGCACCCGGAGTGTGAGCTGTCGATCAAGCTGGTCGACGAGGACACGATGGCGCGCTACCACGTCGAGTTCCTGGATCTGCCCGGGCCGACCGATGTGATGTCGTGGCCGATGGACGAGCTGCGACCTGGCGCCGACGACGACGAGATCGAGCCGCCGCTCGGGCATCTGGGTGACATCGCACTGTGCCCGATGGTCGCTGCTGCGCAGGGTTCGAAGGCGGGCCACGGCACCTGGGCCGAGCTGGAGCTGCTGACGGTGCACGGCATCCTGCACCTGCTCGGTTACGACCATGCCGAACCCGCCGAGAAGGCGGAGATGTGGGACGTCCAGGGCCGTTTGCTGGAAGCATGGCGAGCCCCCGGAAACAGTCTCGGCCAGTGAAACAGGCTCGGACAGGAGTGACGTTCCAGTGACCTACCACGACGGCGTTCTGCTGGTTGTGGCTGCGGTGCTCGTTCTGCTCGCCGGCTTGATCGCCGGCGCCGAGGCGGCCATCTCGTCGTACTCGAAGGTTCGCGCCAACGAGCAGGTGGAGCACGGCAACACCCGCGCGATCCGCCTGCGGAACCTGCTGGAGGATGCGCCGCGGTATCTCAACAGCCTGCTACTGGTCCGCCTGATCTTCGAGATCACGGCGATCGTGTTGGTGGCGCAGGCTTTGTCGGGCGTCTTCGGGATCACCTGGCTGCACATCCTGGTCACGGCAGCGGTGATGGTCGTGGTGTCGTACGTGATCGTCGGCGTCGCGCCCCGCACCCTGGGACAGCAGCACTCGGACCGGTTCGCGATGGTGTCGGCCGGACCGGTGATGGCACTGACCAGTGTGCTGGGGCCGTTGCCGAGGCTGCTGATCATGCTCGGCAACGCGCTGACCCCGGGCAAGGGGTTCGCCGAGGGCCCGTTCGCGACCGAGGCCGAGCTGCGCGCGCTGGTCGACCTGGCCGAGAAGTCGTCGGTGATCGAGTCCGGCGAACGGCAGATGATCCACTCCGTCTTCGAGCTGGGCGACACGATCGTGCGCGAGGTGATGGTGCCGCGCACCGACATGGTCTACATCGAGCGGCACAAGAAGCTGCGTCAGCTCACCTCGCTCGCATTGCGCAGCGGCTACTCCCGGATCCCGGTGGTCGGCGACTCCCTGGACGATATCGTCGGCGTGGTCTACCTGAAAGACGTGATGCGCCGCGTCTACGACAATGCGCAGAGCGAGTCGACCGAGCGGGTCGAGTCGGTGATGCGGCCCTGCATGTACATCCCCGACTCCAAGCCGGTGGACGAGCTGCTCCGCGAGATGCAGGCGGCCCGGATGCACGTCGCGATCGTGGTCGACGAGTACGGCGGCACCGCCGGCCTGGTCACCATCGAGGACATCCTGGAGGAGATCGTCGGTGAGATCACCGACGAGTACGACGAGGCGCCGGAATCCGTGCTGGCGTTGTCCGACGGGGCCTACCGGGTGTCCAGCCGGTTCCCGATCGACGAGCTCGGCGAGCTGTTCGGCGTACCGCTGGACGATGACGACGTGGATACGGTCGGTGGGCTGATGGCCAAGCTGCTCGGCAAGGTGCCGATCCCCGGCGCCCAGGTGGAGATCGAGGGGCTCGGGCTGTCCCTCACGGCGGAGCGGCCATCCGGTCGCCGCAACCAGGTCGGTACTGTGCTGGTCCGACGCGGCGAGGCGACCGACCAGCCGCATGACGGCAGTCAACAGACTGCCGACCGCTGATTCTTGGGGAGTTACATGTCCGTTGACCTTTCGGCCGAGGACGCCAAGCTAGTCACCCTGGCCCGGGCGAGCCGTGCTCGCACCCGGGCGGCGGAGGGCGCCGCCGTGCGTGACACCGACGGCCGGACGTATGCAGCCTGTACGGTGCAGTTGGACACGGTGCGGCTGACCGCATTGCAGTTGGCGGTGGCGATGGCGGTGTCGTCCGGGGTGAAGGGGATCGAGGCCGCGGCGGTGGTCACCGACGGGACTGAGGTCGACGTCGAGGTGGTCCGCTATTTCGGCGGTGCCGCTCTTCCGGTAGTCGTTGCCAACGGCAACGGAGAGGTTCGTGATGTCGTCCACACCTGAGTCAACGTTCCGCAGCGGTTTCGCCTGTTTCGTCGGGCGGCCGAACGCGGGCAAGTCCACCCTCACCAACGCGCTCGTCGGCCAGAAGATCGTGATCACCTCGTCCAAGCCGCAGACCACCCGGCACGCGGTCCGCGGCATCGTGCACCGGCCGGACGCGCAGCTGATCCTGGTCGACACCCCGGGTCTGCACAAGCCGCGCACGCTGCTCGGTGAGCGGCTGAACGACGTGGTGAAGACGACCTGGGCCGAGGTCGACGTGATCGCCATCTGCCTCCCGTCGAACGAGCGGATCGGCCCCGGCGACCGGTTCCTGGTCACCGAGGCCGCCAAAGTGGCCAAGACGCCGAAGATCGCGCTGGCGACCAAGTCCGACCTGGTCGGGCCGGACCGGATGGCCGAGCACCTGAGCGAGATCGCCGCGCTGGGGGAGTCGGTCGGGATCGAGTGGGCCGCGGTGATCCCGGTGTCGGCCACGGACGGCTTCCAGACCGGGCTGGTCGCAGACGAGTTGGTCAAGCAACTGCCAGCGGGCCGGCCGCTCTACCCCGACGGCGACATCACCGACGAACCCGAGGAGATCCTGGTCGGTGAGCTGATCCGCGAGGCCGCGCTGGAAGGCGTGCGCGACGAGCTGCCGCACTCGATCGCCGTCACCATCGATGAGATGGGGCTGCGCGAGGGCCGCCCGGAGGACAAGCCGCTGGTGGACATCTACGCCAACCTCTACCTGGAGCGGGACAGCCAGAAGGGCATCATCATCGGTCACAAGGGCGCCCGGCTCCGCGAGGTCGGCGCCAACGCCCGCCATCAGATCGAAGCCCTGCTCGGTACGCCGGTCTACCTCGACTTGCACGTGAAGATCGCCAAGAACTGGCAGACCGACGCCAAGCACCTGCGCAAACTGGGCTTCTAGTGGTGTGAGTCGTCTCCGACTCACACCACTAGATCGCCTTCTGGTAAGAGGTGCCGCGGCCGATCACCCGGTAGCCGAGCTGTTCGTTGATGGCGACCATGTGCTTGTTGGACTCGGCGTTCCAGGTGTGGAGCTGGTCCAGGGTCGGCTCGGCTTCCCACATCCACAGCAGCATGCCGGTCTTGACCAGTGCACCGAGCCGGTGGCCGCGGTGAGCCTGGTCGACTGCCGTGTCGTGTTGGTGGCCGAGGTGGGGGCGTTCTCGTTCCACCACGATGGTGCTGTGACCGGCCAGTGTTCCGGTGCCGCGCTCCCGTGCGATCATGCGGTAGATGGTCCAGTCGCGCGCGGTCTGGGCAGCCTCGTACGCGCGAAGGCGCTGGGGGGTATAGACGTCGTCCTCGAGGTCTAGATCGTCCTTGGGGGCGTCGTTGATGGACGCCGTGACCGCGACCATGCCCTCCAGCAGTTCCTCCGGCAAGGCGCCCGTCACCTGGATCAGTTCGTAATCGGTCGACGCCTGCTCCGCCTCGTCGTACAGCTTTTGCACTGTCGCCCGGTCCAGGTCGGTGAGGTCCTGCCGGCGGCTCACCTCGATCGCCTTCAGCTCGAACCCGTGCCGTCGGGCCAACGCGTCGGCCTCCGGCACATCCCAGTGGGACAGCCCGAGCAGGGTCCGGCCCCGCTCGGCGGCCAAGTCCTCGCCGTACGCCAGCAATTCGGAGTCGTACCCGCGTCCGCGATGGTCGGGATGGATCGCGACGCTGAACCAGGCGAGGTTGGTGTTGTCGTAGGTCGGCAGGTCCGTGCTGAGCAGGCCCACCACGTTGCCGTCGGCGTCCCGAGCGAGATAGGCGTCGGCGGGATCCCCGTCCCAGCCGTGTTCCAAGTCCACGGCGTAGCTGCGCGGCGTCGGTACGATCCCCTCCGGGCAGTCGACACCCGCCGTTGCTGTCAGCAGTGCGACGGCTTCGGCGCAGGCTGCGGTGTCTTCTGGCTGAACCTTCTTGATGTCCACTCGTTCAGAGTGCCCTCCACTGTGAAGCTACGCGAATGAATTAGCGCCCGCCGCGCCACGAAAATGAGTTGCTCAGGCAAGCAAGGCCCCCGCACGATCTCCCCATGACCTCGACCGCTGCCAACTTGTCGCTGACCACCACCGTTCGACCGGTGCGGGTTCAGCAGCAGGCCGGCCGACTGTGGAGGCCGATTCACGCTCGGACGTGATCGCCGCCCTGGTCGCGGGGCTCCTTGCTGGTTATGGCATCGCCATGCCGGTGGGAGCGGTCGCGACGTACCTCGTGGCCCTTACGGCTCGGACATCCCTGCGGATCGGCGTATGCGCTGCACTCGGTGTGGCAACCGCCGACGGCCTCTACGCGTTGATCGCAGTGCTTGGTGGTTCGGCACTTACGTTCGTTCTCCAGCCGATCATGCTTCCCATGCGCTGCGTCGCGGCCTTGGTGTTGATCGTGCTGGCGGTCCGGGGCGGACGTGCAGCCGTCAGCCAATACCGCGGGCTCCAGACGTCCAGCCGGGTTCGTGGGACACCGGTGGGCCCTATTCGGGCCTATCTGGGATTGCTGGGGATGACGATGCTGAATCCGATCACCGTGATCTACTTCGCGGCGCTGGTGCTCGGGAGTCAGACCACAGGTGCTCCGGACCACCTGGAGCAGGCCGTTTTCATCCTTGCGGCCTTCGTCGCATCCGCCAGTTGGCAGTTACTCCTGGCCGGCAGCGGCGCATTGCTGGGTCGGGTTCTAACCGGCAGTCGCGGGCGGCTCGCTACGGCGCTGGTCTCCAGCACCCTGATCTGTGCTATCGCGGTGCACCTGCTCACCGCGTTCTAGTCTCAGGCCATCAGACGGAATCCCGCAGTGAGGTCGAGCGTGACGGCGAACGTCAGGTACATCAGCCACAGTCCCGTCACCGTGTGAACCACTCCGAGCAGGCGTATGGAGAGTTGCGATCCGAATGCCATGAAGAAGTCACAGACGTACACCAGGGCGAGACCAACGAACAGGAGCCCCACTGGCCAGTCCCCGGCGTCGAAGAACACGATCAAGCCGAGCACGGAGATGAGGAAGAAGGCGACGGACATGCCCGCATTGGGTCGTATGTCATTGCCGCGGTATCGGTTCCAGCCGAGGCCGAACCAGTGAATACCGTACGCGGTGAACGCGAGTGCGGCCATGTAGAGGGCTTTGTTGCCGCTGAAGACCTGGAACCAGGTCAGTCCGACGAACAGGATCAGCCCGGTCAGCAGCTGGCAGAACCCGGGCATCCAAATGCCCCACGTTCCCAGCGCGCGGTCTACCTGCTCGTCACGCGGAGGAAATTTGAAGAGCTCCTGCGGACCCCAGATCAAATAGCCGGTCCCCAAGCCGAAGAAGCCGAGGGCGAGCGGCGGCAAGGTTGACGCAGCGACGGTCATGGTCGTCATCGTCGACTCACCGCTGTAGCTGCGGAATCGTTGCGCGCAATCGACGGATCGACAATCTGCGCAGCCGGGTGGTGGGCACACTGCAGCGGCTGAACCGGCTGAACGGGACCAGCGTGGAGGCGGCCGTGGCTAGTTGTGTGATGTCGCCGTCGGCTCTGGATGGCGGGTCAGGCGCGGCAAGGTGATGCGGGTGGGACATAGCGATCGCTGCTCTCCAGGTGTGTTGGACGCATTGATGGGAGGAGACCCCGGGCCCTCAGGTCGGTGGGGCCGTTACGCGCCCGCGCGCGATGAGCTGCTGTGCGACATCGGTGACGGTGCCGGCAGGGATCGCGAACCCGATCCCAGGCGCTGTGCCGCCGATCTGCGGATCGGTCGCGGTGAGCGTCGGGATCCCGATCACCTCACCTGCGAGGTCGACCAGCGCACCTCCGCTATTGCCTGGATTGATCGCGGCCGATGTCTGGATGACATGGGACAGAGTGGCTCCAGGGGTGCCGTCGCCGCTGGGCTCGACGACCTTTCGACCAATAGCCGAGACGATTCCCTCGCTGGTGCTTGCCTGGAGACCGAGCGGGTTGCCCATCGCCAGTACGACGTCGCCCACCTGGACCGAGCTCGTCGGGCCGAACTTCGCCGGCGTGAGCGGCGTTGGCGAGTTCACACTGATCACGGCCAGATCGGACGCCGGGTAGGTACCGACGAGACGTCCTGGCAGGGGCGAACCGTTCACCAGGACGCTGATGGTTGTCGCGGTCCCCACCACGTGGTTGTTGGTCACGATGTCACCGGCGTAGTCGAAGATCACGCCGGAACCGAGACCGGTGGACGTCTGGATCTCTACAACGGACGGCTGGACGGTGCGGACCGTATCGACGAAGGCGTTCTGTAGATCTGGTACGGGGCCGGCCGTCGCGCTCGTGGTCGACGTAGCGTCGGGAGTGCAGGCCGTTGCCACGAATACCGCAGCCAGGACCGCGATGCCCGCGCCCGCCCGACGGGCGCGGCCCGGTGCGGCGAGGCCGCGCGCTCGGTCGAGGTTCATCGGACTGCTCTCTTCAGGTGGTTGTCGGTGGCAAGCATTCAGAGGCTGATCAGGGTGCTAGCGCGATGTGGCGTGCGTGGACCTCGATCTCTGCGCCGGTCAGTCCGCGAAGCAGCAGCCGATAGGAGAACGCCTCACGTTGCACGTGCGCGGGACGCAACTTGTCCCAAGAGGCGCGCTGTGTCAGCTGGTTACGGGTGCGGTGACTGACACCGCCGAGTGCCAGTCGACGACCGTCCGACAGCTCCAGGGCAATACCGTGGGGCGACCTCGAGATCATCAGCACGTGCCCCACCTCGCTGGCCACGTAGTGCGCCAGTTGCCTTTCGAGACGACGCAGTTCCTCCAGTGCGATCTCATCGAGGCGTGCGTCGAGCTTTCGTAGCTCGGGTGCGCGGAACGGGTGTTCCAATGAGTGGTTTGCCGCGCGGCGCCGCCGGGATCCTCCAACGAGCCAGTACGTCGCGTCGGTGACAAGGACAACCATCGCGATACACAGGATGATGAGCACGTGGATCTCCCTTCCAGATGGCGTCGGCGGGCTCGCCACACCCGTGGCTACGTCGCCACTCCAGGGGCACCGATGTCATGCGCTGTGCGGTGCCTGCTCATGTTTAACGGCCAGCCGTGCGAGCTCGACGCGTGAGCGGATGTCGAGCTTGCGGAACACCTGGCGCAGGTGGAATGCGACGGTGTGCGCGCTGATGAACATCTCCGCCGCGACCTGGCGGTTGGTCAGGCCCAGTGCGACCAGCTCGGTGACCTGCTCCTCTGTCGAGGTCAGGCTCTCCCAGCCGGTGTCCGGGCGCTGCTCGTAGGTCCAGTGCCTGACCCGAACCCCGAGGTCCCGCAGAAGCAAGCGCACCCGAGCGCTGTCGCGGGAGGATCCGATCTCGTCGTAGCAGGTCAGGGCCTCGCGATAATGGTCGATGGTTCGTTCGCGCAGGCCACGATCCGCACAGTCCACCGCTCGCCTCTCGGCGGACGATGCCCGAGCCCAGAGGACCGTGTGGTCGCGCACCACGTCGTGCGGTGAGCGGACGGCCACGCTTGTCAGTGCGGTGTGCTGATCGTGCGGCATCTGTGCCCCTTGGTCATCGTGAGCTCAGCCGGTAGTGCCGATGGGCCCGGATTGCTGTTCGCCATAACTTCCGTCGTCACACCAAGCCTGGCTGGGACAGCGCACTACGTCGCCACGGGCAGCGGCCATCTTCGGGTAGTGGCTGGATGTACTGCGGATACCGGCTAGCCGGTATCCGCAGCCAGCGCCACAGCTCAACGGCCACTGACAGTCAGGGCCGCCGATCCGTGCGTACGGCTGCGGCCTGAGGCGCGGCCTGCTCGGACTGGAGCGTCTTGAGATAGAGATGCGCCTCGGACGGACCCAGCCGGCGGTCCGGATCCTTGGTGAGCAGACCTTGGATGACCGGTCGAAGGAAGCCGGCATGTGGCACAGGAGGGGGGCGTTCGTCCTTCTCGGCGTCGAGGGTGGAGAACGATGTGATCCCATCCAGGGGCTGCCGACCCTCAACCGCCGCGTAGAGGGTCGCACCAAGGGAGTACATGTCCGACGCAGGACCGAACCAGCCCTCCAGGATCGCCTCGGGCGCCATGTACGGGGGACTGCCGAGAACCTGGTCTGGCTCGGTCGCTGCAGCAGTGCCGCCAAGAGTCGCGAGACCGAAGTCTGTCAACACCACCCGACCACTGCTGCTCAGCTGCACATTGCTCGGTTTCACGTCCCGATGAATGACTCCTTCGCGGTGCATCGCTTGCAAAGCCTCGAGCAGCTGCACGGCGATGTCCGCCACTCGCCCGAGATCCAAACGCCCCTGCTCGTCTATGGCGTCCGCCAACGTCTGACCGGTCAGCGCTTCCATGACGATCCAGTGACTGCCGTTCTCAACAGCAAGGTCATACACGCGGACGACGCCACGGTGGGTGACCTGTGCAGCAGCCTGGGCCTCGTTGAACACCCGTGCGGTCGCGGTCGCCGGGTCGATGACGGCCTCGGGCAGCGTGAATTCCTTGATCGCAACGGGCCGGGCAAGGACCTCGTCTCTGGCCAGCCACACATCTCCCATGCCGCCCCTGCCGAGCAGGCCTTGAAGCCGGTATCGACCAGCAAGGAGACGTCCTGAGCCGTCATCGCGCCCCGGGCGGACAACGGTCATCGGTGTTCCGCGAGCACTCATGACACCTCCTCTGCGGGACGGCGCGAACGCCGACTGGGCTAATACCGAGTGTGTCGACACGGACTGCGCCCCACATCCCACGACCGGGTAGCACCCAGCACTGGTGCTCCTTGGCTCAGCGCACGTGGGCCTTGAGGAACTCGACCGTCCGGTCCCAGGCCTGCTTGGCGTACCGCTTGTTGTACGTGCCGAGCTTGTCCTTGTCGTTGTGGAACGCGTGCCCGGCGGGGTAGTAGAAGAACTCGACGCTGCCACCTGACTCGTCGCGGATCTGCTGCTCCTGCTCGCGTGCCTGCTCGACGGGATAGAAGGCGTCCTGCTCGCCGTAGTGACCCTGGATCGGCGCGGTGACGGTGCGGTACTGATCGGGGACGGCCGGGCCCACGCCGTAGAACGGCACCGCCGCGCTGACCTTGTCCCCCTGCTGCGCAGCGAGTTGCAGGACGAACCCGCCGCCCATGCAGAATCCGACCGCTCCCACCGTCGTCGAGGTCACGGACGGGTCGGCGAGCAGGAAGTCGACGGCGCCGGCAAGATCCTTCGCGGCCTGCTCGACCGGCAGTTCCGCGAGCATCTGGCCGGCCGTATCGGCGTCGTGCGCGACCCGACCGCCGTAGAGGTCCGGTGCGAGCGTGACGAATCCCTCGGCGGCGAGCCGGTCGGCGACCTCGGCCATGTGGTCATCCAGACCCCACCATTCCTGGATCAGGATCACCCCTGGGCCCGACCCGCTCTCCGGCTTGGACAGGTAGCCGTGAGCCTGTCCGCCGTTGCTGGCGAAGGTCACGTTCTGGTGTGGGTTGACCTCATTCATGGCGATGCCTCTCAATCCGGTCGTCACAGTGCACAGGTAATGGACGCGGCCGACCCGCGTCCCTTCGGATTGTTGTTCAGCACGGCCTGCGGCACATCGCCCAACCTGATGAGTGCTCAGGCCTCAGACTCAGACCGGCGGACGGCACCGGCGAGCCGCGGTGAGTTGTACGCCGGCTGCTCGCCGTCGATCCAGGTTTCGATGTCCGGCGCGTGCGGGCGCGCCCCGCCAAGCAACAGGACACCGAGGATCAGCGCACCGGAGATCACGCAAAGCAGGACGAGGACGAGCACGGCCTCCCTGATTCCTACGGCCGGATCCCTGAACAGCGTCACGAACTGCGCCACGACGGGAGCGACGAGGAACGCCGCCTCAGAGCGCAGCAGTTCCACGAGGGCGAACGTAGGGCCCAGCCGGTTGGACGGCACGCTGAGCCCGGCCATGAACAGACCCGGGGCCACCCCGGCTCCGGCGGCGAACCCCAGCAGCAGGCCCGCGACCGCCAGAAGCGGGATCGCGTGGCCCGGACCGAGCCCGAGCAGCAGCGCGCCGCCGAGAGCGGTTGCGCCGAGCCCGCCCAGAGCGAGCACCGGCAGCCACCGCGTACGCAGTACGGCCTTGAACAACACCGCCGCTACGGCGACGCCTGCGACCTGGGTGACAAGAATCGTTCCGGTCAGCACCGGGGATTCGTGCTGGACTTGCAGCAGGTAGACCACCGCCAGGTCGACCAGTGCGGTGACCGCGGCCCCCGTGACCATGGCTGTCGCGATGCCGGTGACGGGCAGTGTGTGCGCGATCAGCTTGAGTGGCATCAGGGGACGGTCCTTGCGGTACTGCCGCACCAGCAACGTGCACAGCGCGAGCAGCCCGACCGCCACAGGTACGAAGAAGGCCGGGGAGCCGAACCCGCCACGGACCAACCAGGACACGCCGAAGAAGGGCAGAACCGTCGCCGCGAGGGCCAACGGGATCCCAGACTCGTCGAAGCCTGTACGCGGTGAGGTTGGGAGGTCGCGCTTGAAGGCGAGCAGCCCCAGCAGGCCGCCGAAGACGCCCAGGATGGCCACGATGACGAACAGCAACCGCCATGCCCCAGTGGCTGCCACGACACCGCCGATGACTGGTCCGATGGTCACCATGCCGAACAGGCCGAGGTTGACGAAGGCGGCGCTCAGTGGCACCCGTGCCGCGCCATGTTTGGTGACCAGCGGCGGCAGCGCGACCACCAGCAACATGCCGGTCGCCATCCCCTGCATCACCCGCCCGGCGGTGTAGATCCCGATAACGGGCGCCAGGGCCACGAGTAGCGATCCCACGGCAAAGCCGGCCTCGGTCACGACGTACAGGCGCCACATCGGCAGCCGCTGGATCAGGTCCGCGGCTAGAACGGCCCCGAAGGCGTAGCCGGCGTTCGACAGACCCTCCGCCAACTGGACCCCGAACGTGGAGGCATGCAGGTCAAGAGACACCTGGTGAGTGATGAACAGCGAGGCGGTGGACAGCACGATGAATGGACACAGAGCCAACAGCACCAG
>JAWWPC010000330.1:0-2679 GCA_033851055.1 Kribbellaceae bacterium | reverse complement strand
ATGTAAGTGAGCGGCGTGTTAGAGCTTGGCTAGTGAGCAAGATCGCTTTGGCTAGTTTCGCTGGCGAGAGTCGAGCTTCTAAAGTAGTGGTATCGTGCTCAATGCCAAGGATCTCAGCGACTTGGCCCTCGTGATCCTTTGTGTCGTTCCGCGGGATACCTAGCTCGTCTGTAACTTTGACATAGTCTTCTCTGAGATTGTGGAGGATTGCAGGAGTATGTGGAGAGGCTTTGATGATGCGGATGAAGTCATCAAGGTAGTGATGAAGATTAAACCAACGTAGCTTGGATTCGAGAATCCAATGAAAAGCTTCACTGAAAATGTTGAAAAGAAAAGGCGATGTAGAGAGACCAAATGGGAGGCATGTCTCCTTGTAGTACCTACCATCTACTTGGAACCCGAGTAGCCACTGCTGAAGTTTTGCTACCGGAATCATTCGGAATGCATCCTGGATATCACGCTTAATGATCATAGATCCACGACCGGTCTTGATAATGGTAGCCCAGATCTCCTCAAGCGTGACGTACTTAAGGGCTGCGAAGTCAGACCGGATATAGTCATTGACTGAGCGGCCTGGCGGGTAGGAGAGATGGTGTATCCGACGCCAGCCCTTGTCATGCTTAGGTACTAAGCCAAGTGGTGAGCATATATATGGTGCCGATGGCGATACTGCCACCACTCGTCCAGCTTTCAGGTCGGCTGCGAGCTTGTCTTGGATTGTGTGGTCATCTAAATCAGCCGAGATGAGATTCTTAGAGAGAATCAATTGGGCCGGACCTTCGTAGCCTAATTGCGTGCCGTTTCGGAGAATTCCGCTGATGAGTTGTGGTAGATCCCCTGGGTAATTGACTAACATACGCTCCCAGGCTGGAAGGTGAAGAGGACTTGGAGAATGATGTAGCAGAGTTGATCCAACTACATCGAAGAGTGGTTGTGTGTTTGGTCGAGGAGGAGCGATGTATGGAGGGTAGAATGGGGGTGCGCAGCCCCGAAGGTTAGAGGTATAATAATGGGAAGCAAATCCAGTTGATCGCATCGCCGGTGCCTGCTTTTGGTCAGGCGCCAGGAGAAGCTGGAATTGCTATTTAGGTGCTGTAGGGCACTTCGATAACGGATGCTCGCCCTTGCAGTGAGCGCAGATGTGGAGACGATAACAGCTAAGTCCGAAGCCGCACTGTGAAGTGTTAAAGTTATCGCAGATTGTCTTTGTCTTTGAGGCCAATAAGGATGACGATGCTGCTGATGAAGTTGAAACTGGTTTTCTGGACAAAATCTTCATTGGCCCACAGTACATATCAATCCATTCTTGCGGGATAGTACGCCAGGCCTCTACAGTCAGACCTCTTCCATTTGTGGTGATATCGTTCATGTAGGCGATTGCAAGCTCTAGGACACCTCCAGACCAGATGTATATCTCTGCGAGGCTAGCAATCTTGATATAGAAGCAAGTCATACTATACATCAACTCTGGGAATGTCACCTTGTAGAGAGAATAGTTGGCGATCATGTAGTTGTGAAAACCTTCTGACCATATATTGATGGTATTGCCGAAGTCCTTCATAGAGCCCTTAACTCTCGTTGTTGTCAGAGTTCCATTTTTGAACGTGATCTGACCAGTTGTATCCTCTTCCCGTCGGCCCCTCCGCAGCTTCGAAAGGTTTTCGGCCAGAAACTTGTTCTTGTGGATGGCGACAAGGTGTGTAGAAGCAATCCCTGGGAGAACAGCGGTTAGGGACTTCACTTCAGGGGTAGTCTCACCTTCAGCATCCTGTAGTTGCGCAGCCGGCTGCTGGGCAGGAACTTTCAGTGCGACAAGCTGGGCTTGAAATAGTAGCTCCTCTTGTTCGGCCTTTCTTTTGAGACGAGTCACTTCGAGTTGATGAAGCTCTTCCGAGCGCTCCTCTGCCATGGCGGCAGCACGTTCCTCCGCCGTGGGGGGAACTATTGTATGAGCTGATGATCGGGTACCGTGTGTGGAAGGTAAGCCAGTCGTTGCTGGACTCATCTTGGAGCGCGTCGCACACGTCGAGCGCGCGACGAGATACAAGGACGCAGAGTATTGGGGATGTGTTTTGATCACTATATCAGAGTGATTATCGCGTCATTTGGTCCATTATTTGAAAGAATTGTATATCTGACGAATTCTTTGGTGAAAGAATTGTATATCTGACGAATTCTTTGGTGGATGAAGGAAGGAAAAACGTGGTGGCCTTAGTGGCCGCCAATATATACACAACTACCACGTGTCTCACGACGCGTGATCACCTGACCATTCACCCGATAGAACCAATTCATAAATTTACATATAAATACAGTACAAATCTAGGTACCAATGTTGCTAGAATACCTTACTATACTGCCCCAAAATCGGTACTCTAGTGCCCAAAAGCTGGTTCTAGTAATTAATGAATAATTGAGGCTGGTTTTCGTAAGTCGGCAATATGTGGGGCTGCACTTAGTAAAGAGCCGTAAGTCTAAACAGCGTTTCACATGAAAGCCGATACCTTTCTAGCAAAAAAAAAACAGGCCCGGAAAGTATATCGATAGGATTTTGAGGCCATTTCATAGAAAGATATAATTCTTTTGGGCCCAGCTAAATCTCACCCAGACTTAGATATATTTCACCCGCTGCCTGAATCCCTAATCCATTTTGGCAGGTTCCAGGTCTGAATGCATTGA
>JAWWPC010000140.1:0-8496 GCA_033851055.1 Kribbellaceae bacterium | reverse complement strand
GGTCGACAGCGACGACGACGCCGATTTCCAGAGGCTGGAGGTGTGGGCCGAGGAGGCGCGGCAGCTCTGGGAGCAGGTTCTGTCGAAGCCGATCGACGTGGAACGAGTGATCATTGTGGACAACGGGGTCCGCGAGGTGCACGCCGGGATCTTCGTCGCGCAGGCGCTCAACCACGCGAACCACCACCGGGAGCAGGTCTGCGCCATCCTGACGGGCTTCGGCATTGAGCCCCCGGACATCCAGGCCTGGGAGTACGCCTGGGCCACCGGTCGAATCTGGGATCGAGCCGTCGCCGACTGACTCACCAGCGCGCCGGCCGAGTTGGCCTTCAGAGGTGCCGGTCGAAGAAGGGCCGGATGTAGCTCCGTACGGCGGGCACTGATTGCGCGGGCTCGATCGCGCCGACGCGTTTGGCCCGATCTTCGGCGCTCATCAGCCCGGCGGCTTGCAACTGGGGCGCCATCGCGGCGTAGTCGGTGAACACCCAGTGGTTGGCGTTATCGAGTTGCCGCCACCGGGTGCACCCGCCATGGGCGAGCACGGCCGACCAGGAACGCTCGAACCGCTCGTCGCGAAAGCCGTCGGTTCCCACCAGCAGCAACGGCCGATCAACGCCGTACCGCGCGATCGGGAACAGCTCACCTTTATCGCCGGGCTTCTCTGGCATGTAGTCCAGATAGCCCTCCAGGTTGACCGCCGCGTCGATCCGACGATCCTCGTACATCGCCTCGGCCGCAGTGGCCCCGCCAGCCGAGTGGCCGTAGATCCCGACGTGCCGCAGATCCAGCGCGCGACCGAGGTTCACCGGCAACGCGCGTCCCTCCGCATCCGGGTTCCCGCCGGCGGCCAGGACCTCCAGTTGATCCAGCACCAACCGGGTGTCCGCTAGCCGGGTGGCCACCATGGTGCGAGTGATCTGCCGGTCTGTCTGTGCGTCCGGCGGCAGCTCGATCGTGCGAACCCGCCCGCCGGGGAACTCGACCTCGCTGGTGTCGAAGTCCTTGAACACCGCCGCGGCGGCCGGGCTCATCTGCGGTGCGACCGGGTAACCGCGGACCTCGCGGGCCGGGGAGAACACCGTGGTCATCAGCTCCCTGGTGGCAGCGCCGTTCCACGGGTCGCGCCTGGAGTTGTCGAGCAGGTGCAGCGTGGTCACCCCGATCTCGTTCCGCCCGGTCGGGGCCGGCAGTTGCAAGGTGACCGAACTCACCCCGGCCGGACCCACCCCCAGCGGCTTGACACCAACGGACGCGCGTACGAGGACCATGCCAACAACAGGCGGTCGCGGTCCATCGGTTCTGGACCGCGCGCAAACCCGCGCGCAGGATATGGAAGGCTCATGCGGGCGGTTCGACATCTCGGTCGCACCGGCCGCTTGAGCGACGAAGGGCGATGACGATGAGTGGTCAGCTGACGAACTGGGCCGGCAACATCACCTTCTCCAGCGATCTCAGCCGGCCCGGCTCGATAGCGGAACTGCAGGAACTGGTAGCGGCCGGCGATCACCTGCGGGTGCTGGGTACCGGCCATTCGTTCAACCGGATCGCCGACACCACCGGCACCCTCATCTCGGTGGCGGGCCTGCCGCCCGTGGTCGAGATCGACGAGGCGGGCCGGACGGTTTCGGTCGCGGCCGGCCTGCGGTACGGCGAGTTGACGGCGCACCTGCAGGCCCGGGGACTCGCCCTGCAGAACCTCGGGTCGCTCCCGCACATCTCGGTCGCGGGCGCCTGCGCGACCGGGACCCACGGCTCGGGCGACGGCAACGGGACCCTCGCCTCGGCGGCATCGGCGATCGAGTTCGTCGGCGCTGACGGAGAGCTGGTCCGGCTCACCCGAGCGGACCCGGACTTCGCGGGCGCGGTGGTCTCCCTGGGCGCGCTCGGGGTGGTGGTCCGCCTCAGCCTCGACGTCAGGCCGGCGTACGAGATCAGTCAGGTCGTGTACGACGGACTGCCGGTGGGCAGGCTCGGCTCCGACTTCGAGGCGATCTTCAGCAGCGCGTACAGCGTTAGTGCCTTCACCGACTGGCTCGATCCACAGGTACGGGTGTGGCGGAAGATGCTGGCCGCCGAGGCGACGGCCGAACCCGAGTGGCTGGGGGCGGTCCTGGCCGATGGGCCGCGGCATCCGATCCCGGATATGCCCGCTGATTTTGCGACTCAGCAAGGGGGAGTCCCGGGACCGTGGAACGAGCGGCTGCCGCACTTCCGGCTCGAGTTCACTCCGAGCAACGGCGAGGAACTTCAGTCGGAGTACTTCGTGCCGCGGGAGGCAGCGGCGGCAGCCATCGAGGCGATGCGCGGCCTGGGGAAGCAGCTGGCCGGGCTGCTGCAGATCTCCGAGGTTCGGACCATCGCCGCGGACGAGCTCTGGCTGAGTCCGAGCCAGGGGCGCGACACCGTGGCCTTCCACTTCACCTGGGTCCGCGACGAGGCGGCTGTCCTGCCGGTGGCCGCGGCGATCGAGGAGGTGCTACTTCCACTCGGTGCCCGACCGCACTGGGGCAAGGTGTTCGCCGCCGACGCCGCCGTCTTGCGCGAGTGCTATCCGCGGACGGGCGACTTCATCCGGCTCATGTCCGAGTACGACCCGGCCGGCAAGTTCCGCAACGACTACCTGGACACCTACCTACCGCGGTGACGCCGTTCGGTTGAAATCGGCCAAGGCGAGCCGGCCAACCACTCAAGTCGAGCAGACCCTCAGGGGAGGTCCTCGATGTTGCCGGTGATCTGCCAGAGCAGGTTGCGGAGTTGGCGGCGTTGCTCCGCGTCGATGCCGTGCAGAGCGCGCTTGCCTGCCTGGGCGTGCAAGCGCTGGACCGTGCGGGCCACCTCTGCTCCCTGTTCGGTGAGCTCGATGCTGACCTGCCGGGCGTCCTTGTCGTTCTTGAGTCGGCGGACCAGGCCGGCCGCCTCCATGCGTTGCGTCGTACGGGTGGCTGTCGGGACCTCGACGTCGAGAACCTTCGCGAGCTGGGCCACCGGCAGGGAGCCCAGGTGCAGGAGCTTGGCGAGAACGATCTCCTGGCCGGTGTGGACGCCGCTGCCGGCCAGTTCGTCGCCGACAGCCTTGCGGGCGGCGCGGTCCGCGAACCGCAGGGCGATCAAGATATCGGACGCGCTGGCCGGTGCGTCCGGCGACCAGCGCGGCTCGGGGGCTTCCGGCGCCTTCATTGGTGGCTCCGCGGATCGAACGGGTTCCCTACCTGCAGGTCGCCGGTGTATTCGGTCGGGAGGGCGGGCTCGCCGCGGCTGAGCTGGCTGGCGCTGCGGGGCAGCTCGTCACGGACCTTGAGGTGGTGCGCGCGCGACTCGTCCGGGGTGGTCCGGCCGACCACCTTGCCGGCTTCCACCAGCGGGCGGAGGAGTTGCCGGTCGTCGCCGTCATCCATCGGCGGCTCGCCGACACCGATCAGCTCCACCTCGGCAACCCCGGCGGCGTTGCGGCGGCGCAGGGCGTATTTCCGGCCGCCGACCGAGATCTTGCCCGGGCTCTTCTTCGCGACCGGGAGCAGGGTGCCCTCGGCGTCCTCGCGGGCCACCAGTTTGTAGACGAAGCCGCAGGTCGGGTGGCCGCTGCCGGTCACCAGCGAGGTGCCGACGCCGTACGCATCGACGGGGGCGGGCGCGAGCGCGGCGATCTGGTATTCGTCCAGGTCGCTGGTCACGATGATGCGGGTCTTGGTGGCGCCGAGCGCGTCGAGCTGGTCGCGGACCTGGGCGGCCAGCGACGGCAGGTCGCCGGAGTCGAGCCGAACGGCACCCAACTCCGGGCCGGTGATGTCGATGGCGGTGGCGACGGCCTCGGTCAGGTCGTAGGTGTCCACCAGCAGCGTGGTGCCCTTGCCGAGGGCATCGACCTGGGAGGTGAACGCGTCCCGCTCTGTGTCGTGCAGCAGCGTGAACGAGTGCGCCGCGGTGCCCCCGCTGGGGATCCCGTACCGCCGGGCCGCCTCGAGGTTGGAGGTCGTCGAGAAGCCCGCGATGTACGCCGCCAGCGCCGCGGCGGTCGCGGCCTCCTCGTGTGTCCGGCGCGAACCCATCTCGATGCATGGCCGGCCACCAGCCCACCAGGTCATCCGGGAGGCGGCCGAGGCGACGGCCGAGTCATGGTTCAGGATCGACAGGAACAGGGTTTCCAGCAACACCGCCTCGGCGAAACTGGATTCGACCACCAGTATCGGGGAGCCGGGGAAGAAGATCTCCCCGTCGGCGTAACCGGCGATGTCGCCGCTGAACCGGTAGTTCGCCAGCCAGTCGCAGGTGGCCTGGTCGACCACGCCACGCCCGGCCAAGAACGTGATCACCTCGTCGTCGAAGCGGAACTGCTCCAGGGCGTCCAGCAGCCGGTTGACCCCGGCCACCACGCCATACCGGCGTCCGTCCGGAAGCCGGCGTCCGAACATCTCGAAGATGGAGCGGCGGTGCGCCGTCCCGTCGGCGAGACTGGCCTGCAGCATGGTCAGCTCGTAGTGGTCCGTCAGCAACGCGGTCGAGGCCGCTTTCTGTGCCGCTGTGTTCGTCACAGAGGCAGCCTATTGCGAGGAGCGATCCGATGATGGAGAGAATGGCCTGGTGACCACCGCACCCAGTGAGCTGGAAAGCCCCGAAGTCCACGAGGCGATCGAGCTGACCCCACCGTGGGTGACGATCGTCTGGAACGACCCGGTGAACCTGATGGACTACGTGACGTTCGTCTTCCAGACCTACTTCGGCTACTCCAAGACCAAGGCGGAGAAGCTGATGCTGCAGGTCCACAAGGAGGGCAAGTCGGCGGTGTCCAACGGCAATCGCGAGGCGATGGAACGCGATGTCGAAGCCATGCATTCCTACGGCCTGTGGGCCACCTGTGAGAAGTCGTGACGAGGTTCCGCAAACGCCGGAAGACCGTGATCGTCAGCTTTGCCGAGCACGAGGCCGAGATCCTCGCCAACCTGCTCCGCAACCTGGTCGAACTCCTGTACGACGGAATGCCGCCGCGCGAGTCCGAGTCCAGTGACCCGCTGGCGGCTCTGCTGGACAACGACGGGCCTACCTCGCCGCCAGAGGACGAGGTGCTGCAGCGGCTCCTCCCCGACGCGTACAAGGAGGACGATCAGGCGGCCGCGGAGTTCCGTCGGTTCACCGAGCGCGGTCTGCGCGACGGCAAGGTTTCCGACGCCAAGCGGGTACTCACCGCGATCGAAGGCGCGGAGTCCGTCAGCGACGGGATCACCCTGGAGGCAGACGACCAACTGGCCTGGCTGCGAGCGCTGAACGACCTCCGGCTGGCCATCGGTACCCGCCTGGACATCAAGGAGGACGACTATGCGGTCTGGGAGAAGCTTCCCGACGACGACCCGCGCCGCCTCACCTACGACCTCTACGACTGGCTCGGCTACCTTCAGTCGGCCCTCCTCCACAACATGCGCTGACACCGCAACATGCGCTGACACCGCGCCCGCCGAGAGGTTCGGGCGAGACCGGCATGGTTTACGGCTGTTGGGGTACTGACGGTCCGACCCAGTCCCTCCCAACAGGTGTCTGATGATCACCCCGGAAGCAATCAAGCGCATCATCCGGCTCAACGGTGAAGGCCTGCCGATCGTCTCGATGTATGTCCGCATCCCGACCGACCCCGGCGAACGCGAAGCGCTGCACACTCACGTGCACAGCCTGGTGTCCGACATCCGCACCATGGCCAAGAACAAGTCGATCGACCGCGACGTGCGGCTGTCGTTGCGCGGTGACCTCGACCGCATCGAACTCGCGTTCGTCGGCGTGCAATGGCGTCCCGGGTCGGTCGCCCTGTTCTCCTGCAGCGGCCGCGGCGTCTACGAGGACGTCCAGTTGCCCCGGGCGCTCCACGAGCGGGTGGTGGTGGACGAGACGGCGTGGGCCCGTCCGATGCTGGCCGTCCTGGACGAATACCGCCGCTGCTGTGTGGTCGTGGTCGACGCCGCCTTCAGCCAGGTGTGGGAGCTCTACCAGGACGAGTTGCGCGAGGTGCGCAAGATCCGGGATCCGGCCCTGCGCAAGCCCGACTACGCCTACGGGTTCTCCGAGCACACTGTCCACAACCGTGTCCGGGACCTGGAGAAGCGGCACTATCGCCGCACCGTGACGATGCTCGAGGATCTCTTCCGTACCGACGGTTACGACGTCCTTGCGGTCGGAGGCCATCCGTACGAGGTGCCCGGTTTCGTGGAGTTCCTGCCCCGGGAGTTGCGCGATCGGGTCGCCGGGACGTTCGTCCTCGATCCCAGTACGGCGACCCGCGCGGACATCCGGGAGCATGCCGACAAGATCCTCGAAGGGTACGAACGCGACGAGGAGAGGCGGCTGGTCGCCGACGCCCTGGCGAGGGCGGCCGCCGGCGGGCTCGCTGCGGTCGGGCTGTCCCGCTGCTTGTGGGCGGGGAGCGTCGGCGCGGTGAGCAGCCTGCTGGTCCAGGAAGGTGTGACGGTTCCGGGAGTGATCTGCGACGACTCCGGCTGGCTGGGCAGCTCGGGCGAGACGTGCCCGGTGTGCGGCAAGCCGGTGCGGCAGACCCCCGACATTCTGGACGAGCTCGTCCAGGTCGTCATCGACGAGAGCGGTTCGATCGAGCATGTGGCGGCCGACACCGAACTGAAGGATCACCTGGTGGCCGCCGAACTGCGCTTCCCGCTGCCGCCGGGACCCGGCAGCTGAGCACACTCGGGGTCCGACGGCGAGCGCCGTTTAGGCTTGGGCGCATGGAGAAGCGGACGTTGGGCAGGACCGGGCGGGATGTCGGCGTAGTCGGGCTGGGGGCGTGGCAGTTGGGGGCCGACTGGGGTGACGTGGACGAGGGCGACGCGCTGGCGGTGCTGAACTCGGCTGTTGAGGGCGGCGTGACCTTCATCGACACCGCCGATGTCTACGGCGACGGCCGGAGCGAGCGGCTCGTCGGGCGGCTGCTCGGGGACCGCGACGGCCTCACCGTGGCGACGAAGATGGGCCGCCGGGTGGAGCAGGTGCCGTCGGCTTACAACCTGGATGCCTTCCGCGCCTGGAACGACCGGTCCCGGCAGAACCTCGGGGTGGACACGATCGACCTGGTCCAGTTGCACTGCCCGCCGACCGAGGTCTACTCGACCGATGCCGTGTTCGACGCACTCGACACGATGGTCGAGGAGAAGCGCATCGCCGCGTACGGCGTGAGCGTGGAGACCTGCGCGGAAGCGCTCACCGCGATCGCCCGGCCGAATGTGGCCAGTGTGCAGATCATCCTGAACTTGTTCCGGCTGAAGCCGCTCGACGAGGTGTTGCCGGCCGCGCAGGAGGCGGGCGTCGGCATCATCGCCCGGGTCCCGCTGGCGAGCGGGTTGCTGTCGGGCAGGTACGACGAGAACACCACCTTCGGGGCGGACGACCACCGCACCTACAACCGCCAGGGTGAGGCCTTCGACGTCGGCGAAACCTTCTCCGGCGTCGACTTCAAAACCGGCCTCGAAGCGGTGAAGCGCCTGAGGCCGCTGGTTCCCGAAGGTGCCACGATGGCGCAGTTCGCGCTCCGCTGGATCATCGACCAGCCCGGTGTGAGCGTGGTGATCCCGGGCGCGCGCAACCCCGGGCAGGTGGCGGGCAACGTCGGCGCCGCCGAACTCGCCCCGCTCTCGCAGGACCAGTTGAGCGCCGTACGGGCTGTCTACGACGAGCTGATCCGCCCGAAGGTCCACGACCGCTGGTAGAGCCAGATCACGAGACGACCGACAGCGTCGTACTGACGATGCCGGACAGGATGCCCACGATCGTGCTGATCGTCGCAAGGCTCTTCGCGCCGTTCACCCACAGGCCCCGGTTCAGCTCGCGCCAGCGACGGGGGATCACTGCCAGCTTCAGCTTCTGCCATTTGTGCTGGCGAACCCTGTTGCAGCCCATCAGGATGCCCGACGAGTTGTTCCGGCAGGGCCCTTGCCGCCCCGCTGCCCCGCACCAGACCGGCGCCTGGAAAAGGAAGTAAAGCGTGACCAGCGACCATCCGACGATAAGGACCGCCGGACCGAGTTGCCAGGTCCAGGCAGTCGTAATCAGCGCGATGAACAGCAGATACCCCCAGAACTTCCGCAATCCCCTCATGTCACGCAGTATCGCCAATCGACTACTCTCCGAAACCGTCCATAATGCGGACAGAGGGTTCTCCTGTCAGGGTGGTCCCTTCGGCCCGACTACGTTGGACCCGTGTTGATCATCGACTCCGCGACGTATGACGCGATCGTGGCGCACGCGCGGCAGGACCACCCGGACGAGGCGTGTGGGGTGGTGGCCGGGCCGGAGGGCTCGGACCGGCCGGCGCGGTTCATCCCGATGCTGAACGCGGCGATGTCGCCTACGTTCTACGAGTTCGACTCCGGCGATCTGTTCCGGCTGTACAAGGAGATGGGCGAGCGGGACGAGGAACCGGTGGTGATCTACCACTCGCACACCGCCACGGAGGCTTATCCGTCGCGGACCGACATCAACCTGGCCGGTGAGCCGGGTGCGCACTAC
>JAWWPC010000203.1:0-2542 GCA_033851055.1 Kribbellaceae bacterium | reverse complement strand
CGTGCGGACGTGACGGTTCCCGAGGAATCGTGCACGTCTGGTACGAAGACGCGGGCTGCATCTACCGACATCGGAGCCTCCTGGTTACAAGGGATTGGGTAGTCCTGGCCGAAAAAGCAACGGATATCGCTGACCTGCGCTGTCGGCTTGGCAGGCCACCAACCTTTGAAATGCTCGGCGACGCCCGCCTCGACCAACCCGCCGCTACAGGGTCCCGGTAGTGTTGAGTACTACCGGGACCCCTGCAGCTGCCCACCGCCGCCCGGCTCCCGCGTCGCTCATGGCGGCACCGCGGGGCCGGCGTTCGCCGGGTCTTGGCTGGCGTGTGCTCAGGCTGAGTCTTCGTCGATCGCACGAGTGCCGCGGTTCAGAACCGTGATCTCACCGACTTCGACACCGCAATCGTTTTCCAGGATCGGACATCCTTTGGCCAACGCGACCGCCGCCTCGATATCGTCAGCGGTGACCAGGGAGTAACCGGTCAGCGCGGTGTCGGCGCCGCAGTTCCCGACCGTGCTTCGCTCGAAGACTGGGTTGCCGCGGTCCACGAGGTTGGCGCCCAACTGCTCGAACCAGGCGCTCCAAGCGGCCACAGCGTCGGTGGTGCCCATGTTGTAAGTCTTTGGGGCGCGGTATGAGAACACGTACGTGGACATCGATCAGTTCTCCTCTTCTGCCGGCTCCGTGCCGGCTCTACCTGTGCAGACACCGGCCCGCCGACGAACTGGGCGGCGGCGAGCGCCCAGTTTGCTTCCCCGGTGGGGTCAATACCGATGGACCGCGATGCGCACCGGAGGAAGAGGAATGCGAGGCTCGCATGGTGACCATGGACCTGATCGACCGGGCCCGGGCCGGAGACACAGGGGCGTTTCATCAGCTCATCGACCCCCACCGGCGCGAGCTGCAGGTGCACTGCTATCGGATCCTCGCTTCGACGCAGGATGCCGAGGACGCGCTGCAAGAGACGCTGTTGGCGGCCTGGCAAGGCCTCGGCGGCTTCGAAGGACGCTCCTCGATCCGGACCTGGCTGTATCGGATCGCGACGAGCCGCTGCCTGAACGCGCTGCGATCCAGCAGCCGGCGCCCGAGAACCGACAGCCCAATGCCCGGGTTTGACCCGCCGGACCCCACCCGGCTGGGTGAGGTGCTCTGGCTCGAGCCATACCCGGACGTCCTCCTCGAGGGGCTCGCTGAGGGCATCCCCGGCCCCGAGGCCCGCTACGAGGCCAGGGAAGCTATCTCGCTGGCATTCGTAACGGCTGTGCAGCTCCTGTCGCCCCGTCAGCGCGCCGTCCTGATTCTGCGCGATGTCCTCGGTTTCCATGCCCGCGAGGTGGCGCACATCCTCGAATGCACCGAGGAGTCGGTGACCAGCGCGCTCAAGCGTGCCCGCGCCACCTTGCAGCGCCGGCTCCAAACCTCAGCGGAGAGGGAACCACCGCCGGCACCGAACTCCGCCATCGAGCAGGACCTCGTCGCCCGGCTCACCCGAGCCTTCGAGACCAACGACGTGGATGGCGTGGTAGCCCTGCTCACCGACGACGTCTGGTTGACCATGCCGCCACTTCCGTTGGAATATCAGGGCCGCGAGCTGGCGGCCCGATTCCACGCCGCGGTGACCTTCCGGCAGGGCCGTACGTACCGGTTGGTGGCCACCCGGGCCAACGGCCAGCCCGCGTTCGGCATGTACGTCCCGGACCCGCGCGCCAAGGTCCTCCACGCGAGCGGACTGCTGGTGCTCACACTCGCGGGCAGCCGGATCTGCGCGATGACACGCTTCGACAACAGCATGCTGCCCCGCTTCGGGCTCCCCCGACTCCTGCCGGAATGACCACACCCGGCCCCAGGCACCACCCACCCGGTGTCCGCATCGCAGGTCACACCGTCCGCAGCGCTTCGGTGGGTGACATCCGGGCGGCCCGCAGGGCGGGCAACAGGCCGGCGAGCGCGCCGATCACGATCGCCGCGCCGATTCCGCCCGCCCATGCCTCGGTGGGGATGACGACGGCCCAGTGCTTGCTATCGGCGTAGACGGCGGTGGCCAGTACGCCGGCCGCCACGCCGGCGGTGCCGCCGAGGAACGCCAGGACGACCGCCTCCGACAGGAACTGCGTGCGGATCTGTCCCCTTGTCGCGCCGAGCGCGCGGCGCAGTCCGATCTCCGAGCGGCGCTCGAGCACTGAGATGATCATGATGTTCGCCACCCCGACCGCGCCGACGATCAGCGCGACCACGCCGAGGCCCAGGAACAGGCTGTTGAACGCCCCGCTCGCGGCGGCACGGGCGGTGAGCGCGTCGGAGGGCTGGCTGACGTCGACCTCGTTCGGTGACTCGGGATTGGCGGTCTGCGCCAGCACCGAGTGCACCGCACCCACCTGACTGGTCCGGGAACGCACGTAGATCGTGGTCGGCGGCCCGGTCGCCGCCTTGCCGTGCACGATGCTCGTGTAGTTCAGGTAGCGCTGGGCGGCCGGGTAACCGACCAGGACGCTGGTGTCGATCTCCGTCGCCAGCACCGCTTGGCTGAGAATCCCGGCGACGT
>JAWWPC010000280.1:0-2585 GCA_033851055.1 Kribbellaceae bacterium | reverse complement strand
CTCATGCGCCCGTCCGCCAGCGTGTCGCCTGGCTTCTGGGCTCACTTGCATGGTATCGGCCGAGCGCTGCGCAGCGGGACCAACAGTATTCTGAGAATCAAATCGAGGCAGGTCAGCTACCTGATCTTGATCTAGACAGCGGCCGTCGGCGGCCTTCCAGGACGCCCGGCACGGTTGGGGAGCGAGGTGCCTTGCGTGATAGGCTCCCCCGGTTGTTGGGGCGAGTGGCGGAATGGCAGACGCGCTGGCTTCAGGTGCCAGTGTCCTTCGGGACGTGGGGGTTCAAGTCCCCCTTCGCCCACAAAATTGAGACGAGGCGAGTCACCGATTACGAGTGACTCGCCTCGATTTCTTCGGAACCACAACCCATTTGATTTGCAATTCGACATCGCGCCGGGCGCGCGTTGTATTTGGTGTCGCGCACGGTAGTTTTTGCGAATGCGGCTGGCGTATATCGCGTTGATTTCTGTGGCGCTGCTGTCGGCGGCGTGTTCGACATCGATCGACGGTTCGGCGGTGAAAGAGTCGGGCACTGCCAAGGGCCCGACGGTCGACATCAGCAGGCTCGACGTCGGGCCGTATCCCACGCAGCCGAGCCAGCCGCTGGGAGTGACGGGTGATCCGTCGCGCGGGGTGCTGGCCGAGGCCCAGCGGATGGCCAACAACGTCGTCGGTCCGTGGGAAGTCGATTCGACGCTGACCGGCGGGTTCGCCTTCGGTGCCACCGTGCTGCAGACGCCAGATGCCCTTGCGAGCATCGGCCCGGAGCCGTTCGCGGCGGCCGCAGGCCAGCACAGCTTCATCAATGGATTCGTTTCGGCGCGCACAGCGGAGGGTCAGAAAATCCTGGTGAATGCGGTGCTGCGGTTCGCCGATCAGGAATCCGCCGCTGCGGCCACGAAGGACTTCGGCGACATCGCGGTCAAGACAGGGGATGGCGTGCAGCGCGCCCAGATCCCGGGGCATCCCGACGCGCAGGCAGCGAGCTACACGCAGGCCGAGGGCTCCACAGGCAAGCGGTGGGGCGCGGTCCGGGCCTTCACCGCCCACGGCCCCTACGTGTTCATGCAACTCGCGCAGGCCGTCGATGGGGTCGACCAGGCGCTCGGCCTGGTCGCCAAAACCATCGACTTACAGGGCCCGACCATCGACAAGTTCCGTGCCACCGATCCGGCGGAGTTCACAGACATCTCGCTCGACCCGACCGGGCTGCTGGCACGGACTCTGCCGGTTCCTGACAAAGAAGCCACGCCTATCCAGAACGCCACCTACGAACAACGTGGCGCGTTGCAGTTCCAAAGCGATCCGAGTCGGTCAGCGACATTGTTCACCGAGACAGGCACGGATCTGGTGGCGATGGCGAAGACGAACGTCTATCAGACCAAAGACTCCGAGAGCGCGGCACGAATCGTGGACGGCTTCTATGCCGAGTTGCAGCCGACGTCGCAGCCGGCCAAGCCGGTCAACAACCTGCCGGATAGCCGCTGCCTTCGGCTGGAGGACAAGACCTTCTACTGTCTGGGCGCGGCGGATCGCTACGCGATCGAAACGACCGCGGACAACCTGTTGGATGCCCAGCAGCAGGTTGCCGCCCAGTACGCGATGCTGCTGAGCTGAGCTTCAGACGAGGATCCCCCGCAGCACCAGCTCGGTCAGCTTCTTGGCCGCGGTATCCACGTCTTGGATGCGGCGCACGCACACCGCATACCAAGCCCCGCCTGCGATGACGTCCATGATGGTGTCGGCGCTGACGCCGGGGCGCACGGCGCCACCGGCGACCGCGTCGCCAACCCGTTCGGCAAGCTGACTGCGGGCGGTGGCCTCCAGGCGATCGCTGAGAACCCGGCGCATCCGGCCGTCCGACCGTAAATCGTTGAGCAGACCGGGAATTGATTCGCGCACCGCGGCGTCACCGTACATCCGCATCGCCCCGCGGCAGAGCCGGGTGATCTCCGCGACGAACTCGTCCGCCTGCGGCTCTGGCCCCAGATCGGGGAACAACGCTTCGTGCACCAGCTGCGCCTTGGAACTCCAGCGGCGGTACACCGCGGGCCTGCTGACCCCGGCTGTGGTTGCGATCAGGTCGATGGTCGTCGCGGCATAGCCCCGTTCGACGAGCAGCCGACGCGCCGCGGCCAGCACTGCCGTGTCGATCGACGGATCCCGGCGCGACCCCTGTCGCCGATGCCGCCGCACGGCTTCCACGATTGCCTTCCCGCCACGTCGATTTGTCGTTACAGTGTGTCATAACAAATCGCACAGATGCGCCGAAACAACATTCCTGGCTGTTAGAACGCCCGAATCACAACCGGGAACGTTGTTTCGGCGAAGCGGATTGGAGACAGCGATGACGACCGGGCTCACCAAACCGTTGGCCGAAGTCGGCGAGGACGGGAGGCACGTATACACCTGCCCACTGTGCGAGGCCATGTGCGGCTTGGAGATTCACGTCGAGGACGGCCGAGTCGCGAGCATCCGCGGCAACCGCGACGACACCTGGAACCACGGCCACATCTGCCCCAAGGGCGCCACCCTCGGCGCGGTTCACGAAGACCCCGACCGCATCCGGCGCCCGATGATCAAGG
>JAWWPC010000171.1:0-2705 GCA_033851055.1 Kribbellaceae bacterium | reverse complement strand
TCGAGTGGCTCGCCCGCAGGTGGCCGAATGTCGAGCGACTGCTCACGCACATCCGGGGCAAGTGGGACCCTGACGGAACGGGCGTACTGCGGGGCATCCAGCCCAGCACACACGACATCGACCTGTCGGGCGTCAACTCGTTCATGGGCACCTTCTGGCTCGCCGCACTCCGCGCAGCCGAGGAGATGGCGCTACTGCTCTGTGAGGACGCCAAGGAGTACCGAAGGTTGTTCGAAGCAGGCAGCAAGGCGTACGGCGAGTTGCTCTTCACCGGTGAGTACTACCGACAGGTGCTGTCTCCAGAAGACAACCAGGACTTCCAGTGGGGCGACGGTTGCCTTGCGGACCAGCTGATCGGCCAGTGGTGGGCACATCAGCTGGACCTGGGCTACCTCCTGCCAGTGGAACACGTTCGCACTGCGCTGCGCGGAGTAGTGCGGCACAACCTGCGTACGGGCTTCCAGGGCTTCTCCCACCCCTACCGGATGTTCGCGGATGCCGACGACACCGGCTTGCTGGTGTGCACCTGGCCGCACGGTGGCCGTCCGGAGGTTCCGACCCGCTACTGCGACGAGGTATGGACCGGCTCGGAGTACCAGGTCGCCGCGCACTGCCTGTACGAAGGGCTGGTGGACGAGGGGCTGGTTGTGCTGCAAGGGATGTGGGACCGGTACGACGGGACGCGGCGCAACCCGTTCAACCCGATCGAGTGCGGCGACCACTACATCCGCAACGCCGCAGGGTGGTCCGTGCTCGAGGCGCTGACGGGATTCCGTTACAACGCGCTGACGGACACGCTCACCTTCGCGCCGCTGGAGGTGGCTCGCTCATCCGATGGCTGGCGGCTGCCGTTCGTAGCCGGAACCGGCTGGGGCGTCGCCACCTCGGACGGATCCGGTCTCACGATCGAGTGCCACGCCGGCCATCTCGACATACGCGCGATCCATCTCGACGGAACTGCCCTGCCGGTGGACACCCAGGTCGTCGTACCAGGTAAACCATTGGTCATCCCGTCCGATCGTTGAACGGTGCTCCGGTTGAGCTAGTGGTGTGTCATTCGGGCTTGGCCGCGGGCGGCATTGTCTGGGCCCAGTCCGCCCAGTCGGCCAGCGCGGAATAGATCCGGACGCCGGCCTCGATGGCGACCCGCATCGACTGGGTCTGCGGGCTGTTGCCGAAGTCGCCCCGGTCTTTGGCCACCGCATACTGCCGGTACTGCTCGGCGATCTCGGTGTAGAACTGCGCCTCGGCCGCCAGGTGTCGCTGCAGGTCGTCGGCGTCCATCAGCCAGAAGAACAGTGAACGCAGTAGCGGCTGCAGCCGCATGGTGTGGTCGACGTCGACCGACGACAGCCAGTGCTTCACCTCGGCAAGTCCGGCGTCGGTGATCCGGTAGGCCTTCCGGCGCCGCGGTCCCTCGCTCTCGACCTCGACCAGTCCCTCCGCGGCGAGTCGGTTCAACTCTGCATAGATCTTCGGATGCTGGGCCGGCCAGATCGAGCCGAGCAGCTCGCCGAACCGGCGCGCCAGGTCGTATCCGCTGGCAGGTCCTTCGGCGAGCAGGCCGAGCAGCCCGTGGCGCAGCGACATTTCGCCTCCCTTCGGTGTCCTCGCCCGGCCGGTGCCGCGAGTTCTGCTGCCATCTTGACATGTCCCTGCGGACATGTGCATTCTCGACACATGTCCTTAGGGACATGTCCCTCGGGAAATGTCCGATCGGTCCGGAGTTTGAGGAGTCGCGATGTCCGACAGTCAACAGCGGGGCGCGGTGCTGGTCACCGGCGCGAACGGCGGGATCGGTGCGGCCACGGTCCGCGCCCTGACCAGCCGGGGATATGAGGTGTACGCCGGCGTCCGGGGCGATGCATCTGCGCTCGACGGTGCCGCCGGCGTCCGGGTGGTGAAGCTGGATGTGACGGACCCGGGCAGTGTCGCCGCAGCGGCGAAGCAGATCAGCCAGGAGGTCGGCAGCCGTGGCCTGCGCGCCGTCGTCAACAACGCGGGCGTCATCGTCCAGGGGCCGTTGGAACTGGTGCCGGCCGACGAACTGCGCCGGCAGTTCGATGTGAACACCCTGGGTCCGGTATTCGTGGTGCAGGAGTTCCTGCCGTTGGTGCGGGCCGGCGCCGGCCGGATCGTCAATGTCAGCGCCCCGACCGGCCGGATCGCGGTGCCGTTCCTGGCGCCGCTCTCGGGCAGCAAGGCGGCGCTGGAGTTCCTCTCGTCCGCCCTCCGGTTGGAGCTCGCGGCCTGGAAGATCCCGGTTGTGGTGGTCGAGCCGGGGTCGACGTCGACCAGCATCTTCGCCAGCGCCGATGAGGCGGAGAAGGAGGCGCGGAGCCGGGTGAACCAGGACCGGCTAGCGCTCTACCGCGCCCATCTCGCGGGCGTGGCGAAGGCCTCCGGTCGAGTCAGTCCCGGGCCGGTCGACAAGGTTGCGGAGGCGATCGTGAAGGCGGTGGAGACTCGCCGGCCGAAGCGCCGCTACGTGGTCGGGGATGCCCGACTGTTCAGCGTGCTACTCAGGCTCCCGGTCCGGCTGAGGGAGAGCGTCGTCGTTGCCGCCTTCGGGTTGCGTGGCGTCACTGTGGATCCGCTCCGATGACCGATCAGCGGACCGTCGTGCTGGTCGGCGCGACGTCGGGACTGGGTCGGGAGGCGGCCAAGCAGTTAGCCGCGGACGGTCATCGGTTGGTGCTCGTGGG
>JAWWPC010000136.1:0-3595 GCA_033851055.1 Kribbellaceae bacterium | reverse complement strand
CCCAACCAGCGCAGCCGCATCCATCAACTCACGATCAACCCGCGCTGAACCCTGCACCCACCGATTGTCCCGAACCGACCAGCGAACACCCCCGGACAACACGCGGGTTTTTCAGCAGACTCCTAGGACGTCAGTGGTTCCCGCCGAACCCACTTCGTCGGTCCCTTGTGACCCGGTGTGTCGGCACTCATCGGGCCCTTGTGACCACGTGGGTCACAAGGGCCCCGACGAGGTGCACGTCCGCCCGTCAGGTGCGGCGCCGTCGCCGCCGGCACTGGAGTGGACCGGGGACGAGACTGGCTGTGAAGACCCCGGTGGGGGGTAACTTCCTGAATGCCGCCGCACGGCCGCATTCGTGACAGGCGTGGATCGCACCGGTGGGGGAACGCGCCTGACAAGACGTCGAACAGGAGTTCCTGAATTGAAGCTCGTCCGCGCACTCGCAGTCACCGCCGCCCTCACCTCCGTAGTTGCCCTGGGCACGGTTCCGGCACAGGCCGCCACCGGCTACGCCCGCTGCCCGGCCAACCGTTTCTGCGTGTTCACCGGAACGAACGGGAGCGGCGTGATCGCCTACTTCAGCGCAAACGACAGTAATCTCGGCGACTCGGTCGGGCCGCGAGGGATGAACAACAACATCGAAAGCATCTGGAACCGCCGCAGCCATGAGTGGGGCCTGTACAACGACACGAACTACCGCGGCGGGCTCAGCCTGGTGATGGTCGGCGCCAAGGGCAACATCGCGGCTCGCTACCGCAACCTGGCCAGTTCGGTCAAGGACCTCCGCAGCTGAGCTGTGTCGGCCGGACCTGGCAGCGGGCCCCGGAGCGTCCTGCTCCGGGGTCTGCTGGCTTACTGCTCCGCGGCTCAGCCCGAGATCTTGGTCAGGCTCTGGGTGTCGCTCAGCGGGACGATCTGGTTGGCGCGGAGTGCCTCGTAGATCTCCGGGTTGTACCGAGCCAGTGTCGCCCGTGCCCGGCGCCGGTAGCGCAGGATCTGGACGGTACCGATTCCCCACAGCAGGTACTGGAAGCTCAGCGCCCACCTGAAGTCCGTGATCGTCTGCGGCGCACCGCCCGACGACACATCCAGCAGGACGCCGACCATGCCGATGCAGATCAGCGTGGCGATGAACCCGCCTGTGTTAACCATCCCGTTGGCCGCGCCGAACCTCGTGGACGGGTTGAACGTCCGCGCATAGTCCAGCCCCAGCATCGAACCCGGACCACCCGCAGCCTGTACGACGATCAGCAGGATCAGTACGGGCATCGGCGCCTGGCCGGGCCAGAGCAGCACCACCGTCCACATGCCGACGGCACCACCGATCACCGCAAGCACGATCCAGGACCGATAGAACGGGAAGCGGGCCGCGTACCGGCCGACCAGCGGGCCATAGCAGAGCCCGGCCAGCACCGGCACGATCAACAGCGCTGCCGCTGTGGTAGGCGCCAGGCCTTCACCGCGAACCAGGAACGGATAGCCCCAGAGCAGACCGAACGTACTGCCGGAGAAGCTGGTGGTGAAGTGGGTCCACAACCCTAGGCGCGTCCCTGGCTCCTTCCACGCCCTTCGCAGGGTGTGCTGGACCTCCGAGACGGACTGCTTGGTCCGGTGCAGCGGCTCGCCGTACGGAGTGTCCTTGATCAGGAAGAGCACGGCCACGCCGGTCAGCAGGCTGAGCACACTCGCGCCGGCGAAGGTCCCGGTCCACCCGAACGAGTGGAACGCGGCCGACATCGGCACAGTAGACACGATCGCGCCGATACCGCCCAGCATTCCGGTCGCCTGCGTCATCACCGGCTGCCTGAGCGCCGGGAACCAGGACATGACCACTCGCAGGACACTGATAAAGACCAGCGCATCACCGACCCCGAGCAGTGCCCGCGCTGCCAGGGCCGCCGGGTAGGAATCGACCAGGCTGAACGCCGACTGCGCGACGAAGAGCAGGCCGGACGCGGCGATCAGGAGGCGCTTCGACCCGTACCGGTCCAGCAAGATGCCCACCGGCACCTGCATCGCGGCGTACACGGTCAACTGGACAACGGTGAAGCTGGCGAGGGCGGAAGCGGAGATGTGGAATCGCTCGGCCGCTTGCAGACCCGCGACACTCATCGAGCCGCGATGCAGCACTGTGACCAGGTAGGTGAAGACAGCGGTGGCCCACACCGCCCAGGCTCGCCGACCGCCCAGGGGGAAGAGGAGTTCGGTCACTACTGTCCCCGCAGATCTGTCTCGGCGGCGTGGATGTGGGACACGACGAGTTCGCGGAACCGCTTGCTGCTGTTCCCGCCGAGCGCGTCGACCATCTCCTGGTGCGCGCTGATCGACCGATCCATCCGGGCCGGCATCACCTGGATGCCCGGTACGCCCATCCGGACCTGCCGGTCGCGCAGACTGTTGTACAGCTTGGCGAGAATTTCGTTGCCAGCGGCACCGACAATCGCCTCGTGGAACGCGCGGTCCGCCTCCAGGAAGCTCTTCGCATCCCCGGCCCGGCGGTGCTTGCGCATCTCCGTCAACAGCGGCTCGAGTGCTTCCACCAACTGCTTGCGGCGCGGCCAGACCTTCGCCGCCGCGTGTGTCTCGATCAGCTCGCGCGCTTCCAGTACGTCGTTGATCTCCTGCGGCACAACCGGCAGGACCAGCACGCCCTTCTTCGGGAACAGCTTGACCAGGCCGGACGCTTCCAACCTCAGCAGCGCCTCGCGGACCGGCGTACGGGAGACCCCCACCGCGTCGGCCAGCTCGCCCTCGGTCAGCAACTCCCCGCCCGGGTAGACCCGGTCCAGGATCGCCGCCTTCACGTAGGCATAAACCCGCTCCGCCGCGGGAATCCGCTCCACACCGGGAGCGGATTCCGCGACGATGCGGGCAATCTCGGTCGTCTCGTCGCCGAGTGCGAACCCCGGACCCGCGCTCGGCGATCCCCTGTCGGACGAACCTTCGACCACTACTCTCCCCCACCCCATCGTCTTGACGACCCGCGTCTCCAGGCCGCCATCCCTCTCGTATCTCTGTTGTATCTATCTTACACACAACAGCTCGACCAACTCGTCGGCGCGGTCTACAGTCCGGCGTACCACGTCGAGCACCCAGGTCGGCCGACCGAGAATCTGCTCGAAGCTGAAGCGAAGTACGCGCCAGCCCAGAGCCACCAACTCGTCATACCGCCAACAGTCGGCGACCAAGCCTTCGCGGGTGCCATGGAACTCGAAGCCATCCGCCTCGAGAGCTATTCCCGCCGTCCGATGAGCGAGATCCACCTGGGCGCGGAAGTCGCCGCCGGTGATCAGCACCTGCGGCTCGAACCCGGTCACGCCGCCGTCGATCAGAATCGCCCGGAGTGCCGACTCCAGCCCGCTTCCAACTCTCGGATCGACCGATTCGGCCACCCGGCGTGCGTTCCCGCATCCCGGTCCGCGGAGCCGTTCCGCCGCACGACGCAAGGCAGCCTGGCCGAACCACCCATCCTGAACAGCCTTGTCGGCGACCGCCAGGGCTTCCCCGAACGGGAGGGTCCGCGCACAATCCAGAACAGTGCGCAGCGGTTCGGTGACCCCGGCCTCGCGCTCGGCGACCGAAAGATCTGCCCAGT
>JAWWPC010000134.1:0-16459 GCA_033851055.1 Kribbellaceae bacterium | reverse complement strand
CGCGCCGGTAGGCGACCGTTGCGTCCAGGTAGTAGTTGGTGTCGGTGTCATGGTCCACCGAGACCCCGATGAAGGTAAGGAACTCGGAGTATCGGGGCTCGACGTTGCCCGGCATGAAGACCGGGTTGGTTGTCACCCCGTACGTCTCCATCCCGCCCTTGATCAGGTCGACGTGGAAGTCGATGAAACCACCCATCTCGATCGCGCCGCAGAAGGTGATCTCGCCGTCGCCCTGGCTGAAGTGCAGGTCTCCTCCTGAGAGCTTGGCGTCCCTCACATGGACGGGGTAGAAGACGCGCGCCCCGCGGGTGAAGTTCTTGATGTCGTGGTTGCCACCGTTCTCCCGCGCGGGCACTGTGCGGGCACCTTCGCGGGCGATGCGGTCCGCCACCTCGCCGGTCGCCGTTCCGGCGAGGGTGTTGTCGGTCAGCGGGGGCAGCCCTAACGGCGGGACCCGGCCGGGGTCGGTGTCGATGAGAGCCTGCTCCCGCTGGTTCCAGCTCGCGAGCAACTCTGCCGACGGCGCCGTGCCGAACAGGCCGGGGTGAGTGATGCCGGCGTACCGAACACCTGGTAGATGGCGGGATGTCGCATCTACGCCGTGGAAGTCCCAGATCGCCTTGTAGGCGTCCGGGAAGTAGTCGGTCAGGAAGCCGCCGCCGTTCGCCTTGGCGAACACGCCGGTGTAACCCCAACCCTGCCCCGGTACGTCGCCGACCTCCTGTGGGACCGGGCCCAGGTCGAGGATGTCGACCACCAGCAGATCGCCGGGTTCAGCCCCCTCGACCCCGATGGGGCCGCTCAGCATGTGCGCGTGGCTCAGGTCGACGTCCCGCACGTCGTTGGCCGAGTCGCTGTTGTGTAGTTGAGCGTCGGTCCACTCCCGGCATTCGACGCGGAACTCGTCTCCAGGCCGCACCATGGCGGCCACCGGAACGTCCGGATGCCATCGGTTGTGACCTGGTACAGCTTGGTCACGCATCGACTTCGACTGATCCACGCTGAATACGACTTCTGGCATGACAACTCCTCCTGTTGAATCAGGTCCGCGGCGGTCGGGCATCGGAAGGTTGCTTCACCTCCTCTGTGTGCTCGATGCCCTGCGAGTCACAGGGAACGGCTCTCGGACTGTCCGGACGGGCCTAGTGCGCAGGCCTCGTTTCTCCAGCGGCGGGGCCCGCCTGGGTGAGGCTCACCGCTCGCCTCCTCTCCAGCAGCCACAGCGCGCCGAACACCACCACGCCGAACACCAGCAGGACGGTAGCGATGAGGGTCTGGTTCCAGCCCTGCCAGTAGCCGGTGAGGAGCAGGTACGCCGGAATGGCCCCCGTGACCCAGCCCTCGATCGCCGCCACCCAGCCCGTGTAATGCGCGAGATGGTCGCGTTTCAATCCCAGCAACAGGAAGAAAAGCAACCACAGGAAGGACCAGTAAAGCCAGATAATGCCGAAGGGCCTGTCGTTGAGAATCTGGAAATTCGCGAACGAGAAGCCCAGCGCCATAATGGCCACGAACAGTGAGAAGTAACCGACTCCGGTGGTGTCGAACCCGCCAAGGAGGCCGATCCCCACATACAGGTAGGTGAAGCCGAAGAGGTAGATTCCCGACGCGCTGAGAATCTGATTCGTGTTGCCGTTGGCGGTGATGATCAGCACGGTAGGCGTGAGCACCTGCAGCGCCCCGACGAAAAGGTTGAAAATAGCCGCCGCCCGCGCTTCGATCTTCCCCAGAAGCATCATCCCGTTGATGAACAACACTGCACCGACGAAAAGTAGTCCGACGCTTGCCATCCGTGATACCTCCCTAGTGTTTTGCGATGGGCGGTTCAGATGGGCAGCAGGATCCGCGTACGCCATACAGTGACGCGGCCATGCCCATAACGCTGTCACCGCGGCCGGATCCCGACACCGGCTTTGCCTAGCGGCAGGTGTCGCCGGGCCGGGCGTGCGTGGACGTCCTGTGTTCAGTTTTGTCGCTCATGGCCGAGGCAGACGTGCCAGTGCCGGATGTGCGGGCTGGGGGCGCCGCCGCTTGGGCACTCCGGAAATGACCGCGGGCGCGTCCCGGCTCTGCTCTTCGCGATCAAACGCGGCGGACAGCGCCGGGTTCACCCAAGAGAAGTTCGGCGGGGAGAAGACCCGGTGAGCTTCGCGCTCGCATTTGGAGCAGTCACGGGATGCCGGCGCGGTCCCTATCGGCAGGTGCACGTCGAACCGCCCGCAGTCCGGACAAAGGTATTCATAGGTCGCCATAGCACCTCCACCCCACCCCGCCCGGGACGGGGTTTTCGCCCCCGCCTCTCCGACTGGCGGATCTGCGACGAAACAGGCCCACATTCTCGGAGTACCGGAACCCATCCGACCTTGTCAACACCTGAGCGCCGGTCACCGTTCATCGACTACTTAGACACCCGCAACGACTACGGCATCGACATCTTCCCGACATTTTGATCTCTGCACAGGACGTCATCGTCGGCTATTGCTTGCGTGACGAGCTTCCCAATCTCACCTGGGTCAAAGACCTGAGGTGGTCGCTAGCGATGCCGTCCGGGGCGGGCTTAGGCGGGCACTAAGTGGAAGCCGACGCCGCGGATGGCGTGAATGGTGACGGCGGCGCCCAGGCGGGCGAGTTTGCGGCGCAGACGCTTCACCACCGAGTGGATGTGGGAGCCGTGGCCGAGGTGCTCATTGCCCCAGACGACCAGATGCAGTCGCTGGTAGGTCCACACCTCGCCCGGTTCCGCTGCCAGGCAGTGCAGGAAGTCGTGTTCGAGACGTGTCAGCGGGACCTCTCGGTCATTCCAGCGGACCACCCGGCGATCGACGTCCAGGCTCAGCCCGGAACGCTGAGCAACTGACTCGATCTGGGCAGAGCTGGGGAGCTCTTCGGCAACGGCCAACGTCTCGGCGACAAATCCTGCCGGTGGCATCACCTCGGCCGGTGGGAGCACGACCTGCGCAGCCGCCGGGGAACTCGTGAGCTCGAGGAACATCCGGGCCTGCTCCGCGCTGGCGACGAGCAACAGCGTGTCGGCACCGCCCAGCAGCCGGACCAGTTGCACTCGTTCGGCGGCGGACGTAGCGACCCCGATGATCAACGATGAATCCGGCAGCTTCTCCACGCAGCGCCTCCGTTCAAACGTTTGCCGGTCCTGATGCAGGACAAGTGACGCCAACGGTCGAAGCTAAGTCAAGGGATTCAAGCGGTGCCGCACTGGCGTAAACGAGACCTGTCCTGGATCGGACAACAAAGCGGTCGGCACCGGAAGGTCGTCGTCGATCTACGACGTTCCGGTGCCGACCACTTGGCGTCCGGGATTCTCTGCCGGACGGGGCAAGAAATCCCGTACGGGCCTCGACCGCCGGATTAGCCGATGGTCTTGACCGCGGTGATCAGTTCACCCGCGGTGGTGTCACCGGACAGCTCCCAGAAGAAGGCGCCGCCGAGGCCCTGGGTGTTGGCGTACGACATCTTGCTGCGGACCGTAGCCGGGGTGTCGTAACCCCACCACTGCCCGTTGCAGAACGCGTACGCCGTACCGCCGACGGTGCCAGTGGACGGGCAACGGGTCGAGATCAGCTTGTAGTCCTCGATGCCGGCCTCGTACTTGCCCGGCGCGGCACCGGTTGCGGAACCACCCGGGGCCGACTGGGTTACGCCGGCCCAACCGCGGCCGTAGAAGCCTATGCCGAGCAGGATCTTCGATGCCGGAATGCCCTTCGCCTTCAGCTTCTGGATCGCCGCGTCACCGTAGAACCCGGCGGTCGGGATCCCCGGGTACGACGTCAGCGGCGAATGCGGAGCCGTCGGGCCCTGCGCGTTGAACGCGCCGAAGTAGTCGTAGGTCATCGGCATGATCCAGTCCAGCTTCTGTGCACCGCCGGCGTAGTCGCTGGCGTCGATCTTGCCGCCCGCGGTGCCGTCGGCCGTGATCGCCGCGGTCACCAGCGCTGATGTACCGAAGCGGTTGCGCAGCGCGGTGATGATGTTGGTGAACGCGTTCGGCCCGGAAGTGTCACAGCTCAGCCCGCAGGCGTTCGGGTACTCCCAGTCGATGTCGATGCCATCGAAGACATCAGCCCAGCGCGGATCCTTGATCAGGCTGTAGCAGGAGTCCGCGAACGCGGTCGGGTTCTTCGCCGCCTCGGTGAAGCCGCCCGACCAGGTCCAGCCGCCGAACGACCAGACCACCTTGATGTTCGGGAACTCCTTCTTCAGCTTGCGCAACTGGTTGAAGTTGCCGCGCAGCGCACCGGTGTCCCAAGTGTCGGAGACACCGTCCACCGAGCTCGCCGCGTCGTAGTACTTGTCGTAGGCCGCGTAGGCATCGCCCATCGTGCAGCGACCACCGGTCGTGTTGCCGAACGCGTAGACGATGTTGGTCAGCTTCGCGGCCGAGCCACTCGTCTTGATGTTCTTCACGTGGTAGTTGCGGTCGTAGACACCCCACTCGGTGAAGTAGCCGACCACCTTCTTGCCGGCCGCGACCACGTGACCGGCGTCCTGCTGGTCCTGTTGGTCCTGCTGATCCTGCTGATCCTGCTGGGCGACGACGGACCGGCTGACATCCTGCCGCGCCGAGTGTTCCGGAGCGGCAACGACGGCACCTACGGCCGGAAGTGCTCCGGCGCCGATCAGCGCCACTGCAGCAAGGACGGAGGGGAGCGTGCGGATTCTCATGGTTCCTCCTGGGGCACAGGTACTCAGCGCACCATATCCAGCACACATGGTTAATAAAAGAAGAAACCCATATAAAAGATCCGCGCTCTCACATCTTCACAGCCGACGCCCTCGAGGCTTCCGTCCGGCGGAACTACTCGCCCTGAACTCTCGCGGACCAGAAGTTCCGGGTGAAGGTGTCGAAGGTCTGATCCACGACCGCCTGCTGCTCCCCCGCCGGCAGATTGGCCAGAGGACCGTCGAGCAGCAGCATCGACAGGCCATGCACCAGCGACCACGCGCTGATCTCGGCCCCCAGCCGCGCCTCCTCGCGGAAGAAGCCGACAGCAATGAGGTCATCCACCGACTTGGTCAGCATGGTGTGCGGGCCGTCCGGGGCGCTGAGGTCGAGCGCCTTGTCCGGGTTCCGGCAGAACGCGGTCCGGAACAACCCTGGTTCGGACACGGCGAAGTCGACGTAGCCACGGCCCATCGCCTCGAGCCTCGCCATCGCCGCCCGGGCCGGATCCGGGTCCGGGTCCGGGGCCAGCGCGGCCAGTCGGTTGCGCATAGCAACGGCCATCCGGTCCATCGACAGATCCTTCGCGGCGGTGAGCAGGTCCCCGTGTCCGGCGAAGTGCCGGTACGCCGCCGTGGGCGTGACCCCGACTTTGCGGGCGGCGGCCCGGATCGTCACGGCGTCCGGCCCGCCCTGCCCGGCCAGTTCCGCTGCCGCCCCGATCAGCGCATTCCGAAGATCCCCGTGGTGGTAAGGCGCTTGGCTGCTCATGGACCTGATGTTGACGGGCGTGAACATATGTGGCAAGTTAACACCCATAAAGTTTACACCCACCAACTTCCTGTCGATTCCTGACGCCACGGAGCACCGCCATGCTGCACCGCCTCGGAACCTTCGCCGTCCGTCGTGCCCGACTCGTCCTGCTGGCGACCGTGCTCCTGCTGGTCGCGGCCGGCGTGGCCGGGTTCGGCGCTTTCAGCAAACTCGCGGGGGGCGGCTTCGACGACCCGGGCTCGGAGTCGGCGAAGGCGGCCACCGCGCTGGCCGATAGGTTCGGCGGACAGGCCGACCTGGTCTTCGTCGTAGATGCCGGCCGCGATCCGGACCAGGCCGCCGCGGCCGGCACCGAACTCACTCGCAGGATCGCGGCAGAACCGGACCTCACCGGCGTCTCGTCGTACTGGACGACGAAGGCACCGGGGATGCGCACGGAGGGCGGCACCAAGGCGCTGGTGGTCGCCTCGATCGAGGGTGACTTCGACTCCCGGGCCTCCGTCACCGACCGGCTGATCAAAACGTACGGCGGTGAGCACGACGGGCTGCAGGTCGCCATCGGCGGCGAGGCGGGCACGAACCACGACGTCAACGCCCAAGTGGGCAAGGATCTCGCGCTGGCCGAGGCGATCGCGGTACCGATCATCCTGGCGCTGCTGGCCCTCGCCTTCGGGAGCGTGGTCGCCGCCCTGCTGCCGTTGATGATCGGCGCCATCGCGATCTTCGGCACCTTCGCGGAATTGTCGGTCCTCGGTTCAGTCACGGATGTTTCGATCTACGCGATCAACCTGACCACGGCACTCGGGCTTGGCCTGTCCATCGACTACGCCTTGCTCATGGTCAGCCGCTATCGCGAGGAGTTGGGCAAGGGGGCCGACATCCGCGACGCGATTATCCGGACCGTCGAAACGGCCGGCCGGACGATCGTGTTCAGCGCCTCCACGGTCGCGGTTGCATTGGCCGCGCTGCTGCTGTTCCCGCTGTTCTTCCTGCGGTCCTTCGCGTACGCCGGGATCGGCGTGATCGTCATCTCCATGGCCAGCGCCCTGGTGGTGCTACCCGCTCTGCTGACGGTCCTCGGCCACCGGGTGAACGCCGGCCGCCTTCCCTGGGTCAAGGGCATACCCAAGACCGTCACCCCGTTCTGGGGACGATTGGCCGGTCTCGCCATGCGCCGGCCCGGCCTGACCGCACTGCCGGTGGTCGCCGGCCTGGTCCTGCTGGCAACCCCGCTGCTGCATGTCGCCTTCGGTACGCCGGATGACCGGGTGCTGCCCACCACCAGCACCAGCCGGGTGGTCGGCGACGCGCTGCGGAACGACTTCGGCAGCGATGACACCAACGCAGTCGAGCTGGTCGGCACCAGCCCGGTCGACACCTCAGCCATCGCCCCGTACGCCGTCAAGCTCTCCCAGCTGCCGGACGTCGTACGGGTCGAGTCGGCCGCCGGTACCTTCGTCAACGGCCAGCGGGCCGCTACCTCCCCGGCCGACGCACGGATGGTTACCGACGGCATCCAGCGGCTCGCCGTCGTGACAGAGGCCGACTCTCGCTCCGACGCGGCCAAGGCCCTAGTCGCCTCGGCCCGGGCGCTGCCTGGTCCGGGCGAGTTCCTGGTCGGGGGCAACACGGCCCAGTTCATGGACAGTCAGCACGCCATCGGCTCGCGGCTCCCGCTGGCCGGCGGGCTGATTGCGCTGACCACCTTCCTGCTGCTGTTCCTCTTCACCGGCAGCCTGTTGCAGCCGTTGCGGGCCCTGCTGCTGAACGTGATCAGCCTGTCGGCCACGCTCGGCGCCATGGTGCTGATCTTCCAGGACGGCCACCTGTCCGGCTGGCTCGGCTTCACCCCGCTCCCCCTCGACACGAGCATGCTGGTGCTGTTGTTCTGCATCGCCTTCGGGTTGTCGATGGACTACGAGGTGTTCGTGTTGAGCCGGATCAAGGAGCAGCACGACGAGGGTGTGGCCCTGGCTGATTCCGTCACCACGGGTTTGGCCCGGAGCGGGCGCATCATCTCGATGGCCGCGGTGATCCTGTCGGTCAGCTTCTTCGCATTCGGGACCAGCTCGGTCAGCTTCATCCAGTTGTTCGGCATCGGCAGCGGTCTCGCCGTACTGATCGATGCCACCTTGGTCCGCGGCATCCTGGTGCCGGCCGCGATGCGACTGCTCGGCCGCGCCGCCTGGTGGGCGCCCGCCCCGATGCGCCGCCTCCACAGCCGCTTCGGCATCACCGAATCCAGCCCCGCCCCCAGCCGTTAGAGCCGGCTCGTCGTTCGCGACTTGGTTGCGACGGCGACATCAGCCGCGATTTCGGTGAGATGGAAATGCGCGATGACCGCGCTACGGAGTAGTGTCCTCGCGCACGGTCACTTCTGACCGCATCCGACGGAGGAACAGTGCCCGGATTCTCGGACGAGTCCCGGTCCGACCCAGTTCCGGCAGCCGCGACGAGTACCCGACTCGTGCGCCGGCGGCCGGGTCTTGTCTGGCTGGTTGCCGTTCTCATCATTCCCGTACTGCTCAGCGCGGTTTTGCTCGCGATACGGACCGGGCCGACCGAGAACGACCTGCGGAACCGCTCGCGGGCCGCGCTCGAGTCCCGCGGCATCACCGGGGTGCAGGTTCAGTTCTCCGGCAGGGATGCCACAGTCGTCGTACCGGCGGGTGCCGATGCGGGCGAGGCTCGTGATGTCGTCGCCGCCGTGGATGGGGTTCGCGCCGCACGGGTCGGCGGCCAGCGCGGCGACCCCACTCAGCCCGCAACCCAAGCCACCCCGACCGATGCCACAGGTCCGGCAGACCCCACGCCGACGGAGCCGCCTGCGACGGTAACGGTGGCGCCGTTCTCGCTGAGCCGGACGGACAACTCGCTGTCGGTCCAAGCCGTCGTACGGGATCAGGCGACGAAGGACATGATCATCGCCGAGGCGCAGTCGCTGCTGGACGAAGGCGCGACGCTGGACGAGAAGATCACCATCGACCCCGCTGTCGCGCCGCCGAACCTGACGGCGCTGGCGGGTCTGCTGCGAGTGCTGTCGACCGCTTCCGGCGACGCCGCGGTGAAGTATGACGGCACCATGGTCACCCTGACCGGCCAGGTCGCGGACCAGGCCATCAAGGCCGCCGCTGCCCGGTCGGCGGCGACCGCGGCTCCAGGCGCGATCGTCGCGAACCAGCTGCGAGTGCCGCAGATCGACCCGCCGCCAGTGACCGAGGCATGTCAGACCTTCCAATCACGGCTCACCCAGCTGATGAGGCAGAACACCATCGGCTTCCTGTCCGGGACGAGCCTGATGAAACAGCAGTCCCGGACTTCCGTCGTCCGCGTCGCCACGCTGCTGAAGAGCTGCGACTCGGCCCGGGTCGAAGTCGGCGGTCACACCGACAACCTCGGTGATCCGGCCACCAGCCGGCCGCTGTCACAGCGGCGTGCAGACACCGTCAAAGCGGAGCTCATCCGGCTCGGCGTGTCCGGCGACCGGATCACCGCCCGCGGTTACGGGCAGACCCGGCCGCTCCTCCCCAACACCACCTCTGCCGGCCGGATCGCCAATCGCCGGGTCGAGATCAAGACTTCCTGAAAGAGCATCTGATGAGTTGGCTGATCGCCCAGATCTGGATCCTGCTGCTGGCAGCATTCGTGCTCGGCAGCGCCGCCGCTTGGCTGGCGGTCCGGGTAGGACTGCCCCGTTCGCGAGGGGCTCGCTGATGGGTTGGCTGTTGCGTCATAACTGGTTATGGGCGCTGCTCGCGTTCCTGCTGGGCGCGGCCATCACCTGGTTCCTGCTGGTACGCCGCGAGCAGGACGAGGCCCGGGCCAAGGCCGAGCAGCGGGCGCGGCGAACCGCCGAGGCCAAGACCTCGGTCCTGGTCAGCGCAAGCGCCAGGGCATCCACCGGTAGGCCGACCGCAGCGCCTGCCGGGCGGCACCCTGACGAGCCCGCCGGGCGAGACCACCACGAGCCGGCCGGGCGGGACCATCCGGCCGGGCGGGATCCCGTGGCACGGGCCACCGGATCACCCCCGGCTCAATCAGTCGCGGTTGGGCCCGAGGGACCTGTCGCGGCTGAGCCGGAGGGACCAGCTAAGCCAGATGAACCAGCCGTCGACCCGGAAGAACCTGCTGCGGTCGAGGAACCTGTCGCCCCGGTCGAGGAACCTGTCGCCCCGGTCGAGGGACCTGTCGTCGCGGTCGAGGAACCAACTGCGGTAGAGGAACCTGTCGCGGTCGAAGAACCAGCCGCGGTAGAGGTCGACATACAGGCTGGGGATGCTTCGGTGAGCCCGGCGACGAAGCGGGCGGCGTTCTCGCGGCGGATGGAAGCGAACGGGTTCGCCGAGTCCGCGCTGTTCGACCTGGACGCAACCGGCGATAACACGAGCGGTTCCGACCCGGCTGATGCCGAGCAGGCTGCGGACGTCGTACCGGAGAGCGCCGAACTCGTGGCGCCCGGCCAGGAGGACGTCGTACCGGCGGAGTCTGACGAGTTGCCGCCGGGGCGGTACGGCGAAGGATCGGCGGACGCGGTGCCTCACCAGAGTCCGCCCGACGGGTTCAGCATCAAGGCGAAGGCCCAGTCGATGCTGTTCCACACCCCTGATTCGCCGTACTACGGCCGGACCAAACCGGACGTCTGGTTTCGGACCGAGGCCGACGCCGAACGCGCCGGCTTCGCCAAGTACCTACGCCGGCCGCGCAAGTCGCCGGACCCCAGGAACTAAGGCAGGTCCAGCGCGACGGATTTGTGGCCGACCGGCACACTGATTCCGACGCGCGCCAAGGCAGTTATCCGGCCGGCCGCGCCCACCGATTGCTCGGACACCGACGATGCTGCCGCACTCTTCTGGAACGGCCCGGACTCTTTAGAACCGCGCCGATCGGGTAAGGGACGAAGCGCAGAACGGTTACCGGACGGTGTCCACAGCGCGTCGTTCTGATGAATAACGGCCGCAACCAGTTGTGCCGCTAGGTTTGGACATGAGGGAAGACACCAGATGGAGGTGAGCGTGACCGACATGCTGCCCGAGCAGCACCAAGGACTGACGAAAAGTGATCCGCTGTGGTTCAAGCGGGCGGTTTTCTACGAAGTCCTCGTGCGGTCCTTCAAGGACTCGAACGCCGACGGCATCGGCGACCTGCAGGGCCTGACCGAGAAACTCGACTATCTCGAGTGGCTCGGTGTCGATTGTCTGTGGTTACCGCCTTTCTACCCCTCACCCCTGCGGGACGGCGGCTACGACATCTCCGACTACACCAACGTGATGCCCGAGGTCGGCACGATCGCCGACTTCGCCGCGTTCATGGAGGCCGCCCACTCGCGCGGCCTCCGCATCATCATCGACTTCGTGATGAACCACACCTCGGACCAGCACCCCTGGTTCCAGGCGTCGCGCAACGACCCGGACGGCCCGTACGGCGACTTCTACGTCTGGTCCGACGCGGACGACGCCTACTCCGACGCGCGGATCATCTTCGTCGACACCGAGACCTCGAACTGGACCTGGGACCCGGTCCGCGGGCAGTACTACTGGCACCGCTTCTACTCGAACCAGCCAGACCTGAACTTCGAGAACCCCGCGGTCGGGGACGCGATGATCGAGGCGCTGAAGTTCTGGCTCGACCTCGGCGTCGACGGGTTCCGGTTGGACGCGGTGCCGTACCTGTTCGAGGAGGAGGGCACCAACTGCGAGAACCTGCCCAGGACGCACGACTTCCTGAAGCGGGTCCGCAAAGAGGTCGACGCGAACTACAGCGACCGCGTGATGCTTTGCGAGGCGAACCAGTGGCCGGGCGACGTGGTCGAGTACTTCGGCGACCGCGATTCAGGCGGTGACGAGTGCCAGATGGCGTTCCACTTCCCGGTGATGCCGCGGATCTTCATGGGGGTCCGGCGCGAGTCGCGGTTCCCGATCTCGGAGATCCTGGCCCAGACCCCGCAGATCCCCGACACCTGTCAGTGGGGCATCTTCCTGCGCAACCACGACGAGTTGACCCTGGAGATGGTCACCGACGAGGAGCGCGACTACATGTGGGGCGAGTACGCCCAGGACCCGCGGATGAAGGCCAACATCGGCATCCGCCGCAGGCTCGCGCCGTTGCTCGACAACGACGTGAACCGGATGGAGCTGTTCACCGCCCTGCTGCTGTCGCTGCCCGGCTCGCCGATCCTGTACTACGGCGACGAGATCGGCATGGGCGACAACATCTGGCTTGGTGACCGCGACGGCGTCCGGACGCCGATGCAGTGGTCCCCGGACCGGAACGCGTCGTTCTCGACCGCCACCCCCGGCAAGCTGAACCTGCCGGTGATCATGGACCCGGTCTACGGGTTCCAGGCGGTCAACGTCGAGGCCGAGATGGAGAACGCGTCGTCGCTGCTGCACTGGACCCGGCGGATGATCCAGACCCGGAAACAGCACCCCTGTTTCGGGATGGGTACTTTCACAGATCTAGGCGGCTCGAACCCGAGTGTGCTGTCCTACATCCGCGAATTCGGTGACGACGTAGTGCTCTGTGTGAACAACCTGTCCCGGTTCCCGCAGCCGATCGAGCTCGACCTGCGGCAATGGGAGGGCGTCGAGCCGATCGAGCTGCTCGGTGGCGTGCACTTCCCACCGATCGGCGAGCTGCCGTACCTGCTTACCCTTGGCGCCCACGGTTTCTACTGGTTCCGCCTGCCGGTCAACTCTCAGTCGGTCACTCGTGAGGAGAGCTCTTCGTGACTTCCCATCTGGACCAGGTCCAGTCCTTCTGCGCCACGCAACGGTGGTTCGGCGAGAAGGGACACGACGTCAACGTCGACGCGATGGCCACCTCGGCCTGGCTGTCGGACGAAGGCGCCTGGCCTGCTGTCCGGATCGGGTTCGTCTACTGTGCAGGGCCGCCCGGGGCGGAGAACGCGATCCGGGTGTACCAGTTGCCGCTGAGCTACCACCGCGAACCGGTGGAGCAACTGGCCCATGCCCAGGTGGGTGCCTGGGAGGAGCCGGACCTGGACGACACCCCGATCTGGGTGTACGACGCGCTGCACGACAAGTCGGCGACGCCGTACTGGCTGGACGCGATCACCCACGGGCGCCGGCTGACGGAACTCGAGTTCCAGCCGGTGCATGCACCGGACCGCGCCACTGTCGTCCCGGAGGACGCGCAGTCACTGGTCCTTACGGTCGAGCAGAGCAACACGTCGCTGGTCTTCGGCGACACCGCCCTGCTGAAGGTGTTCCGCCGGCTCGAGCCCGGGAGCAATCCCGGGGTCGAGATCGAGTCGGCGCTCACCGAGGCCGGTTCGGAACTGGTGCCGGAGGTGCTCGGCTCGGTGCGTGGCTCCTGGCCGCGTTCCGGCGGCGGCACCGACTCCGGCGACCTGGCCATGCTGACGGTCTTCGAGAAGAACTCCACCGACGGCTGGTCGTACGCGGCCACCTCGGTCCGTGACCTCTACGCCGAGGCCGACCTGCACGCAGAAGAGGTGGGCGGCGACTTCGCCGCCGAGTCCCAGCGCCTCGGTGCCAGTACCGCCCAGGTGCACGCCGAGCTGGCCAAGGCCCTCGGCACGGATGTCTGGGAATCGGAGCAGATGGCTCGCAATGCCGCGGCGATGCGACGCCGGCTGACTGTCGCCGTGGAGGCCGTGCCCGCGCTCGGCGAGTTCGCCGAGGGACTCAGCCGCGCCTTCGACGCCCTCGCGGCGTACGACGAACCGGTGCCGGTGCAGCGGATCCACGGCGACTATCACCTCGGGCAGGTGTTGCGCACCCTCGACGGCTGGAAGCTGATCGATTTCGAGGGCGAGCCGGCCAAGTCACTGATCGAGCGGCGTGCGCTGGACACCTCGATCAAGGACATCGCCGGCATGCTGCGCTCCTTCGACTACGCAGCCCGCAGCCTGCTGGCCGACCACCAGGGCGACCCGCAGATCGCCTACCGGGCAGCCGAATGGGTGGAACGCAACCAGGACGCGTTCTGCGCCGGGTACGCCGAAGTGGCCGGCTCCGATCCGAGGGACCAGGACGTTCTGCTGAACGCCTTCCTGGCCGACAAGGTCATCTACGAAACGTTGTACGAGGCACGCAACCGGCCTAACTGGCTGCCCATCCCGCTCGCCGCCGCAGCCCAACTCAGCGCCGGATAGCACTGCGGCGGGGTAACGGGAGAGCTATGGAAGCAATTCGAAAGCCTCGACATGCAGGGGGCGGACGACGCTGAAGTGGCGTCGGTCCAGCGTCGCCACGGTCCGGACTGCCACCGTGCATAAGCCTGGAGTGAGGGTCCGTTCTGAGCGTGAGGACTGCTGACTGGGGCGGGTTTGTGCGCGTCGACGTCCGGTCGGTCGGCGCGCGGTGACGGACAGTGTGTACCGGCTGAGGCTTGGGGTACCAGACGTGCGGTAGATGAAGCTTTGATCGGGCAGGATGGAGTGTATGGATTCGAGCGAGCGTAACGCCACGCAGAGCACACCGGTACGGCCGAAGAGCAAGGCGGTGCCCGTGGCTGGTGGACAGCTCGAACGGCTGGTCAGCGGCACGCATCACGACCCGCACCAGATCCTCGGGCCGCACCTCGGCGACGGGGCGGTGACGCTTCGCGCTCTGCGGCCGTTCGCCAGTTCCGTGACCGCGATCTATGAGGACCAGAGGGTCGAATTGCAGCACGAGTACGAAGGTGTCTGGGTCGGCGTACTGCCCGTCGACAAGGTGCCGGACTACCGGCTCGAGGTGACCTACACGGACGGCCCGGCGCTCGAGGTCGACGACCCGTACCGGTATCTGCCGTCCCTCGGCGAGGTGGACCTGCATCTGATCGGTGAGGGCAGGCACGAGCAGCTCTGGACTGTGCTCGGCGCGCATGTCCGCCGGTATGACGGACCGACCGGCACGGTGACGGGGACGTCGTTCGCCGTCTGGGCGCCGAACGCGCAGGGCATCCGGCTCACCGCGGACTTCAATTTCTGGGACGGCCGGGCGCACCCGATGCGCACGATGGGCTCGTCCGGCGTGTGGGAGCTGTTCGTCCCTGGTGTCGGCCCGGGCACCCGGTACAAGTTCGACATCTGCGGCCGCGACGGCGTCTGGCGGCAGAAGGCCGACCCGATGGCAAACCTGGCCGAGACTCCCCCGGCGAACGCCTCGGTCGTGCACGAGTCGACGTACGAGTGGAAGGACCGCGAGTGGCTCGATCACCGCGCCCAGGCCCAGGCGTACGCCGAGCCGATGAGCGTCTACGAGGTGCATCTCGGCTCGTGGCGCAAGGCCAGGTCGTACCGCGATCTCGCCACCGAGCTGGTCAGCTATGTCACCGAGATGGGCTTCACCCACGTGGAGTTCATGCCGGTGATGGAGCACCCGTTCGGCGGCTCGTGGGGCTACCAGGTGACGTCGTACTTCGCGCCGACGTCACGGTTCGGCGACCCGGACGACTTCCGGTTCCTGGTGGACTCGTTGCACCAGGCAAACATCGGCGTGATCGTCGACTGGGTGCCGGCGCATTTCCCGAAGGACGCCTGGGCGCTGGCCCGGTTCGACGGGACGTCGCTGTACGAGCACCCGGATCCGCGCCGCGGCGAGCAGCCCGACTGGGGCACGCTGGTGTTCGATTTCGGCCGGCCCCAGGTGCGGAACTTCCTGGTCGCGAACGCGCTCTACTGGGCCGAGGAGTTCCACATCGACGGGCTGCGCGTCGACGCGGTCGCCTCGATGCTCTACCTGGACTACTCCCGCAAAGATGGCCAGTGGGTGCCGAACCAGTACGGCGGCCGCGAGAACCTGGAGGCGGTCTCGTTTCTCCAGGAGATGAACGCCACCCTCTACAAGCAAGTACCAGGTGTCATCACCGTGGCAGAAGAGTCCACCTCCTGGCCGGGTGTCACCCGCGCGACCCATCTGGGCGGCCTCGGCTTCGGCTTCAAGTGGAACATGGGCTGGATGAACGACTCGCTGCGCTATCTGGAGCATGAGCCGATCTACCGGCAGTACCACCACCATGAGCTGACGTTCTCGATGATGTACGCCTACTCCGAGAACTTCGTGCTGCCGCTGTCGCACGACGAGGTGGTGCACGGCAAGGGCTCGCTGCTCCGCAAGATGCCGGGCGACCGTTGGCAGCAGTTGGCGAACCTGCGCGCCTACCTGGCGCTGATGTGGGCCCATCCGGGCAAGCAACTTCTCTTCATGGGCTGCGAGTTCGGCCAAGAGTCGGAGTGGTCGGAGAAGGGCGAGCTGGACTGGTGGCTCCTCGACCACGCCGATCACCAGGGCCTGCAGCAACTCGTCAAGGACCTCAACCGGACCTACCGCGATATGAAGGCGCTGTGGGCCAACGACCACATCCCGGAGCGGTTCTCCTGGATCGACGCGAACGATGCCGGCAACAACGTCTTCTCATTCGTCCGGTACGGCAACGAGGGTGATCCGACGCTGGCCTGCGTGGTCAACTTCTCGGCGATCCCGCACCACGGCTACCGGCTCGGCCTCCCGTACGCCGGCCGCTGGGACGAGGTGGTCAACACCGATGCCCCCGTGTACGGCGGCTCCGGCGTCGGCAACTTCGGCGGACTCGACGCGGACGGGCCAGGTTGGCACGGAATGGACAGCAGCGCCGAACTGTCCGTACCCCCGCTCGGCGCGGTCTGGCTTCGTTACAACGGCTGACACCCCGGCGCCCACCACCGGCGGTTGCCGGGCTGCGGTAGCGTTCCAGCCGTGACCGCCGTTCCTCCCCAGCCCACGCTCACCGACGGCGACCTAACGCTGCGGCCGTGGCGCACCGAGGACATCGATTCCGCGCACGCGCTCGCCGACGACGAGATGGTCCGCTGGTTCGACTTCCCCGGCATCCCGCTGCGGTCCGGTCTGGCCGAGGCCGTGGAGCGCTGGCATCGCCAGTACGCCGACGACCGGGCCGTGGTGAACTTCGTGATCGAGCTGGCCGGTGAATCCGGCCCGGTCGGCAACGTCGAGGTCCGGCGTACCTCAGAAGGCGTCGGCAACGTGTCCTGGACGACAT
>JAWWPC010000123.1:0-33613 GCA_033851055.1 Kribbellaceae bacterium | reverse complement strand
ACCAACCAGTACAACCTGCTGAGCACCCTGACGGACATGTACGCCCTGGCCCCGATCAGCAACGCAGCCCACAAGCCCCCGCTGACCGCGGTCTTCACCCCCTGACGCCCTCCAGGGTCCAGTTTGTCTGATCGTTGTTCTGGCGCTGTTCACCCGGCAGAGTGCAGCCCGTTCTAGCGTCGGGGTCATGACGATGACGCGACGCACCCTGCTCAGATCCGGCGGACTAGGTCTCGGCCTGGCGGCCGTCGCACCGTGCCTTCCCGCTATGGCCTCTACTGCTGGCCGGCGGAGGAAGCGCGTGCTGTTGGCAACCAATGAGCCGTGGGGCACCTACCACGCGCTGCCGTTGCTGGCAGAGGCCGCCCGCCGAGGCTGGGACCTGGTGCAGCTGGTGCCGGACCGGTCGGGCGTCTCTCCGACGGACCCGGTCACGGTCGCGACGCTGGACGACGTACCGGCGGCTGACCTGCTGATCGTCAGCGGTGCGGCGGACTGGCCGGCGGACTCTGCCGCGGCCTTGCCCCGGCTGCCGCTGGCCGCGAGCTCGCTGGCCTACCTGCAGCCGACGGAGGCGCTCCGGGCGCACGAGTTCCGGCACCGGCTCGAGCTCGTCACCGCGGCGTCACCCGCCGAGTCAGATGTGTTCGCGGCGTACCTGGGCTGGGAGCATCAGGTCCGCATGGTCGGTTCGCCGCAGACCGACGACCTGCCGAAGTACAGCCCGCAGAGCGATCGCGTGCTGGTCCTCACCAGCGTCACCCATCCGGACCCGACCGGTGGGGCGGCGCCCGGCACGCAGCTACTGCTCGACGCGGCGGCCAAGCTCGAGGCCGCGGGCAAGCACATCGTGGTCGGCCTGCACCCGCGCGAGGACAGGACGCTGTGGGAGCAGTACGAGATCAGCCCGGTCCCGTCCGTGCAGGCCTCCGCGACGGCAGAGTGCGCGATCGGCATCCCGGGCACGGTCTTCCCCATCGTCGCGGCGGTCGGCGTACCGCTGGTCGGCTGTGTGGATCCGAAGCTCGAGGTGCCGGACTACATCCTCGACGTCTGTTCCTCGACCATCGGTACGGCGGACCAGGCGATCGCGGCCGTCGGGAGTGCCCGGCCTGCGCGGCGGGGTGACGTGTTCGCCGCGGTCGGCCCGATCGGCGGCTCAGCGCGCAGGTTGTACTCCGCCTGGTCCACCACCATCGCCCCCGCCCAGGCCGCCGCCTAATGACCCCCCACAATCATCGGTCCTCTGTTACCCGGCGTGTCGCCATTCATCGGTCCCTTGGGTACAGCTTCAGCGGACCAGATCGAGTCGGGTGTCGGCAGTCCTGAGGTCCAGGCCCTCGCCCCAGCCAAGACTCAGGGTGTCGCTCTCCATGCCGTCGCCGAACACGACCAGGTCGGATTCGGCGACGATCGTCAGCCGCTGCGAGCCCTTCAACAGACCCTCGGTGCAGGTGGTCCCGGTCGCCGGTGACGGCCAGGCTTCGCGAACGAACCAGCAGAGTGCCGGCTCGGTCACGGCAGGCAGGGTGAGCGGGCTTTTGCGCTCCTGCCAGGCCGAGCGGCACCAGCCGGTGGAGCCCGTGCCGGTCCCGGTCAGGATCCCGGACGATGACTGCCGCTCCTCGAAACCGTCGGGCGTGATCAACCGGTATCGCGCGGACTGGTGGCTGCGATGCCCGACGTACACCTCGTTGAGGGCGAGCAGGCGTTGGCCGTCGTCGGTCTGGGCAACCACCATCGTCCGCGATTCCGATGGCCCCTGCATCGTTAGCAACTTGGCCGTCGCAGCAGGTGGATGGCGTACCAGTACGCCGGGGTTGCGGCCGGGGTCAGGATTGATGCCGACCACCGGCTGGCCGTCGAGGTACTTCGCCACGTTCGCCACCAGGCCGTCCTGACCAACCGCGATCACCACGTCCTCCGGACCGAACACGAATCGGTCCAGGTCATTGCGCTCGGCAACGGCTCGGCGCCAGTCCAGCGGGATCGCCGCCGACACGTTAGCCAGTGCTGCCTGCTGGGCGTCGTGGCGTTGCTCGAGCTCTTCCAGAGACCGACCGCGACTGGTCAGGAAGAAGCCGGCCTGCTGGCGGGTGCCGTGCCGAGCGACCAGCTCGGTGAGCTCAGTCGCCCGGTGAACCACGACCGCCCGAGGCGGCAGGCTCACGCCCGACCCTCGGTCAGCCGGGCCAGCAGCGGGGTGAGTAGATCCGGCGTCAGGTTCAGTGTGCCGATCTCCGGCAGCGCACCCTGCTTGATCGCCAGCGCCAGGATCGTGCCCTGGTCGAGCTCCTGGTAGGCCTCCAGCAGCGCCTTCTCCGCCGCTGCCTCGGCGGCACCGAGCACCCGCTTCCGTCCGGCGGCAGCCTCGGTCTCGATCCGCCCGGCCGCAGCCGCTTCGGTCGCGCGCAGGCGTTCGTTCTGACCTTGCTGGGTGACCAACTGCTCCTCCCGTCGGGCCAGCTCTATCTGGTTCTGCAGTTCGTTCTCGGCGATCGATCGCTCCCGCTCGACTGCCATCGCGCGTCGCTCGTACGTCGCCTTGTCGGCTGCCTGCTGGACCTGCTCCCGGGTGGGAGTCTGCAGAGCCCGCTCCACGTCGCTCTCAGCCCGTACGGCGACCACCCGGACATCCTCGACGCCGATCCCGATGTTGGTCAGCCGCTGGTCGTCCCGCAGGCCGCTGCCGACCGCCTGTCGCAGGGAGGTCATCCCCTCGGACAGCGCCTGGGTGAGCGTCATCCGGGCCAGTAGGTCGAGCGCGGTCTGCTGGGCGAGCTCGGTCAGGAGCCCACCGAGCTGCTCCAGCGGGGAGGACCGCCATAGCCCGTTGGCTGGATCGATCCCGAAGTCCAGGCGGGTCGAAGCGAGGGCCGGGTCGATCACCCGATAGGTCACCGTGGCCTGCACAGCGACGTCCTGGAAGTCCACGGTCCGGCCGTGGAACATCAGCGGCTGCTCCCGGTCGTCGATCGGGATCTCGCTCAGTGACGAGTTCAGCGGCCGGAACCAGAAGGCCTGGCCGGCACCGTCGTGGGCGAGCTTGCCATTGCGCAGGTGCCGGACGTGGGTGGTCGGGTTGGCGCGCAGGTGACTGATGAATCCGAACCGGCTGATGTCGGCCACTTCATGCTCCTTCGTTGTCGTCAGTTTGACGATAAGAGTGGCAATGGCTTTTCGTCAAGGTGACGATTAGAGTGGCAGTTCATGGAGTTCGTGCCGTTGGGCGTTGCCGCCGACCTGGTGATCCTGACTGTGCGCGCCGGTGCGCTGGAGGTGTTGCTGATCCGCCGCGGCATCCCGCCGTACAAGGGGCGCTTGGCCTTGCCAGGTGGATTCGTGCGGCCGGAGGAGGATCTCGCGGTCGCCGCCCGGCGCGAACTGGCGGAGGAGACCGGGCTGGTAGCCGACCGGATCCACCTTGAGCAGGTCGCGACGTACGGAGAACCGGGGCGAGACCCGCGTGGCCGGGTGGTGAGCGTGGCCTACCTGGCGCTAATCCCGGATCTGCCCGCGCCGGTGGCCGGCACCGATGCCGCGGCGGCCAGTTGGGTTCCGGTCGCGGAGGTGCTGGCCGATCCGCGGCGGCTCGCGTTCGACCATTACCGGATTCTCACGGACTCAGTCGAACGGGCCCGGGCCAAGCTGGAGTACTCGCCGCTCGCGACGGCATTCTGCGCCGACGAGTTCACCATCTCCGAGCTGCGCGGAATCTACGAAGCCGTCTGGGGTACACCGCTGGACCCGCGCAACTTCCATCGCAAGGCCACCAAGACCGACGGCTTCGTCGAACCGCTCGGGGCGACCACGACCCGGGACGGTGGTCGTCCGGCGCAACTCTTCCGCCGCGGCAGCGCGCAGGCCTTGTATCCCCCGCTGACCCGGAGCTAATGCGTGAGGGTATGCAGTGTCTCGGCGGGAATGAGGTCGGTGTGGGTGCCATAGGAGCCGCACGCCCAAGCGCCGGCGATGGATCCCGCATGCGCCGCGTCCTTCCAGCTCGCGCCGTCCAGCCAGGTCGCAAGGAAGGCTGATACATACGCGTCGCCGGCGCCGTTGGTATCCACTACTGGCCGATCGGGGAGCTCGACAGCCGGCACCTGGACGAGCTTCTCTCCACGAACCACCAGATGGCTACCTTCGGAGCCGGCCATCGCGATCACCGCACTGGCGTGGCCATCGGTGAAGAGCCGGTCGGCGAGAACGTCCACCGGCTTGGTCAGGGCGCTGGTGGAGACGAAGACCAGGTCGGCTGCCAAAGCGAAGTCCCGGTGGTACTCGTTCTCCCCGTCCCAGTCGTGCAGGTCGGTCGACACCGTGCACTGCGCCGCGGTCGTGTCCGGCAGAGCCTGTCGAGCGAAATCCATGATGGAGACATGCACATGACGAGCCTGTACGACGCTGTCGCGCCACAGGTCCGGGTCCACCAGCATCTCCGCCGGGTGCCGGCCGTCGTACAGGGAAACGCGCCGGCCGTCCGGAGACACCAGGTTGACCGACCGCCGCGTACCGCTCGGGTGGACCGCTGCCGAGAGCGGTAGGCCGAGCTCCTGGTAGGTCCGGCGGATCCGCGCTCCCTCGGCATCGGCGCCGATCACGTCCGCCAGGCCCGTGCTGAGGCCGAGCAGGTGGCAGCCGAGCGCGACGCCGTGCCCCGTGTGTCCCACGTAGGACTCGACCGGCTCGACCCGGACTGTCTCGCGCGGCGGTAGCGGCAACTCTGGCACCCGCACGATCGTGTCGATACCGACGCCACCGATCACGAACACGTCGAGCATGGTCTCCTCATCATCAGGTTGGGCGGTCAACTCTGATCTCCAGGCCTAGCATCCCCACAAGTACCAGCTGAGACCAAATGCTGCACAGGTGACGATCGGCAGTAGTAAGGGGTGGCGTTCGGCAGAGGCGGCAGAGGCGGTCGGGCGGCGAGAGTCGGGGGCATGCTTACTCGTCGCATTCTGCTCGGTGCCACGGTCACCGCTTCGCTGGGCCCCCTCCTCTCCACCAAGACGGCCACGACCGAGCCCATCGGGACTCGTTCCGCAGCCAGGACCCGGGCGGCGCGGAAGCCGGTGCAACTACGGTTCCCGCGGCCGACCGGCCCGTTCCCGGTCGGGACCACTGAGCTTCATCTCATCGACCGCGACCGGGACGACTCGTACGTCCCCGGCCGCTCACGCGAGTTGATGATCAGCATCTGGTATCCGTCTCGAGGCGGCCCGGTCGCGCCTGCGCCGTACCTCCCGCCGCAGACTGCCGAGCTGTACGCTGAGGGCGCCGCGGTGGCTCTGCAGCAACCTGTCGAGGCGGTCGACTGGGTGGGGGCGAGGAGTCACGCCGGTCTGTTGGCGCCGGTGAGTGGGAGTTGGGGGCGGCGGCCGGTGCTGCTCTTCTCACCCGGGTTCGGAGTCCCGCGCGGCCTGGGGTCGATCCTGGTCGCGGAGTTCGCCAGCCGCGGGTACGTAGTGGTGACGATCGACCACACCTACGAGGTGGCCGGGGTGGAGTTCCCGGGTGGGCGGCTCGAGGTGCAGACCCTGCCGCAGGGCGAGTACGCCCTGATGGCCCGGGCAACCCGGGTGGCCGACGTGCGGTTCGTGCTGGACTCCCTGGCCGTTCTGGCAGCCGGTGGGAACCCCGATGCCGAGAAGCGGCGGCTGCCTGCCGGCCTGGGCCAGATGTTGGACCTCCAACGGGTCGGCATTTACGGGCATTCCGCGGGAGGTATCACCGCGGCCGATGTGATGGACGTCGACGGGCGGGTGAAGGCGGGGATCGACCTGGACGGCACGCTCGGCTACGGCTACCCGGACGGTGCCGCGTCGCCGACTGTCCAGCATGGTGTGGACCGGCCGTTCCTGCTGATGGGCGCGGGCGGAACCGGTCCGGACGGCGGGCCGCAGACCCATCGGACCGAGCGGTCGTGGGGCCTGTTCTGGGACCACTCGACGGGCTGGAAGCGGGACTTGAACGTGCCGGCGGGGATGCACTACACGTTCATCGACCACCAGGCGCTGATCCCGTGGTTCCGCCGCTTCTTCGAGGTACCGCCCGAGTTGCTGGCCACGACCATCGGCACGGTCGGTCCCGAGCGGATCCTGCGCGCACTCCGCAGCTACCTACCGGCGTTTTTCGACCAACACCTCCGGGGCCGGCGGAGCAAACTTTGGGACGGCGCGTCGCCGCGCCACCCCGACGTACGGTTCATTGCTTGATCGGCGCGCCGGTCTTCTCCTGGAGTTCGTCGAAGGTGACGCCATCGGCGAGCTCGACCAGTTGCAGCCCGTCTTCGGTGATGTCGAGCACTGCGAGGTCGGTGATGATCCGGTTGACCACGCCCCGGCCGGTGTACGGCAGGTCGCACTCCTCGAGGATCTTGGGCGACCCGTCCTTGGCGATGTGCTCCATCAGCACGATCACCTTCTTCGCGCCGTGTACCAGGTCCATGGCGCCGCCCATCCCCTTGACCATCTTGCCCGGGATCATCCAGTTCGACAGGTCGCCGGTGGCCGACACCTGCATCGCGCCCAGGATGGCCGCGTCGATGGCGCCGCCGCGGATCATCCCGAAGGACAGCGACGAGTCGAAGAAGGATGCGCCCGGCAACGTCGTGACGGTCTCCTTGCCGGCGTTGATCAGGTCCGGGTCCTCGTCGCCTTCGACCGGGTACGGCCCGACGCCGAGTATGCCGTTCTCGCTCTGCAGGACGACGGTGACGCCGTCCGGGATGTAGTTCGGGACGAGGGTCGGCAGGCCGATGCCCAGGTTGACGTAGGAGCCGTCCTCCAGTTCAGACGCCGCACGGGCGGCCATCTGCTCACGAGTCAGTGGCATGGCTCAGGCCTCCAGCTTCTCGCGCGCGGCCTCGTAGGCTGCCCGCGGTTGCACGGTGCGCTTCTCGATCCGCTTCTCGATGTCCTTGCCGACAGCAACGATTCGCTGGACGTACACCCCCGGCAGGTGGATCTCGTCCGGGTCCAGCTCGCCCGGCTGGACCAGCTCTTCCACCTGGGCGATGGTGATCCGGCCGGCCATCGCGGCCAGCGGGTTGAAGTTGCGCGCGCTCCGGTCGAAGATCAGGTTGCCGTGGGTGTCGCCCTTGAGCGCGTGCACCAGGCCGAAATCGGTGGTGATCGACTCCTCCAGCACGTACGTCGTGCCGTTGATCTCGCGCGTCTCCTTCGGCTCCGAGGCCTTTGCCACCGAGCCGTCCGGGTTGTACTTCTGCGGCAGCCCGCCCTCGGCCACCTGCGTCCCGACCCCCGCGAGGGTGAAGAACGCCGCGATCCCGCAGCCACCGGCGCGAAGCTTCTCCGCCAGTGTGCCTTGCGGCGTCAGCTCGACCTCCAGTTCTCCGGTCAGGAACTGCCGCGCGAACTCCTTGTTCTCCCCGACGTACGACGAGGTCATTTTGGCGATCCGCTTGTCGGCGAGCAGGACGCCGAGACCCCAGTCGTCCACGCCGCAGTTGTTCGAGACGACGCTGAGGCCGCTCACGCCCCGGTCATGGATCGCGCTGATCAGCTGCATCGGGTTGCCGCACAGCCCGAAGCCGCCGACCGCGAGGCTCGCGCCGTCGCCGATGTCGTCGACCGCGGCCTGCGGCGAGTCGTACGTCTTGTCCATCAGGCTGCTCCGTTGGAGTTCGGTGGCGGTGTGCTGCCGACACTAACCGGTGGGATGGAACGCATCGAGATGAGTTAAGCCACAAACTCCAGCACGCCCCAGTGCTCTGGCTTGTGCATGTCCACCGTGTACTGCGGCGACCAGACCCAATGGTCCTCCCCGACGCCCTTGCGGTACGCCCCGTCGACAACCTCATGGGGCCATTCCACCCGCATCAGGTTCATCCGCCACTCGTCACCGGCAGCCGGCGGTGTCGGACGACCCACGTTGTACGACGCCAGCGCGGCCCACGGCAAGGCGATCTCCACCGACCAGCCCCGGTCGGTGTCCGCCGGGTCGTTGAGCGTGCCGTCCAGGTGTACGGCGGTGCGCAGGCCCGGCAGGTTGGTCGGGTCGATCGCCTCGCCGCCCAGCGCGTACGGCTTCGGCAGGGTGAGCTCCCAGATGGTGCCGAGCGGGTTGATCTCGAACTCGTAGTAGTTCTCGCCGTCCCCGTCAGGGTCCAGGAACACCTCGAAGTTGTTCTCTTTGAAGAGCATCGTGTTGCGCTCGCTCATCGTTGCCCAGACGTGCGGCTCCTCCAGCTGCGCGCCGACGTACAGGAAGTCGTCGTCCCAGAGCAGCTTGGTCCTGGTACGGAACCGCGGCACCGGCTGGTCGGGTCCGGAGATGTCGACGAAGTCCTCGGTCCAGGGCGCCTCTGTCCAGGCCGGATGGGTGAGCGTCCCGTCGATCGGCAGGGGCTGACCGGTGCGCCGGCAGCGGTAGCGGGGCAGCTCAGGCATCGGCCCGCTCCAGCCGCCCCGCGACGAGGTGCGCCACCAGGAACGTGATTGCGGTCAACACCGGTACGACGAGCAACGCCCAGGTGGAGAACAGTTGGCCCGACAGCAGACCGACCACGATCAGCAGCATGAACATGACGCCCAGGAAAGCAACGAGCCGCGGCTGAGGCATCCCGAGCCGGCTGAGAGCGAGCGCCCCCAGCACGATCGTGATGATCACGGTCAACACCAGCAGGGGGAGACCGAGCGCGCCACAGTTCGGGGTGTCCCGGATCCGGTCGCAGCCTCGCTCGCTGAGCCAGACCAGCGCGACCGTGGCGAAGCCGCACAGCAGCCCGACCACGGCGAGGATCAGCAGCGGCGGCAGCGGCGGAGCGTCGTACCGGCCCTCATCGGCCGCAGCCTCGTCCTCGGCGTCCTCCTGCTCGAGCGCCGCCTCCAAATCCGCCGGCATGCCCCGAGTGACCTCCTCGTCGCCCTCGCTGTCGCTCATCGCCGCAGGCTATCGACAAGACCGCCCGCTCGGGAAACACTCAGGGCCAGTCACGGTGAAGTGACTGGCCCTGAGGATGGTCGGGCTGACAGGATTTGAACCTGCGACCTCGTCGTCCCGAACGACGCGCGCTACCAAGCTGCGCCACAGCCCGAAGTCGGCGTTAGCTTACATGTGCCTCCGGCCGCGGCGAAATCGGGTTAACCCGCGGCACCAACGTCAGCAGAGTGGCCTCCGGCCGGCAGGCGAACCGCACCGGCGCGTACGGCGAAGCGCCCAGTCCGGCCGACACATGCAAAGCCGCCTGGCGGCCGTCGTGCCCCCACGTACTGAGCCCCTTCACTCGGGACGTGTCCAGGTCGCAGTTCGTCACCAGGGCGCCGTAGATCGGCACCGCCAGTTGGCCGCCGTGTGTGTGCCCGGCCAGCACCAACGGGTAGCCGTCGTCCACGAATGCGTTCAGCACCCGCTGGTACGGCGCGTGGGTGACCCCGATCGACAGGTCGGCCGTGGGGTCCACCGGGCCGGCGATCTCCTCGTACCGGTCACGCCCGATGTGCGCGTCGTCCGTCCCACCGAAGTTGAGGCGCAGACCGTTCACCTTCAAGGTGGCCCTGTCGTTGTTGAGGTCGATCCAGCCCCGACTCTTGAAGGCCGTGCGCATCCGCTCGAACGGCAGATCCGGTTCACGCTGCGGATATCGCCGTGCCTGTGACGGCAGCAGGTAGTACACCGGGTTTTTGAACTGCGGCTTCCAGTAGTCGTTCGAGCCGAATACGAAGACGCCGGGCAGGTCCAGCAGGTCGCCGTACGCGCGGATCAGTGGTGGCACCGAGGCCTGGCTGGAGATGTTGTCGCCGGTGGTGACGACCAGGTCGGGCTCGAGCTGGGCCAGCTCGTTGACCCAACTGATCTTGCGTTCCTGGGTCGGCATCAAGTGCAGGTCTGACAGGTGCAGCACCTTCAGCGGGTCTACGCCCTGCGGCAGCACCGGCACCGTGAATCTGCGCAGCGTGAACCAGCGCACCTCTATGGCTGCGGCGTACGCGACACAGACGGCACCCGCGGCGGCGACGACCGCGGTGGACTTCAGCGTCGACCTGGCAAGCCCGCGAAAACTCATTTCACCAGCCTGCCACAATCGTGGGCATGTCCAACTCCGAGATGAAGCAGCGCCTGCACGACGACATGACCGCCGCCCTCAAGGCGCGCGACGAGCTGCGCAAGTCGACCCTGCGGATGGCGCTGACCGCCGTGACGAAGGCGGAGGTCGCCGGCAAGGAGGCCCGCGACCTATCCGACGCGGAGGTCATCGACGTGCTGGGTGCCGAGGCGAAGAAGCGCCGCGAGTCGGTGACGGCGTACCGGGAGGCCGGTCGTGAGGAGCTCGCGGTGAAGGAGCAGGCCGAGGCGGACATCCTGGCCGAGTACCTGCCGGAGCAGCTCACCGCCGAGGAGATCGCAGCCCTGGTCACCGAGACCATCGCGGCCACCGGCGCGGCCGAGCTGGGCCCGCGCGGCATCGGCAAGGTGATGGGCGCCCTGCAGCCTAAGGTCAAGGGCAAAGCCGACGGCGGCGCCGTCTCATCCGAGGTCAAGCGACAACTCGCCGGCTGAGGTCAGCATTTCGGGTACTTCGGGTTCCAGGGCGGGCAGGGCGCCTTCTTGGGGGGTTTGGACGTCGGTGGCGTGATCGGTGTGGAGGGCGGCGTGGTCTTCTTGCCGCTGTTGCCGTTGGAGATGTAGAGCGTGATCAGGGAGCCGTCGGGAGCACCGTCGCTTCTGCGTGGGTTGGTGTAGGCAACCGTGCCCGCGGCCTCAGGTGAGTTGACCTGACCGGACGCGACAGTCACCTGGAAGCCGGCCTGCTGCAGAGCGTTGGTCGCCTCCTGGGGGCTCATGCCGCTGACGGACGGGATGTTCTTGACGTTGCCACGGATGGTCTTGTCGCTCGGGGCCACGAAGTGCGTCACTGGCAGGCCCTTGAGGGCACCCTCCATCGCGGTCTTCCAGATCGGTCCTGCAGTCCCGGAGCCGGTCGGGTCGGCGATGTCAATGCCGTCCAGGTTGTGGCCATACATGAGGTTCGTGTAAGGCGGGGTGGCGTCGGCCACAACCGCTGCGGCAGCGAGGCTGGAGGAGTAGCCGGAGTACCAGACAGCCAGGTTCTGATTGATGGTTCCGGTCTTGCCGGCCAGGTCGCTGCTGCCGAACTTCAACCTGCCACCGGTGCCGCCCGGCTCCATCACCCCGTGCAGCACACGGTTCACACCGTCGGCAACGGCGGGTGTCAGTGCCTGCTTGCAGGAGATGCCCGGGGTCTTGATCGGCTTACCCGCCTTGTCGGCCACCGCGGTGACCACCAACGGTGAGCAGTACGTCCCGCGGGCGGCGAAGGTCGCGTAGGCGTTGGACAACATCAACGGGGTGACCAGGCCGACGCCGAGCGTCATCGAGGGCACCTGCTGAAGAGGCTCCTGGGTCTGGGCGTCGTACATGCCGAGGTCGGCGGCGACGGTGGCCACCGCGCAGAGCCCGGTCTTCAGCGACAACTGCAGGAAATAGGTGTTGGTGGAGTACCTGGCCGCGTCGAGCATGGTCAGGTTGCCGCTCTTGGTCGAGTTCACCGGGTGGTAGTTCGGGTCCGACACCCTGCCGGTGCAGGTCTTGAACTTCTTGCCGCTGAGGTCGATCGGCGACGGCGAGTTGATCTTGTAGTTGAGCGGGATGCCCTGTTTGATCGCGGCCGCGATGGTGAACGCCTTCATCGTCGAACCGTTCTGGAACCCGCCGTACCCACCGTCGTAGGACTTCTCGACGTTGTAGTTGTAAGCGGTCTGATTCTTCCCGTTGCCGTAGGGCTTGCTCTGCACCATCGCCTTCACCAGACCGGTGCCTGGCTGGACGATGGTGAGCGCGGCGATCGTGTTGTCGGTGGGTTTGGTGTGCTGGTTGATGGAGGCCTGCGCGGCGGCCTGGATCTTGGGGTCCAGCGAGGTCTTCACGGTGATGCCCGCGGTCTTGATGTAGTGCTCACGCGCAGCGGCGTCCTTACCGAGGGCGGGATTGAGCAGCAACCTGGAGACGACGTAATCGCAGTAGAACGGGTACCTCGACGAGGCGCACCCGTTCGGCACCACGGAGACACTCTTGAGGTTGATCACCGGGGTCCTGATGGCGGCAGCGGCCTGCTTCGCGGTGATGATGTTGAGCTCTTGCATCCGCTTGAGCACTGTGTCGCGGCGGTCCTTGGCTCGCTTGGGGTCGTTCGTCGGGTCGTAGCCGGTCGGGTTCTTCACCAGGCCGGCCAGCATCGCCGCCTGCGGCAGAGTCAGGTTCTTGGCGCTGGTGCTGAAGTAGTGCTGCGCCGCGGCCTGGACGCCGTACGAGCCGTCGCCGAAGTTGACCAGGTTCAGGTACTTCTCCAGGATCTGGTCCTTGGTGTATTGCTTCTCGACCGCCACCGCGTAGCGCAGCTCGGTCAGCTTGCGCTGGTACGTCTCGGCCGTGGCTGCCTTGACCTCGAGGGCGGTCTTGGCCTGGTCGACCAGGGTCATCTTCACGTACTGCTGGGTGATGCTGGAGCCACCCTGCTGCACCGAGCCCTGGCTCTGGTTGCGGACCATCGCGCGGAGCGTGCCCTTCGCGTCCAGGGCGCCGTGCTCATAGAAGCGGTCGTCCTCGATCGCGACGATCGCCTTGCGCATGATCGGGTTGATCTGGTCCAGTTGGACCGGGATCCGGTTCTCCTCGAAGAGGTTCGCGATCCAGCTGCCGTCGGCGGCGATGATCTTGCTCTTCTCCGCCACCGCATCGATCTGCAGTTCCTGTGGCAGAGACTGCAGACTCTTTGCCACATTCTGGGTGCCGAATCCGGCCAGTCCGGCGAACGGGATCGCCAGCCCGGCGGCCAGCGCGCCCGAAAGCACGCTCACCCCAAGGAACAACACCACCGATTGGGCGACGCCCCGATCGTCCTTCTCCCTTACGCGCATGACGGTAAGCGTACGTGATCAAAGCACTACTCCGAATTGCCGGATGTGACCTATCTCACGTCAACCTGAGCGTGAATTCAGACGTCCGTACGCCGGCCGGCGGGCCACCGCAAGGGTGGTCCCACCGGCCGGCGCGGCGGCTATGCGGCGTACTGCCGCGCATCGGCCTGTGCCGGCTCCAGCGCCAGCTCGAGCACCTCGCGGACGTCGCTCACCGGGTGCACGGTCAGCTCCGAGAGCACGGACTCCGGCACGTCCTCCAGATCCGGCTCGTTCCGCTTCGGGATCAGGATGGTGGTCAGCCCGGCCCGGTGCGCGGCGAGCAACTTCTGCTTCACGCCACCGATCGGCAGCACCCGTCCGGTCAGCGACACCTCACCGGTCATCGCCACTTCCGAGCGAACCGGTCGCCCGGACAACAGCGAGGCCAGTGCGGTCGTCATCGTGACTCCCGCGCTCGGTCCATCCTTCGGGACAGCTCCGGCAGGTACGTGGATGTGCGTGTTGCGCTCAGCCAGGTCACCGACCGGCAGGCCCAGCTCCGCACCGTGCGACCGCAGATACGACAGGGCGATCTGCGCCGATTCCTTCATCACGTCGCCGAGCTGCCCCGTCAGCGTGACCCCGGTCGGGCCGGTCTCCTTGTCCGCCAGCGACGCCTCGATGAAGAGGACGTCACCGCCGGCACCGGTGACGGCCAGACCCGTCGCCACGCCCGGCAGCGCCGTACGCTCGGCCGACTCCGGCGCGAACTTCGGCGACCCCAGGTAGCCCTTCAGGTCACCGGCGCTGATTGTCAACGCCTGGGCCTCCTCGTCGGCCAGCGCCAGCTTGGCGGTCACCTTGCGCAGCACCCTGGCGATCGCCCGCTCCAGCTGACGTACGCCGGCCTCGCGGGTGTACTCGCCGGCCAGCAGCCGCAGCGCCGACTCGTCGATGGTGGTCTCGTCGGCAGCCAGACCGGCCCGGTCCAGCTGACGCGGGAGCAGGTGGTCGCGGGCGATGACGACCTTCTCGTCCTCGGTGTACCCGTCGAGCTGCACAAGTTCCATCCGGTCCAGCAGCGGTGCCGGGATCGAGTCGAGCACGTTCGCCGTGGCCAGGAAGACCACGTCGGACAGGTCCAGCTCGACCTCCAGGTAGTGATCCCGGAACGTGTGGTTCTGCGCCGGGTCCAGCACCTCCAGCAGGGCGGCCGTCGGGTCACCCCGGTAGTCGGCGCCCACCTTGTCGATCTCGTCCAGCAACACCACCGGGTTCATCGAACCGGCCTCGGTGATGGCCCGGACGATCCGGCCCGGCAGCGCGCCGACGTACGTGCGACGGTGGCCGCGGATCTCCGCCTCGTCGCGGACGCCACCTAGGGCGACCCGGACGAACTTGCGGCCCATCGCGCGAGCCACGGACTCACCGAGCGACGTCTTACCCACGCCGGGCGGACCGACCAGAGCCAGTACGGCGCCACTGCGCCGCCCGCCGACGACACCCAGGCCACGATCGGCCCGGCGCCGACGTACGGCCAGGTACTCGGTGATGCGCTCCTTCACGTCATCCAGACCCGCGTGGTCCGCATCCAGGATCGCGCGAGCCTCGGCAACGCCGTAGCTGTCCTCGGTCCGCTCGTTCCACGGAAGTTCGAGGACGGTGTCCAGCCAGGTGCGGATCCAGCCGACTTCAGGCGACTGTTCCGCCGTACGCTCCAACTTGTCGACCTCGGCCAGTGCGGCCTTCTGGACGTGCTCCGGCAGGTCAGCGGCCTCGACCCGGGACCGGTAGTCGTCCTCCTCGGAGGCCGTCTTCCCGTCCAGCTCGGCCAATTCCTTGCGGATGGCGGCGAGCTGCTGGCGCAGCAGGAACTCCCGCTGCTGCTTCTCCATGCCCTCCTGGACATCCTTGTTGATCGTGTCGGAGACCTCGAGCTCCGCGAGGTGCTCCTTCGCCCAAGTGATCAGCTTCGCGAGCCGCTCGGACACGTCCGGCGTCTCCAACAGCCATAACTTCTGGTCGCCGTTCAGATACGATGCGTAGCCGGCCAGGTCGGACAGCTCGGCAGCATCCTCGACCTGCTTCACGGAATCGATCACCTGCCACGCCCCACGGCGCTGCAGTACCGACGTCACGAGCGTCTTGTAGTCCCGTGCGAGCTCGCCCGACTTCTCGTCGGTGGTCTCGTCCAGGATCGTCGCACCGACCCAGAGCGCCGCACCGGGACCAGTGGTCCCCGCGCCGATCTGGACCCGGCTGACACCCCGGATCACGGCTGCCTGGGCTCCACCCGGCAACCGGCCGATCTGCTCGATCTGGCCGAGCGTCCCGGACTTGGCATATTTCCCGTCCAGACGCGGCGTCAGCAGCACCTGGTCCTGGCCCGAGGCCTGCGCCGCATCGATGGCGGCACGCGCCTCGGTGTCGGCGAGCCGCACCGGCACGACCATCCCGGGCAGTACTACGACGTCGTCAAGCGGCAGAACGGGAAGGTTCAATGTCTCACTCACGGCTTTGTCACACCCTCTACAGAGATTGAGTCTGACAGGCTCAACCATCGGCCCGGCCCCCTAATTCCCGCCCCACCCCACCCTCCCGCCACGTTCGCCCACGGCGAACCCACCCCCTTCGTCGGTCCCTTGTTCCCCGGCGTGTCGCGGTTCGTCGGTCCCTAGTGACCCCGGCGTAACAGCCAGATGCTGCGCAAGACCGGACTTGCCCCACTTGCCAAAGCCCGGGCAGCCTGCTTGAGGGTGACGACTTGACCGTGGATCGTGACCGTTGACCGGCCGCCTCCAGTAGTTGGTGAGTGGGGCGCGTCCGGGCCAGTCCGCCTGCCCCGCGGCAGCCGCCGTACAAGCTGCGCCCGACTCCCGCTGAGACGGGGGCATTAGGGACCGATGAACCGCGACACGCCGGGGAACAAGGGACCGACGAGCGGGGAGTTAGCCGGCGAGGAGGGTGGCGATGGTGCGGAGGCCGTCGAGGTCGTGGACGTCGTCGGCCAGGGCCGGGACGGAGACGGCGGCGATGGAGCGGTGGCCGCGGCGGAAGCGGTCGGCTCGCTTGCGGTCGCTGACCACCTGCTGCATCCGGTCCGCGTGGAGCCGGAGAACCGCCGCGGTCAGCTCCGACTTGCCTTGCTCTTCGAGGTGCTCGGCCGCAGCCCGGGCCCGTTCGGCCGACAGCTCCGGAGCGTAGGTGGTGGTCACCCGATTGATAACCACGCCGGCCAGCGGCATCTGCTCCTCGCGAAGCCGCTCGGTGAAGTACGACGCCTCGCGCAACGCGTCGTTCTGTGGTGAGGCGATCACCAGGAACGCCGTGTGCGGCTCCCGAAGCACCGCCACCGTCTCCTCGGCCCGCTCGCGGAACCCGCCGAACAGCGTGTCGAAAGCGGCCGCGAACGTCTGCACATCCGTCAGCACCTGCGCGCCGAGCACCTTGTTCATCACCGACACCGTCAGGTTGACCCCCGCCGACATCAACCGCAGCGGGCCCCGGGCAGGCGCCAGCAGCATCCGCAGGAACCGGCCTTCCAGCAGCGAGGCCAGCCGCTCGGGCGCGTCCAGGAAGTCCAGCGCGGACCTCGACGGAGGTGTGTCGACGACGATCAGGTCCCAGTCGCCGGTCCGCTCGGCCTGCCTGTGCAGCTGGCCCAGCTTCTCCATCGCCATGTACTCCTGGGTGCCGGCGAAGGACGAGGACAGCGCCAGATAGAACGGGTTGGCCAGGATCTGCTCCGCCTTCTCCGGCGTGGCATGCGCGAGCACGACCTCGTCGAACGTGCGCTTCATGTCCAGCATCATCGCGTCCAGCCGGCCGCCCTCGCTGCCGTCCACCTCCGCGACGGCACGCGGCGTGTTGTCCAGCTCGGTCAGCCCGAGCGACTGAGCGAGCCGGCGGGCCGGGTCGATGGTCAGTACGACGACCTTGCGGCCGCGCTCGGCGGCCCGAAGCGCCAGCGCGGCGGCCATGGTGGTCTTGCCGACGCCGCCGGCGCCACACGTCACGATGATCCTGGTGGCCGGGTCGTCGATGAGCGCGTCCAGATCGAGGGTCACGAGCGGAGATCCTCGGCCAGGTCGAACAAGGTCCCTTGGTCGATCCCGTCCGGAACCAGTGCTAGCTCGGTCACTCGCTTACCCAGTGCATCGATCCGGTCGCGGTTCTCGCGTTCGAGGCCGACCCTGATGGCATGGTCGCGAGCCTCGGCGGTGAGGGCGGCGACGACTTCCTTGGCAGCGGCAAGTCCCGCTGCCTTCAGGCCCCGGGTCAGCTCTGCAGTGGGCAGTTTCTCCTTCACGGCAAGGGCAAGCGCGTCATCGTTGAGCGGACTGCGACGCACCATGTTCACCACCACTGAGCCGATCCGCAGGTCCAACTTCACGAGTTGGCTGGCCGCATCCAGCGTCTCCTGGACCGGCATCTCCTCCAGCAGGGTGACCAGGTGCACCTGAGTGACGTCCGAGCGCAGCATGCCCGTGATCGCGTCCGCCTGGTTGCGGATCGGGCCGACCTTGGCCAGTCCCGCGACCTCGTGGTTGACGTTCAGGAACCGCCCGATCCGCCCGGTCGGGGGTGCATCGAGTACGACGGCGTCGTACGCGAGGTGGCCGTGCGATTTGCGGCGGGTGGCCTCGTACACCTTGCCGGTCAGCAGCACGTCCCGCAGGCCGGGGGCGATGGTGGTGACGAAGTCGACCGCGCCCACCTTGTCGAGCACCTTCCCGGCCCTGCCGAGGTGGTAGTACATGTCCAGGTATTCCAGCAGTGCCGCCTCGGCGTCGACCGCGAGCGCGAACACCTCGCCGCCGGCCGGTCCGACTGCGATCCGCCGCTCGACGTACGGCAGCGGCGGCACGTCGAACAACTGCGCGAGCCCCTGGCGTCCCTCGACCTCGACCAGCAGGATCCGCTTGCCCCGATCGGCGAGCGCGAGCGCCATCGCCGCGGCGACGGTCGTCTTGCCGGTCCCTCCTTTGCCGGTCACCACATGCAGCCTCGCCATGCTGTCCAGCCTAGGGCGTCTCGCCCAGCAGCCTGGGGGAGCGGCCCGTTAGAGTCCAGCCATGAAGAAGTTCGAGTACGTCACCGCGCCTCTGCTGGTCCATGCGACCAAGGAGATCCTTGACAACTTCGGTCGCGACGGCTGGGAGTTGGTCACGGTCGTCCCGGGCCCGACCCCGGACTCGCTGGTCGCCTACCTGAAGCGGGAGCTTCCCGAATCATGAGTCACCCCGAAGAGAAGCTGGCCGAGCTGGGCCTGAAACTGCCCGAGGTCGCCAAGCCGGTCGCGGCGTACGTGCCCGTGGTCCGGACCGGCAACCTGGTCTACACGTCCGGCCAGTTGCCACTCCGGAACGGCTCCTTGATCGCCACCGGCAAGAACGGTGACAGCATCAGCGCCGAGGTGGGGGTGGAGTGCGCCCAGCAGTGCGCCCTCAACGCGCTCGCCGCGATCAAGTCCGAGATCGGCGACCTCGCGAACGTGAAGCGCATCATCAAGGTGGTCGCCTTCGTCGCCTCCAGCCCTGACTTCACCGGCCAGCCGCAGGTCGCCAACGGTGCGTCCGAGCTGCTCAGCCAGGTCTTCGAGGAGGCCGGCCAGCACGCTCGGAGCGCGGTCGGCGTACCGGTCCTGCCGCTCGACGCCCCGGTCGAGGTGGAGTTCATCGTCGAGGTCGCCTGAGGTGCGGCCGGATCCGGCTGGTCGGTCCCAGCCATTGTTCGGGCGGATGGCAGCCGATGCGCTGTCGTTCGTCCGGGAGGGCCGTACGCCGGTCGAACCGCGTCCGGCCTCCACCGTCATCCTGCTGCGCAACGCCCCTGCCGGCCCTGAGGTCTACCTGCTTCGGCGGCAGCAGACGATGGCCTTCGCGGCCGGGATGACCGTCTTCCCGGGCGGCCGGGTGGACGAGACCGACTCCTCGATCGCGGACTCGTGGTCGGGCCCGTCGCCGTCCTGGTTCGGGGAACGCCTCGGCTGTTCTGCCGAGACCGCCGCGGCCTATGTTGCGGCCGCCGTACGGGAGACCTTCGAGGAATCCGGCGTGCTGCTCGCCGGACAGTCCACCGAGTCCGTCGTCGAGGACACCACCGGCGCCGACTGGGAGGCCGACCGAGTGGCCCTGGAGGACCGGTCGCTCGGGTTCGCCGACTTCCTGCACCGCCGCGGGCTGCTGCTGCGGGCGGACCTGCTCGGCGTCTGGGCGCACTGGATCACCCCCGAGTTCGAGCCGCGCCGGTACGACACCCGCTTCTTCGTGGCCGCGCTGCCCGCGGGGCAGGTGACGCGGGATGTGACGAGCGAATCCGACCAGGTGGCCTGGCTGCCCCCGGCCGAGGCGGTCCGCGCTGTCGAAGCAGGCGAGATGGCGATGCTGCCGCCGACGTACCTGTGCTGCCGCGATCTGATCCCGTACGGCGCAGTGGCGGAGGCGCTGACGGCATCGACGGAACGAGTGGTCAGGCCGATCATGCCCAGCATGCGCATCGAGACCGACCACGTCTATCTGGAGACGACATGACGGCCGAGGTGGTCAGCGATTACGCAAGCCGGGTGCTGGCGGCCAACCCAGGTCCGATGACGCTCGACGGAACCAACACCTGGATCCTCCGTGCACCGGGCGCGTCAGCTGCTGTCGTGGTCGATCCCGGGCCGCTGCTGACGGATCACCTCCAAGCGGTGCTCGACGCAGTCGCGTCCGCCGGATGCACCGTCGAGGTGGTCCTCCTGACCCACGGGCATTCAGACCACTCGGAGGGCGCCGCCTGGTTCGCCTCCCGGGCCGACTGCGGGGTGCGCTCCGTCGATCCCACCTTCCGCCAGCCGCCTAGCGAGCGCGGATTGGCTGAGGGTGACGTGATCACTGCGGGGGAGTTGCGTGTCGAGGTACTGCCGACTCCCGGCCACACAAGCGACTCGGTCTGCTTCTGGCTCCCGCAGGACGGTTCGTTGCTGACCGGAGACACCGTGCTCGGCCGCGGCACCTCGGTGGTTGCTCACCCGGATGGTGCATTAGGCCCCTATCTCGACTCGCTGAACCGCCTGCACGCTTTCGCCGCGTCATCGGCCGGCGTACGTCGCCTGCTCCCCGGGCACGGCCCGGTGATCGACGACCCAACCGGCGTACTGGCCTTCTACCTCGAGCACAGGCAGGAACGCCTCGTCCAGGTTCGCGCCGCAGTAGCCGCTGGCGCCACCACCCCGCAGGCCGTCGTCGAACGCGTCTACGCCGACGTCGATCCCATCCTCTGGCCCGCCGCCGAACGCTCAGTCCAAGCCCAACTCGACTACCTGGCCACCAACTAGCCGACACTGTAGGCAGGGACCGTTGCTGATTTCGGAGGTTAGCTGTGGCTATCAGTTCTGTTGGACGGCGCGAAGCTGGGGCTGCGGTGGTGCGGGCCAAGCGGGCGAAGGAGTTGACCTGGGCGACCATTGCCGAGCAGTTGGGCCGGTCGAAGGTGTGGGTGACGGCCGCGCTGCTGGGGCAGCATCCGGTGGATCGGGAGCTGGCCGAGCGGGTCGGCAAGTTGCTGGGGCTGGACGAGGAGGTTGTCGAGGCCCTGCAGTTACCGCCGGTGCGCGGGGCTGACGTGGTCGATACGACCGAGCCGGCGATCTATCGGCTCGAGGAGATCGTGCAGGTATACGGCAGCGCGATCAACGAGCTGATCCGGGAGGAGTTCGGCGATGGGATCATGAGTGCGATCGACTTCGAGATGGATCTCGCCCGGGTCGAGGATCCGAAGGGCGACCGGGTGGTCATCACGCTGAACGGGAAGTATCTCCAGTACCGGCAGTTCTGACAGCGCGGGCGTCAGCGGGCCCGGCGTTGAAGGCGTTCTACGTCGAGGAGGACGACCGATCGGGGCTCGAGCCGGACCCAGCCGCGGGAGGCGAAGTCGGCGAGGGCCTTGTTGACGGTCTCCCGCGAGGCGCCGACCAGTTGGGCGAGTTCCTCCTGAGTGAGGTCGTGGTGCACGTGGACGCCGTCGTCGGCGGTACGCCCGAAGCGGCTGGCAAGATCCAGGAGAGCCTTGGCGACCCGGCCCGGTACGTCGGAGAAGACCAGGTCGGCGACCACGTCGGACACCTTGCGGAGTCGGGACGCCAACTGCAGCAGCAGGCCGCGGGCCACCTCCGGCCGGCCAGCCAGCCAGGGGAGGAGCTCGTCGTGGGTCAGTGCCATCAGCGTGGCGTCGGTGACGGCCGTGACGCTCGCGGAGCGAGGCCCTGGGTCGAACAACGAGAGCTCACCGAACATCTGGCCCGGGCCGAGCACCGCGATCAGGTTCTCCCGGCCGTCGGCGGAGGTCCGGCCCAGCTTGACCTTGCCCTCGATCACCACGAACAGCCGATCACCGGAGTCGCCCTCGTGGAACAGCACCTGGCCGCGGCGCAGCCGGTTCTCGGTCATCGACGCGGCAAGCGCGTCGGCCGCCTCGTCGTCGAGCTGGCTGAACAGCGGTGCCTGCCGGAGCACTGCAGCGTCCACGAATGGGCCTCCTCAGACCTGTGACCGTGTCTATGTCATGTCGATGGCACCCCGGCGGAACACACCCTGGTGCCCCAAAACCGTAGCCCCTCTGCTGTCGGGACCGCCACGTAGGCTGGCATGCATGCCCACCCAGCGTGTCGCGGCCCCCTCCGCGGCGTCCTCAAAGAAGCCAGCCAAGACCGCCAAACCGCTGATCGAGGAGACCCACACCCAACTCGTCCGCCGCGCCCGCCGGATGCACCGGGAGCTGGCCGTGGCGTATCCGGACGCTCACTGCGAGCTCGACTTCAGCACGCCGCTCGAGTTGCTGGTGGCGACCATCCTGTCTGCGCAGACCACGGATGTGACGGTCAACAAGGTGACGCCGGCGCTGTTCGCGAAGTACCCGGATGCCGCGGCGTACGCGGCCGCCGATCGGGACGAGCTGGAGGCGATCCTCAAGCCGACCGGCTTCTTCCGGGCCAAGGCGAACAGCTTACTCAAGCTCGGCCAGGCCCTCTGCGACCAGTACGGCGGAGAGGTCCCGGACAAGCTCGAGGAGCTCGTCAAGCTGCCCGGCACGGGCCGGAAGACGGCGAACGTGGTGCTCGGCAATGCGTTCGGGATCCCGGGCATCACCGTGGATACCCACTTCGGGCGATTGGTGCGCCGGTTCGGCTGGACCGAGGAGACGGACCCGGTGAAGGTCGAGCACATCATCGGCGACCTGTTCCCGAAGACGGACTGGACGATGTTGTCGCACCGGCTGATCTTCCATGGCCGCCGCCGCTGCCACGCCAAGAAGCCGGCCTGTGGCGCCTGCCCGGTGGCGCGGTGGTGTCCGTCGTACGGTGAGGGCCCGACCGACCCCGAGGTGGCGGCGAAACTGGTCAAGGAACCGGCGTGAACCTGCCGCTGCCTCTGATCGCCCTGGCACTCCTGGCCCTAGTCGCGGGCTGCGGCACTGCGCAACCCAAGGCGCAGTACAGCCCCGAGCCGTCGGGAAGCGTCGCGGGATCGGAGAAGCTCGAGGCCTGCCCACCCACGCCTTCGCGTCCGCCGGCGACGAACAGCCTGCCGGACGTGAGCCTGCCCTGCCTGGGCAGGGGCCCGGACATCCGGCTGGCCGACCTGCGCGGCCCGCTGGTGATCAACGTATGGGCGCAGTGGTGCGGGCCTTGCCGCGACGAGGCGCCGTACCTGGCGGAGCTGCAGCGCAAGACCGGCGGTAAGGTCCAGCTGCTCGGCATCGACTACGACGACCCTCGCGCGGACCAGGCGGTGAAGTTCGCGGTGGACCACCAGCTCGCCTACCCGCACTTAATCGACGCCGACAAGCAGTTGCACGGACCGCTGAAGATCGGCGGACCACCGTTGACCGCTTTCGTCGACAAGGCCGGAGCCGTGGTCTACGTGCACCACGGCGTGCTCAAGTCGCAACAGGAGCTCGACCAGCTGGTCAGGGACAAGTTGGGGGTCACGCTGTGAACGACACCGGTACGACGTTCGACGTGGAGCTGCCGGGCTGGTTGCAGACGTTGTCGACGGCATCGAAGCAGGTCGAGCCGCGCGAGTTGTCCCGTTTCGTACCGCCGAAGCAGGAGGAGGACCCGGCCATCCGGGCGTCCGCCGTGCTGATCTTGCTCGCGGACGGTGCGGACGGTCCGGACGTGCTGCTGACCGAACGGGCGTGGACGTTGCGGTCGCATGCCGGGCAGATGTCGTTCCCCGGCGGGCGGGTGGACGAGGTCGACGGCATTGGCATGGAGGGCCTGATCCGGACCGCGCTGCGGGAGGCGGAGGAGGAGACGGGGCTGGATCCTGACGGCGTCGAGGTGTTCGCGGTCTGGCCCGCGCTGTGGGTGCCGGTGAGTAACTTCGCGGTGTCGCCGGTGCTGGCCTGGTGGCGGCAGCCATCGCCGGTCGCGGTGGTCGATCCGGCCGAGGTGGCCTCGGTGCACCAGGTCTCGATCAAGGCCCTGGCCGATGCGAGGAACCGGATCAGCTGCTTGCATCCGTCCGGTTTCACCGGTCCCGCATTCACCGTGGACAAGCTCTACATCTGGGGGTTCACCGCCGGGCTGCTCGACAAAATGCTCACCATGGGCGGATGGGCGCGGCGCTGGGACCCGACGAACGTCGTACCGTTGCCCGACCGACTGGTCGAAGCGGCCTGGCGGAATGAGGGCCAGCGGTCGCAGGAGCTGCGACGGCTGACCGCCATCGAGCACGACCTGGGGCGTCCGGAGGATGTGGAGTGACCGGTCTCGATATCGCGTTGCTGGTGATCACCGCTTTGGTGGCGATCTCCGGGTACGTCGAGGGCTTCGTGCTCGGCGCCTGCGCAACGCTCGGCCTGCTCGCCGGCGCCGCCGTCGGCGTGTACGGCGTACCGCGGGTGCTGAACAACTTCTCGCCGAGCGTCGAGGTCTCCTTCGCCGCGCTCGTCCTGGTAGTGCTGCTGGCCTCGATCGGCCGGACTGTCGGCGCCATCCTCGGCTCCAAGCTCCGGAACCAGATCTCCTGGAAGCCGGTGCGTGCGGTCGACGCGCTCGGCGGCGCCGCACTGGCTGCGGTCTCGGTTCTGGTCGTGGCCTGGGTGCTCGGCGTCGCCGTGAGCGGCGCGCGGATCCCCAGTGTCACCTCGGCCGTGCGCGGCTCGCAGGTGCTGGCGAAGGTCGACAAGGCGATGCCGAGCGGGGCCGACCGGGCACTGCAGGCATTCAACGACGTGGTCAACACCGACCTGTTCCCGCGCTTCCTCGACCCGTTCGTGCCGGAGCGGATCCGCGACACCCAGCCGCCGGACTCCGGGATCTCACGCCTCGCGCAGGTCAAGGCCGCCTACAGCCGAATCGCGAAGGTCACCGGGGTGGCGAACTGCGCCCGCGGCCTCGAAGGCTCCGGCTTCGTCTTCGCGCCGCAGCGGGTGATGACGAACGCCCACGTGGTCGCCGGCGTCAGTTCGCCCAGGGTGGAGATCGACGGTCACTCGTACGACGCCACCGTGGTGCTGTTCGACCCCAGCGTCGACATCGCCGTGCTTTACGTACCGAAGCTGACGGCCACGCCGCTGGTCCTCGACCAGGGCGGCAAGGCCGACGCATCCGCAGTGGTGCTGGGCTACCCGGAGAACGGTCCGTTCGACGCCGAGCCGGCCCGGATCCGTTCAGAGGAACGGCTGCGTGGACCGGACATCTACGGCGACACCACGGTGACCCGCCGAGCCTTCTCGATCTGGGCCTCGGTCCGCCCGGGGAACTCCGGCGGCCCGCTGCTGTCCCCCAAGGGCACCGTGTACGGCGTGGTCTTCGCGGCCTCAGTGGAGGACAACCGCACCGGCTATGTGCTCACCGCGGGGCAGGTCTCGGCCGACGCGGATGCCGGCGCCAAGGCCACCGGCGAAGTCTCCACCGGCAGCTGTACCTGATGATTACCGAGGACTCTTGGCGCCGAAGGATCCCTCGAGCCACTGCAGCAGCAAGTCGTTGAAGAGCTCAGGCGCTTCCTCATGCGGGAAGTGCCCGACTTTGGTCAGCAGTTCACGGCGTAGCGGCCCAGAGATCAGCCGAGCCGGAGTGGTGGTGCTACCCCGCGTGATCGCTCCATCGAACGCACCGTGCAATTGCAGAACCGGTACGTCGATCGGCGTCCGCATCTGGGCGGAGTAGCGCCGCCCGTCAGCGCGCAGCCGCGACCGCACGAGCCATCGGTTGTACTCCAGGGCACAATGCGGAGCCGGCCAGACCTGCAGAGCCGCCCTGTACCTCCTACTGGCCTCGGCGTCCGGGAAGCCGCCACCAGGTGCCGACCAGGCTCGCAGCAGTTGCTCGATGTGTACGCCGTCGTTGGCCAGCAGGCGTCGCTCCGGCAGGATCGGGAGCTGGAACCATCCCACCTGGTTCAGAGACCGCAACTGGCCCGTTTTGATCAGCATGAGTGGATGTGGAGCCGCGACAGTTGCGACAGCTCGCACCTGACGCGGTGCAAGCACAGCGGCCGACCAGGCGACAAACCCTCCCCAGCCGTGCCCAACGATCACCGCGTCGGTGGCTCCGAGAGACCGGATGACGCCCGACACGTCCGCCGACACCGTGAAGGGGTCATACCCGCGCGGCGTCTTGTCACTGGCGCCGTACCCGCGGAGATCCATCGCCACGGCGCGATAGCCGGCAGCCGCAACGACAGGCAACTGATGACGCCAAGCCCACCAGAACTCCGGGAAGCCATGCAGGAAAAGCACCAGGGGATCGTCCGCCGCACCACACTCGGCGACGTGGAAGCGGGCGCCGTTGGCCGCGACGAGCGAATGCGACCAAGGCCCGTCGACGAGCAGGTCGGAGACTCCGGCGGGGCTCAGTAGCCGACCACTCAGTCGCCCTTGCCGATCGCCTTGAGCGCCTCGACCGACTCCTTCGAGGTCTCGATCGCGCGCTTCGGGGGTTTCGCCCGGCCGAGCAGCCTCTTGCCGACGAGCACCAGCACGCCGGCCACCAGGAGGTAGACGAAGGCCACGATCAGGAACGCGAGCGCCGGGTGCAGCCCCAGCGCGCTCACCCCGTACGCCGCGGCGATGGACAGCAGGATGATCGCCAGCAGCCCCAGGAAGGCGGCGGAGCCGAACAGGCCGCCGCCGGTCCCGGCGGCCTTCGCGCTGGCCTTGAGCTCGGTCTTGGCGAGCTCGATCTCGCTGCGGACAAGGCTGGACAGATCCCTGCTGGCATTGGCGATCAGTTGCCCGATCGTAGGCTCGCCCTCGTTCTGCCCCATCGACATGGCACTCCTTCCCCTGGTCTGTTCCCCGACAGTACCGCCGCCGCCCGCGATCAGGCCTGCCCGCGCGCCGTCTGCCCGGGTGGTCGGTACTCAGTCGACGGCGTACGCCCGATTGCGGCGGAACAGCAGCACTGCGGCGACCAGCGCGGACAGCAACGAGGCGAGCAGCACAGCGGCCTTGGCGCGCTCGATCTGCGCGACGTCGTCACCGAACGCAAGCTGCGCGATCAGCAGGGCGACCGTGAAGCCGATACCGGCCAGCACCGAGACGGCGCCGACGTCCCGCCAGGCCAGGTCGGAGTTCAGCTCGGCCCGGGTGAACCGCGCAGTCAGCCAGGAGCCGCCGAACACTCCGATGACCTTGCCCGCCATCAGCCCGACGACCACCCCGATCGCCACCGGATCCGTCAGCATCGTGCGCAACGCACCGCCGCTCAGCGTGACTCCCGCAGCGAACAACGCGAATACCGGTACGGCGACGCCGGCCGACCAGGGCCGCAGGCGGTGCTCGATCCGCTCTGCCGGCGGGTGCTTCTCGCCGGGGTCGGGCAGCACCCGGGTGACCAGGCCGAGCGCGACCCCGGCGATGGTCGCGTGGATGCCGGACTCGTACATGAACCACCAGGCGCCGGCTGCCACCGGTACGTACAGGAACGGTGTCCGGAAGCGGAACCGCTGCAGCAGGAAGAAGACCCCCACCAGAACGAGCGCGACCAGCAACCAGAGCAGATGGAAGCCGTGCGAGAAGAAGACGGCGATCACCAGGATCGCGCCGAAGTCGTCGACCACCGCCAGCGTGAGCAGGAACGCGCGCAAGGCGCTCGGCAGCGATGACCCGACGATCGCCAGCACCGCCAGCGCGAAGGCGATATCCGTTGCCGTCGGCACCGCCCAGCCGGAGGTTCGCCCATCGGCCGACGTGAGGTTGATCCCCAGGTAGATGATTGCCGGGAGCACCATTCCGGCGACGGCGGCGACCACTGGCACGACCGCCTCGCTGAGCTTCGACAGGGTGCCGACGACCAGTTCGCGCTTCAGCTCGACACCGGCCAGGTAGAAGAAGAGCGCCAGTGCGCCGTCGGCGGCCCAGGCCTCGACCGTCAGCGGACCGAGTTCGGCCCCGCGAAGGTGGTGGTACGCGTCCTGCCACGGTGAGTTGGCCCATCCCAGCGCCACGATTCCCGCGGCCAGCAGCAACAGACCACCGGTGGTCTCGGTGCGGAGGGTGTCGGCGAGAAAGGCGCGCTCGCTGCCCAGGATGCGGGGGAACGCCCGCTTCTGCTGACGGATCCGTGGGGGCAGGCTCATGGTGAGGCTTTCGCTCGGGGTCGTTCGGACGCCTCGCCGACCAGGCTTCCCGGCACACCTTGCGTTCTCAGGAGCAGTCTACTTGTCGAGGGCGTTTGCCAGGCTGATCAAGTCCGCGAAGGCGAGATCAGGTGCCAGGAACGAGTGGGGGTAAGGCGTCTTCCGGCGGTCGAGCCAGTAGCCGAGCATCCCCGCGCGACGTGCTCCATCGATGTCCCAGGGATGGACCGCCACCAATGCCATCCGCGACACGTCCACGTCGCAGACCTCGGCGGCGTACCGGTAGGCGTCGAGATGCGGCTTCCAGCGGCCGGGCTCCTCGACGGACAGCCGGTGTTCGAGCAATGGCAGGACGCCGGCGTCGGCCAGCATCCGCTCGGACATCGCCGCGGCGCCGTTCGCCAGCGTGATGATGCGAATGCCGTGGTCGTGCAGGCGTGTGAGCCCCGGAGCGACGTCGGGGTGCGTCCGCAGTTCGGCGATCCCGGACAGCACGCTGTTGATGGTCTCCGCGCTGTAGTCGAGTTCCTGCCCGGCGAGCAGGCTCCGCAGGACGTCGGTGGCTACGTCGCGGAAGGACGCATAACCGCCCGCGGCTGTCAGCGCGAATCCGTCCCGCAGCGTGGCTGCGAACCAGGTGTCCAGCGTGTGAGCCGGTAGTCCGACCTGCTCGAACCTGGCCCGGAGCGGTTCGAGATCCGACAGCGTCTCGTTGACGTCCAGTACCAGTACCTCGGGACGGTTTGCCGTCATGTCGCCACACCCCTTATCTTGGATCAGTCGTTCCAAGATAAGGGGTGTGACGTGCCGGATGTCAAACACTTCGACACCGAGCAGGTGCTGACCGCCGTCGAGCGATTGTTCTGGCGGCAGGGCGTGGCCTCGACCGGGATCCAGGACATCGTGTCCGTGACCGGGCTCAGCCGCTCCAGCCTCTACAGCACCTTCGGCGGCAAGGACGAGCTCTATCTCGCGGCGCTACGGCACTATCTCGATGAGCGGTCCCGGCCGATGCTCGACCGGCTTGTCGCAGACGGTCGCGGGCTGCCGGCGATCACTGCCTTCTTCGACCGGCTGATTCGGCTGCGCTGCTCGGGGGAGCATGCCCGCTGGGGCTGCCTGGTCTCGAACGCTCACACCGGCGATCCGGATCCGCAGGTGAGGAAGGTCCTGGACCAGCATCACGATGCACTCAGCACGGCCTTCCGGAGCTCGCTGCTGGCCGCTCACGGGCTGGGGCAGTTGAGTGCCGGCGACGACGTCGACGCAACGGCGGAGATGCTGACACTGCTCGCCTACGGCGTGAACCTGCGATCCCGCTCGGGCGTCCGGCGTGCGACCTTGCAGTCCGGCGTGATGGCAGCTCTGGCGCCGTTGGCCAAGAAGACGCGCTGCACTGCCGAGGCACGCGGACATGATCTATCGGGCTGAGCCGGCTTCAGGTCGTCCAGACCCGCGGGTCCGGGCCCTTGGGCACGATGCCGGTCGGGTTGATGGTGTCGTGGGTGATGTAGTAGTGCCGTTTGATGTGGTCGAAGTCGACCGTCTCGCCGAACCCCGGAGACTGGTACAGCCGCCGCGCGTAAGCCCACAGATTCGGCAGCTCGGTCAGCTTCACCCGGTTGCACTTGAAATGCCCGTGGTAGACCGCGTCGAAGCGCACCAATGTGGTGAACAGCCGGACGTCCACTTCGCTCAGGGTGTCACCGAGCAGATAGTCCCGGTCCGCCAGCCGCTGCTCGAGAGCATCGAGCCGTGCGAACAGCGCGTCGTACGCCGTCTCGTAAGCCTCCTGGCTGGTCGCGAAACCGCACCGGTAGACACCGTTGTTCACGTCGGAGTAGATCTCCGCGATCAACTCGTCCATCTCTTGGCGCTCTGCCGGTATCAGCTGCGGCGCGCCGGGCCGGTGGAACTCGACCCACTCGGCGGACAGGTCCAGAGTGATCTGCGGGTAGTCGTTCGTGACGACCAGACCGGAGACCGTGTCCACGATCGCGGGCACCGTCACCCGGCCCTGGTAGTCTGGGTCGCTGGCCCGGTACGCCTCGGCTAGGTAGCGGATGCCCAGCACCGGGTCCTGCTCGCCGGGGTCGAGAGTGAACCGCCAGCCCTGCTCGTCGCGGATCGGGTCAACCACCGCCAAGCTGATCGCGTCCTCCAGCCCGAGCAACTTGCGAACGATCACCGCGCGGTGCGCCCACGGGCAGGCCAGGCTGACCACCAGGCGGTACCTGCCCGGCTCGACCGGCCAGCGGTTCTGGTCGTCCGCTCCCTCGCCCGGCGCCGAGGCGGAGTCCCGGCTGATCCGACCGGTGAACCGGTTACCCTGACGCTTCCACTCGCCGGTAGAAGCGTTCTCCTTCACGAACTGTGCGGGGCTCATACCGCCAAAGTTACCTGCGCGGCCAACCGGGTTCGCCCTGCGCATTCGGCAGGGATACTGGACCTCATGGCCCGCCCAAGGAACAACCCCGGTGAGCTCGCAGAACTCCCGACGGAGCTGCGCAGCGACCGGCCGAAGGGCGACCAGATCCGCGAGATTCTCCACACGCTCACCCGGCGCCTGCCGGCCGGCACCGTGCTGCCCTCGGAGCGTGTGCTGGCCGAACGTTTCGGCGTCGCCCGGATGACGGTTCGCCAGGAGGTCGAGCGGATGGTCGCGGAAGGCCTCGCGGCCCGCCGGCCCGGTGGCGGCACCTTCGTCGCCGAACCGCGCCCGTCCCGGACGCTGACCTCGTGCTTCAGCCTGGACATGCGTGCCCGCGGCCTCACCCCGGGCAGCAAGGTGCTCGAACACATCGTCAGCACCGCAACCGACGAACTGGCTGCCGAGCTGGAGGAGCCGCCCGGTACGCCGGTGCTGCACCTGGTCCGGCTGCGCACCGGCGACGGCGAGCCGATGGCGATCGAGCGCACCTCGTTGTCGCTGCGCCGCTATCCCGGCGTGGAGGAACTCGACTTCGGCACCCTGTCGCTCTACGACGAGCTGTCGTCCCGCTGGGGTGTCACGCTCGGCACGGTGTCCGCCTCGGTCGTCGCGTCACCGCCCGACCCGCCCGATGCGGAGCTGCTTGGCATCGATTCCAGTACGCCGTGCCTGATCATTACCTCAGCTTCGCGAACCGCCTCCGGCGAGGTGATCGAGTTCGGCCGATCGGTTTACCGCTCCGACCGCTACGACCTGACCATCGACTACCGCGCTACGTGATCGCTGAGCAAACACCTCGGTCAGGGTCTGCGCATTCGAAACCCGTACGCCGCCCGTATCCCATCGCCGTACGGATCGCTCGTAGCTGAGAGTCAACCGCCTTCTGCCAACTCCCATGCCTGCCTTGGATCAGTCCCCGCGCGATACCTCTTACCGTCTGTCCGGGGAGTGTGTCTACTTCGGGAGATCCAGCTCGAGCACATAGCATCCTCCGCCGGAGGGTGGGATGTCGAAGGCCGTGGCGAGCAGCTTCCCGTCGCGGAGGATCGCTGAGGTGAAGCCCTGGCGGCCGGCGCCCTTGCTCCTGTCTGCAGGCAAAGCCAGCGCCCGCCACGTTCTGCCGTCACGGCTGAACCAGGCTGCGGCGTCCAACGTGTTCAGCCGCCCAGTGTTTCCCAGGCCGACGATGCCGCCGGGGACGCTGACCAGATCGCCTGCGAAGGCTCGGGCGGATACGGCTGGTCGGCCCGTCCGCCAAGTCCGGCCGCCGTCGGTCGACGTCCAGCTGGCCCAGCCGCCTTCGGGATCGCCATCGAACCGACTGATGTCCCCCACGGCAACCAAGGTGCTTCCGATCCGCGCGAAGGACCGTACAGTTGCCGAGTCGACGCCGCTCGGATTGGGTAGCCGCACCAGAGACGGCCACGAGACGCCATCAGGCGACAGCCAGACGGCCGCACGTCCGGAGCCGTCGTTCACATCGCCTCCCGCCACGAATCCGGTGCCTTGGGCGATCACGGTCGTCATCTCGGCGGATCCACCATCGGGACCGCGGAGGTTCTGCCAGGGAGTCCGCCGAGTCCGCCGGCTGTCTGAGTTGGCGACTGGCGGCAGGCTCCGGTCGCCGCGTGCCGCCGACCACGATTTGCCGTCGGACGAGTACACCGCCCAGGCGTCGTCATGGCCGTCGCCGTCGTGTCGATGACCGACGACGACCCATCCTCGTGGTCCGATCGCCAACGCGGACGGGCTCGGTCCGCCGAACGCAGACTTCGCCTGAACACCGAACGTCGGCGAGTCGATCTCGATCCACCGGCCATCCTTGGCGCGGATCCACAATGCAGCGCGCTGGCCGATTGGCAATTGCTTCTCGCCCACAGCCACCACTCGCCCGTCAGCCGTTGCAGCAGCAGCGGTCAGAGTCAGATCGACGCCACTCTTGCGGCCGGGCAGCGTGCTGGCCTGCCAGCCCGACGACGTACGGGTCCAGCCAGTCGGCGCGCCTGAGATCTCGCCGACGGCCACCAGGTCTTTCCCGGCCGCGACGAGGTGCGTGACGGTTGCCGATGCACGTCCTTCGGACGCTTCTTCCGGAAGCGTCATCGCCACTACCTTGCCGCCGTGATATCGCCAGACGGCGGGCTCGGAGGTTCCGCTGCGATCTGTGGAGCCGACCATGACGGCGTCCCCGTCGACGGCGACCGACCCGGCGACGTACTGGTTCCCGCGGCCGCCCTGGCTGCCAGTATCGGTGTGGTCGGCGAGCTGTTTCCAGGAAGGTCCGGCCGCCACGATGACGTCCTGGGTGCCGGTCGTCACCTGGCTGGTGGCCACCCAGTCGTTGCCCGCTCTCACCAGCGTTCCCGGCGAGTCCTGGTAGTTCGAGCCCAGGACCCACGGCTCGGCGACTACGCGCCACGAGCTGCCGGATGTGCCGCCTTCGAGGACAACTCCGTCCCAGGAGTCGTCGTCGAATCCAGCGCCTTGGGCAAGGGCGACGAACTTCCCGCCGGCCGTTGCGAGCACGTTGTTGTACACCCGGGAGGCAGTCGCGATCTCGCCGCGGACCGTCGACCTCAGGAAGCTCCTGCCACCGTCGGACGAGTACCAGAACTGGAGCCGGTCTGTCTGCTCGCTGTCCGCGGGGGTGGACAGGTTTCCGCTCACGACTATGGTGTTGCCTTGAGCAACGATCCCGGTTGCGGACACCGATCCGGCAGCAGCCGGCTTCATCCCGATCGTCGGCCCGGCGTCGCGCTTCCAAACCGCTCCGTCCCGAGAATGCCAGTACACGAGGTGGTTCGGGTTGTCGCCGGCCCTGTTATCGCTGCTGCCCACCATCGCGAAACCCTGCGTAGTCACAGTGATCGCGCTGATCTCATCGGTGATCGGAAAGGTTTTGCGGTCGGTCGGCTGCCGCTTCCAGTCGACGCCATCCGGACTGTGCCAGAGCACCGGGCCATCGACCGAACTCCCGGCCACCACGAAACCGGCGGCCCCGGCGGCGACGGCGATCGCCCCTTCGAAGGTGCTTGACCGTTCGACCGAATCCCTGTCGAGGCTACGCCGCACCCAGGTGGCACCGCCGTCATCACTGGAAAGGATGAGTGGTCTGCTGACGTTGAAGGACTCGTCATACCCCACGGCTACCAGCCGCTTGTCGCGAACAGCCACCGCGCCGAGCCGCTGCGGCGTCCGATCTCCTGGTGGAAAGGCTTTGTCGGCGGCCTGCGGTGTCGTCGGTACGTCGAAGTCAACCGGGCGGGCAGCGGGCTGCCCTCCGGCGGCCGGAGGCGTGGACTCACTCGACTTGCATCCCGTAGCAGCCAAGCCGAGGGCGACGAGCAGGCTTGAGGCGATGAGGCGGATCCTCGTGCGGTTCATGATCGGCGAGTTTAGGGAAGCTCGGGACACGGTGCGCGACTATGGCGTCACCCTGTGGATAAGTGGGTCTCTTGTCGCTTTGCGGTCATCGGCCGGGTAGGGGTGGTCGGTAGTCGCCGGAGGCAGAGCACGACGAGGGCGATGGTTAGAAGCTAGGCCGAGAACGGCGTGCGCCCGTTCACGTCACGATGACCAGCCAGGGATGCGACAGAAGTACCGTATATCCGTTCAGGTGCCGTTGGCGGGTGTGACATTTCCCCTTGTGGATAAGGGGAAACGGGTGCGGAGTGGATTCGGGAACTGTCCGGGCGGTGCGGTACAGTCAGACACATGTTCGAAGA
>JAWWPC010000095.1:0-22899 GCA_033851055.1 Kribbellaceae bacterium | reverse complement strand
GATGGGACCACGAACGGTCAGACCGCCCGCGGCCCTATCCCGAGGAACCTAGTGTCGTGTCTGGCAAATAGCTTGAGCGCTGGCGGCCTACTTGTCCGTGGCGAAGGCGGCGTCGAAGGAGGCCTCGGGTTTGTCGAACGCCAGTTTGCGGATGACGTCTACCGCCTCCGCGGCGCCGACCGTGCGCTCCATGCCCGCGTCTTCCCACTCCACCGAGATCGGCCCGTCGTAGCCGATCGAGTTCAGCACCCGGAAGCAGTCTTCCCAGTGCACGTCGCCGTGCCCGGTGGAGACGAAGTCCCAGCCGCGGCGTGGGTCGCCCCAGGGCAGGTGCGAGCCCATCCGACCGTTGCGGCCGCCGCCCATCCGCTTGCGGGTGTCTTTGCAGTCGACGTGGTAGATCCGGTCCTTGAAGTCCCAGAGGAACGCCACCGGGTCGATGTCCTGCCAGACCATGTGGCTCGGGTCCCAGTTCAGCCCGAACGCCTCGCGGTGGCCGATCGCCTCCAGGGTCAGCACGGTGGTCCAGTAGTCGTAGGCGATCTCACTCGGGTGCACCTCATGCGCGAACCGGACGCCCACCTCGTCGAACACGTCGAGGATCGGGTTCCACCGGTCGGCGAAGTCCTTGTACCCCGCTTCGATCCGGTCCGCCGGAACGGGCGGGAACATCGCGACGTACTGCCAGATGGAGGAGCCGGTGAAGCCGATCACGGTCTTGACACCGAGCTTCGCGGCGGCCCGGGCGGTGTCGGCGAGCTCGGCGGCGGCACGCTGCCGGACACCCTCGGGATCGCCGTCGCCCCAGACCCGGGACGGCAGGATCGCCTGGTGACGGAAGTCGATCGGATCGTCGCAGACCGCTTGGCCGACCAGGTGGTTCGAGATCGCCCAGACCTGGAGACCATGCCGCTCGAGGATCTCCTTGCGGCCCGCGATGTAGTTCTCGTCCGCCAAGGCCTCCTTGACGTCGAAGTGGTCGCCCGAGCAGGCGATCTCCAGGCCGTCGTACCCCCACTTGGAGGCGAGGGTGCAGACCTCCTCGAACGGCAGGTCGGCCCACTGGCCGGTGAACAGGGTGATCGGGCGTGGCATGCGCAGGCTCCTCAGTGATTCAGTTCTCGACGGATGTCCAGGCGCCGTCCGCGGCAGCTGACCGCAGTACGGCGTCCACGAGGCGGGCGGAACGCGCCCCGGCAGCGAAGTCCGGCAGGCCGTCCGGGCGGTCGCCTAGCACCGCGGCGTAGCTGTCGGCGACGAAGAAGTCGAAGGCGTCCTGGTATCCCTGGGCGTGCCCGGCGGGCAGGCGGTTCACCCGGGCCGCAGGCGGGCTCAGCGTGTCAGGGTCACGCGTCAGCAGCTGGCTTGCGTCGCGCCGGCCGACCCACAGCCGGTCCGGGTCCTCCTGGTCGAAGCCGAAGCTCGACTCGGTGCCGGAGACCTCCAGATACAGGCGGTTCTTGCGCCCGGCCGCGACCTGGCTGACCACGATCGTGCCGACCACACCGGCAGCGGTCCGGAACTGAGCCGTGGCCAGGTCCTCGGTCCGCACCTCCACACCGCCCCGCTTGGAGCGCACGGTCCGGGTCTGCGCGCTGATGTCGGCGATCCGGTCTCCGGTGACGAACTCGGTCAGGTCGCACCAATGCGAGCCGATGTCCGCGAACGCCCGCGACGGGCCACCCGCCTGGTCGTCGACGCGCCAGTTCTGGTCGTCGGCACCGGCGAGCCAGTCCTGTAGGTAGCTGCCGTGCAGGCTGGTGATCTGCCCGGCGTCACCGGCCGCGATCCGGGTGCGCAACTCTCGCACCATCGGGTGGTAGCGGTAGACGAACGGCACCGTCGCCACCAGCCCGGCCTCGTGCGCCGCGGCCAGCAACCCGATCGCGTCCTTCGCGGAGGTGGCTAGCGGCTTCTCACAGATGACGTGCTTGCCGGCCTCGAGCGCCCGCAGCGCCACCGGCAGATGGGTGTTGTTCGGCGTACAGATGTGAATGAGCTCGGCTTTGCTGCTGAGCAGTTCGTCGAGGTCCGCATAGCCGTGCTCGGCGCCGGTCGCCTCGGCAGCGGCTGCGGCGCGATCCGGACTCGATCCGACGGCTCCCACCACCCGCGCACCCGCGACCCGCGCTGATCGGCCGTGCACGCGACCCATGAAGCCGCCGCCAACGATCCCGATCTTGAGCGGCTTCTTCGCCGTGGAGGTGGACACGCCCAGGACGCTATGCGACACTTTCGTTCTCTGTCAAGCAAAAGTCTCAGCACAGACGTACGGAAGTCCAGCCATGGCTGCAACACACCCAGCAATTGTCAGTACGTCGGTCGCCGACGCGGGCACGCTGCTGCGGCTGCTGCTGGACGGCCGGCCCCGGACTCGCGCGGAGCTGATCGACCTGAGCGGGCTGGCCAGATCCACCGTGGCCGGGCGGATCGAGGCGCTGCTCGCCAGCGGACTTGTCGTACCGTCGGGTGAGGCGGCGTCCACCGGCGGGCGGCCGCCGGCCCGGTTCGCCTTCAACCCGGCGGCGCGGGTGATCCTGGCCGCCGACGTGGGCGCGACGCATCTCTCGGTCGCACTGACCGACCTCACCGGGGCGATCCTGGACAGCATCACAGCTCCGCTGAACATCGCGGAGGGTCCTGAGGTCGTGCTGGGCGCGATCGCCGAGCACGGGCACGCTTTGCTGGCCGGCACCGGCCGGCCGACAGCCGATCTAGCCGGCACCGGCGTTGGTCTCCCGGGTCCGGTCGAGCATCTGACCGGCCAGCCGAACCATCCGCCGATCATGCCCGGCTGGGACTCGTACGACGTCGTCGGTCACCTCGGCGGCGAACTCCCCGGACCGGTGCTGGTCGACAACGACGTCAACATGATGGCCCTCGGCGAACACGCCACCGAGTACGCCGGCGTCGAGCACCTGCTCTTCGTCAAGGTGGCCACCGGCATCGGCGCCGGCGTGATCAGCGGTGGCCGGTTGCACCGCGGCGCCCAGGGCGCGGCCGGCGACATCGGCCACATCCAGGCGCCGGGCGGTCACACCGAGCTCTGCCGTTGCGGCAACACGGGCTGTCTGGAGGCCATCGCCAGCGCTACTGCCATCGCCGCGCAGCTTCGCGCCGCCGGCCTACCCGCGGAGAACAGCCAGGACGTGGTGGAGCTGGTCCGTGCCGGCAACCCGGCGGCGATCCAGGCGGTCCGTCAGGCAGGCCGCGAGATCGGCGCAGTTCTCGCGGCCTGCGTCAGCCTGCTCAATCCGTCCGTCCTGGTGATCGGCGGCTCCCTGTCGCAGGCCGGCGACAGTCTGCTGGCCGGCATCCGCGAGGCGATCTACGCAAGATCGTTGCCGCTGGCCACGACCGAGCTGCAGGTGGTCGCCTCCCGTTCAGGCCAGCAGGCCGCGGTCCGAGGCGCCGCCACGATGGTGGTTGATCATGCCTTCGCGCAGCTTTAGCGATCTACCCCCAGCGTTCGGACTTGGCGGAGCGGGAGACCAGGCTGAAGAGCATGTCCTTCGGGGTCATCTCCCCCGCGACCACCCGGGTGACGTGTTCGGCGATCGGCATCTCGACGTCGTGATGGTGGGCCAGTTCGGAGATGGAGGCGCAGGACTTGACCCCCTCGGCGACCTGGCGAGTGGCACCAGCGATCTCGGCCACCGTCATACCCCGGCCCAGCTTCTCGCCGAAGGTCCGGTTGCGGGACAGCGGCGACGAGCAGGTCGCAACCAGATCACCCAGGCCCGCGAGTCCGGAGAAGGTGTGCTCGTCGGCACCCAGCGCCGTACCGAGTCGGGCTGTCTCGACCAGCCCCCGGGTGATCACGGAAGCGCGGGCGTTGTCCCCGAAGCCCAGCCCGACCGCCATCCCGACCGCGAGCGCGATCACGTTCTTGGTCGCACCACCCAGTTCACAGCCGATCACGTCGTTGTTCGTGTACGGCCGGAAGGTCGGCGAGTGGCACAGCTTCTGCAACCGTTCGGCGGTGCCTTCGTCAGTGCACGCGACCACCGCGGCGGCCGGCTGGCCCTCAGCGATCTCGCGCGCGAGGTTGGGGCCGGAGACCACTGCGATCCGTTCGGGACGGGCTCCGGTGAGTTCGGCGATCACCTCGCTCATCCGCTTCATCGTACCGACCTCGACGCCCTTCATCAGGCTCACCAGCGGTACGGCGGCCGGCAGCACGCCGGCCCAGTCCTTCAAGTTGCCCCGCAGCGACTGGCTCGGCACCGCCAGCACGATCGCCTCCGCGCCGTCGGCGGCCGCGGCCGGATCGTGCGTCGCGGTGATCGCATCGGGTAACCGCAGCCCGGGCAGGTAGTCGGGATTCTCGTGCCGGCTGTTGATCGCAGCGCAGAGCGACTCGCGGCGCCCCCACACCGACACCCGGTTCCCAGCCTGGGCCAGTACCGTCGCGAACGCGGTCCCCCAGGAGCCTGCACCGAATACCGCAACCTTGGTCATCGCGCTTCGCCGTCCTCACCGGTGACGTTCTTCTCTTCCGCTGCGCGGTGTCTGCGCAGGTCGTAGAGCTCCTTCGGCGGAGTCTCGCCGCGCAATTCACCGAGCTGTGCCGCGACCGCGGCCATGATCACCTCGGTTGCCTCGTGCAACAGCTCGGTCGTGATCGGCTTGCCGTGGAACGCGCTCAGGTCGACCGGTTCGCCGGCCAGCACGCGCACCGTCTTGCGCGGCAACAGCCGGAAGGAGTGCGTGTAAGGCGGGATCACCTCGTGCGCACCCCAGTTCGCGATCGGGATCACCGGACAGCCGGTCATCAGCGCGATCCGGGCCGCGCCGGTCTTGCCGGTCATCGGCCACAGGTCAGGGTCGCGAGTGATGGTGCCCTCGGCGTAGACGCCGACGCACTCGCCCTGCTCGACCGCGGCGACCGCCGCCCGGAACGCGTCCGCCGCCTCCGCTGAGTCGCGGTAGACCGGGATCTGACCGGCGCTACCGAGGATCCGGCCGACGATCGGCAGCTTGAACACCGAGGCCTTGCCGAGCAGTCGTGGGATCCGCCGGCACTCCCAGATGTAGAAGCCGAGTACCAGCGGATCGAAGTGCGAGATGTGGTTGGCCGCGAACACCACGCCACCGGTCCGCGGCATGTTCTCCCGGCCGCGGAAGTCCTGCTTCGTCCAGACCACCAGGAACGGTTTGACGATGAGCACCACGAGGCCGAACCAGAAACCCGGGCGCGGTCGGGCCACCTCGGCGTCTCGCTGCCCGTTCACTTGTGCCTCCTGGCGCTCGGCCGTTCCACCTTCATGGGAGAATCCTGCCTGATGGAAGACGTACAGGTCGCTCCCTGGACCTTCGTGATCCCGGTGAAGCGTACGGCGATTGCGAAGAGCCGGCTGGCGACCGCCTACCCCCAGCACCGTCCGGAGCTCGCGCGCGCCTTCGCGCTCGACACTACTGCGGCCGCACTGGCCTCTCCGCTGGTCGGCGTGGTCCTGGTCGTCACCGACGATCCTGTCGTCTCCGCGGACGTCACGGCACTCGGCGCGCGGGTGGTTCCGGATCACCCGAGCGCCGGGCTCAACGAAGCCCTGAACCACGGAGCCGCGGTCGCCGCGCGGGAGTTCCCGGGCCGTGGTGTCGTGGCGCTCTCCGCGGATCTGCCCGCACTCCGCCCGGCCGAACTGACCGCCGCCCTGGCTGCTGCCGGCACCGGCCGCAGCTTCGTGATCGACCTGCCCGGCACTGGTACGACGATGCTTACCGCCGGCCCGGGTGTCCCGCTCGACCCACGCTTCGGCGTCGGGTCTGCCCTTGCGCACCAGGCGTCGGGCGCCGTACCGGTCGATCTTGTCGCTATTGATTCGGTACGCCGGGACGTCGATACCGCGGCGGATCTCGCCCATGCGGTCCAGCTCGGGGTGGGACCGTGGACCGCGGAGATGATGTCTTTGGTGCTAGGCGCAGCCACCGGCACCGAAGGCCTCGCCTGCTGAGAACCCCGTTTTGTGCTGTGGCGCCGCTTGCTCGATTGTGCTTCGGTGAGCGTGTTGGCAGTCGAGCCAGCTACCGTGATTGTCATGCAAGCAACAGTGAGCCGCTACGACACCGAGACCGCTTCCGGGACGGTACTGACCGACGCCGGCATCGAGCTCTCCTTCGGCCCTGAGGCGCTTGTCGAAACCCCCGTCCGCTTCTTCCGACTGGGCCAGCGGGTCCGCCTCGACACAACCGGCTCCGGCGCGGCCCTCGCGATCACCAGGGTCCACTTCATCACCCTCCGCTGAGTTCATCCCCCCTGTCATCACCCTGGCTTAAGCAGTCGCGACTCCCCTGACCCGACCGGCGCCTGTCCGCTCCGACGGACGGACTCGACCTTCAGGCCCGCCTTTCTGTTCGCCGCCAACGGTCAACTTCCCGTACCGACACGCGTCCGCTGGCCGCCTCGCCGTACCGATGGCGTCCGCTGCGGCGTCGCCCAAGGCCCTTCCCGTACCGACTCGGCGCCAGTGACCCAACTCCCCGTATCGACTGGCCGCCGGATCGACGCGTATTCAAGCGGGTAGTGCACCACCGGGTGTTGAAGGGGCTTGTGAATAGCTGGGGTGGGGGACCGCTCCACGCCCTGCGTCCGCCTCGGTGCACCGCTCAGCCATTGACCCCGGATTGGGTTGACTAGGCTGTGCACAAAGGCGATGTCGGCGATCCACCCTGGGTACGATCCAGCCATCAACCGGCCTGCTCCGGCGGCCGAGCTCGGATGACAGGTCACGGGCCGGCGTGTTCCACCCGGCAATGGGCGGATTCCAGCCAGCGGTGCGGGAAGTCGCAGCGGTAGCGGCCTGCCGGGACGGGAAGCGCCACACCTGTCAGCGGGTCGGCGGATCCATTGCGACGTCGACGAGACTGAGCCGGCCGCCGAGCTCGGCCGTTGCCATAGCCAGCCGCTGCCGCGGGCCGTGATTGCGCGCAGGCGTGATTGCGGTCTGGCATGGCCGCAGCCGGCGACGTTCCCAACCCCTACCGGACGCGCACGCACACATAAGTCCGCGCAGGACGCACTCCCCACGCTCACCTCAGCCGCCAACCTCGACTTACGTATGCATGGAAGTACGCATGAGCACCTCGGCTGGGACGCCATCGTCCGGTGGTCCAAACTGCCGCGCGTACGCCGGCGATCAAACCGGTCAGTCGAGGCGGTAGGTCGAGAGCGCGCGGCCAGTTAGAGCGGCAACTCACCCGAGCCGCAGCCAGTCGGAGCGGGCCTCACCCGGGGCTGCGGCCATTCCAGGCCGAAGGGTGCCAGAGCGAATGGCGGGCCTAGGTCCAGGCAGCGGTGGCGGCTGCACCTTGACCTGATGGGCCGGCGCATGCCCCGTAGGCCGGCGCTTGCCTGGCGAGGCCAGGCGCATACCTGACAGGCCGGGGCAGGGACCCAATCGGGAGATGGCGAGACCTGGAACCGCCTCGCCGCGGGTCAATCGTCGTAGGAATAGTTGCCTGCGACATCGAAAAGAGCGGCACGTCGATCGCGATTACCTCGATGTCAGAGCAGCGTACTGGTGGCTCGGGAGCGTCGGGCGGGCCGACATGAAAGGGAGATTCGCACTGGCGACGGGAGACCCCGGCGAGGAGGAGTGCTGTGGGGATAGCGAAGGCCGGTCGCCCCTGGGGTGGGGTGACCGGCCTTCGCTGGTGGTGCTGATGGTGCTGGCGGTGCTGAAGGTCAGCGAGCTGTGCGCTTCGCCGGAGCCTTCTTGGCGGGGATCTTCTTGGCAACGGTCTTCTTGGCAGCGGTCTTCGCCGGAGCCTTCTTGGCGGGGGTCTTCTTGGCAACCGTCTTGGTGGCGGTGGCCTTAGCCGGAGCCTTCTTGGCGGCGGTCTTGGTCGCCGTGGCCTTGGCCGGAGCGGTCTTGGTGACCGGTGCGGCTGCCTTGGTGGCGGTCGCCGGCTTCGGCGCGACGATCTTCGGCAACTTCTTCGCGCCGGAGACAACGGCCTTCAGTTCCGCACCTGCGCGGAACTTCGGCACCACTGTCTTCTTGGCACGCTTGGTCTCACCCGTCCGCGGGTTGCGGACCATCCGGGCGCCACGCTCGATGGCCTCGAACGCACCGAACCCGGTGATGGCGACCTTGCCGCCCTTCTTGGTCAGTTCGCGCTGGACGGTGTCGATCACCGACTCCAGGGCGTGCTGAGCCGAACGGCGATTTCCGTCGAAGTGCACTGCGAGCGCTTCGACCAACTGGCTCTTGTTCACTGCTTCCCTCCGTGAACCTATACGTCGAGCACAGCGCTCGATCTTCCGTGAACGTTATGGACTCCGAACGCCGTTCACAAACACCAACGCGGGTATTCGGCCTTGTTTTAGGGGATTCGGGCCACTCTGGGCTCCGAAACGGCCCAAATTCCCTGCTGAGCAACGAACCGGCAACCTTCGGTGACGTATCGGGACGGCTCTCAGCGCCGCTTTCTGCGCATCATCCGGACCCCGGAACGGGTGCTGTCGAGGCCCCGGGTCGCTGCACTGTCGCCCTTCCTGGCCCGGATCGCCTCACTCACCTTGCCCAGGAGCCAGTCCAGCAACGGCACCCCGATCGCCAGTGCCGCCCAGAGGATCAGTCGCCTTCGCAGGAACAACCACATCGCGCTCCGCCTCCTCGGCCTGATTTCCCTTTCAGGTTAAGCCTAACCAGCGGGTTCAGAGCCAGCCGCGGCGTTTGAAGATCAGGTACAGGCTGCCGCACACCACTGCCATCAGCCCGAGGGCGAAGGGGTAGCCGTACTGCCAGTGCAGTTCGGGCATCAGGTCGAAGTTCATCCCGTAGACCGTGCCGATCAAGGTCGGGGCGAACAGGATCGCGGCCCACGCGGAGATCCGCTTCACCTCTTCGTTCTGCGCGTTGCTGGCGACGGTGAGACTCTTCATCTCCTCGTTCTGCTGCTGCGCCACCAGGGTCGCGTTCACCGTCAGAATGTCGCGCAGCAGTTCGCGGAACGCAGCCACCCGCTCCACCACCTGGGTCACGTGGTCGGCCACATCCCGCAGGGACCGCTGCAGTTCCTCGTCCACGCCGTACTTGTCGAAGCCGGCGCGCAGTGAGTCGAGGATGCCGATCAGCGGCCTGGTCGCACGCTGGAACTCGATCACCTCGCGGGACAGTTCGTAGATCCGCCGCGACACCGTCGGATCGCCGCGGAACACCTCGGTCTCGATCTCGTCGATGTCGTTCTCCAGGCCGGCCACCACCGGGGCGTACCCGTCGACAACCTTGTCCATGATGGCGTAGAGCACCGCCTCGGTACCGCGCCGGAGCAGTTCTGGATCGCGCTCGACCCGGCGGCGTACGGCGGCCAGGTTCGGCGCCTCGGCATGGCGAACGGTGACGACGAAGTCCGGCCCGACGAACAGGTGTACCTCGCCGAACTCGACCTCCTCGGTCGCGTCCCGGTAGCGAGCAGCCTTCAGTACGACGAACAGGGTGTCGCCGTACCGCTCGAGCTTCGGCCGCTGGTGCGCCTGGATGGCGTCCTCGATGGCGAGTTCATGCAGGTCGAACTCTTTGGCCAGCGAGGCCAGCTCACGGCGGTCCGGGCGGTACAACCCGATCCAGGCAAGGCTTTTCGGGGACTCGTGCAGGACCTGGTAGGTGTCGGCCAGCGACTCCGGCGAAGCCACCCGGCTGCCGTCGCAATAGATCGCGCTGTCCACCACGCTGTGGCCCTTGGGCTTCAGGCCCGGCTGAGCGGGTCCTGGCTTGGGGGCGAGCGCGACCGGTTCGGTCAACCCGGCGGTATAGCGACGGGCGGCAGCGCGCAGCGATGGGGTGCGGCTGAACGCACGGAGGGTGCGGATACGCAGGTCGGACATGAGTCCTCCAGGTGCGACGTGTGGAGCGAGCGGGCAGCATCTGCTCGGCCTCGCGGCGGGAATCGCCGCACGCTGCGCTACAGGTCACCCGGCCGCGACGGGCCGAAGACCTGACCTGGGATGAAGGATCAGCGCCTCTAGGTCAAGCGAGATCGGTATGTCTGGAGGGATCGCTGTTCATCAGCGCCTCACCTCCCGGATCTCGCAAGCCTCTTGGACAACTGCAACAGGGTAACACCCGGGTTATCGCCCCACAGAGGGAGTTCGTTACGAACTCCCTCTGTGCGATCTCTGTGCGACGCGTCACGCCCGAGCGGGCAGGGTGGCCGGCTTGAAGGCCGGACGGCTCGCCTCGTACGTCGTGATGTCGGCCTCGTGCGACAAGGTGATACCGACGTCGTCGAGGCCGTTCAGCAGCCGGTAGCGGGTGTAGTCGTCAATCTCGAACGGCGCGGTGAGATCCCCGGTCGAAACGGTCTTCTGCTCCAGGTCGATCGTGACCTCGGTCGTCGGATCGGCCTCGATCACGTCCCAGAGTTGCTCGACGACGTCCTGCTCGACCAGCGCTGCCAGCAGTCCGGCCTTGCCCGAGTTGCCTCTGAAGATGTCGCCGTACCGGGACGAGATGACGACCCGGAACCCGTAGTCCAGCAAGGCCCAGACGGCGTGCTCGCGGGACGAGCCGGTGCCGAATTCCGGGCCGGCGACCAGCACCGACACCCCGTCGTACTGTGGCTGGTTCAAGACGAAGGCGGGGTCGTTGCGCCAGGCGGCGAACAGGCCGTCCTCGAAGCCGGTCCGGGTGACCCGCTTCAGATAGACCGCGGGGATGATCTGGTCGGTGTCGACGTTGCTGCGGCGCAGCGGTGCGGCCGTGCCGGTGTGAACGGTGAAGGCTTCCATGATCCCTTTACTCTCAGGCGTTCTGCGGTACGACGGCGTCGACAGGCTGCAGGTCCGCCGGAGCGGCGAGCGTGCCGGTGACAGCGGTGGCGGCGGCAACCAGCGGCGAGACCAGGTGGGTCCGACCGCCCTTGCCCTGCCGGCCTTCGAAGTTCCGGTTCGAGGTGGAGGCGCAGCGCTCCCCCGGCGCCAACTGGTCCGGGTTCATCCCCAGGCACATCGAGCAACCGGCCCCGCGCCACTCGGCGCCGGCCTCCTTGAAGATCACGTCCAGGCCCTCCGACTCGGCCTGCAGCAGGACCCGCCCGGACCCCGGTACGACGAGCATCCGGGTGCCCGCGGCAATCTTCCGCCCGGCCAGTACACCGGCGGCGGCGCGCAGGTCCTCGATCCGCCCGTTCGTACACGAGCCGAGGAAGACCGTGTCCACCCTGACCTCGCGCATCGGCGTACCGGCGGTGAGGCCCATGTACTCGAGGGCGCGCTCGGCGGCGATCTTGTCGCCCTCGTTGGTGAAGTCGTCCGGCGACGGCACGGTCGCCGACAGCGGCACACCCTGGCCGGGGTTGGTGCCCCAGGTGACGAACGGGGCGATGTCCTCGGCGCGCAGCACGACCTCACGGTCGAAGCCGGCGTCCTCGTCGGTGGCCAGGCCGTTCCAGTACTCCACGGCGGCGTCCCAGTCCGTGCCCTGCGGGGCGTGCGGCTTGTCCTTCAAGTAGGCGTAGGTGGTCTCGTCCGGCGCGATCATGCCGGCCTTGGCGCCCCACTCGATCGACATGTTGCAGATCGTCATCCGGGCTTCCATGCTGAGCGCGCGGATCGCCTCGCCGCGGTACTCGACGATGTAGCCCTGCCCGCCGCCGGTGCCGACCTGCGCGATCAGCGCGAGCACCAGGTCCTTGGCCGAGACACCCTCAGGCAGTACGCCGTCGACGGTCACCGCCATCGTCTTGGGCCGCGCCTGCATCAGCGTCTGGGTCGCGAGCACGTGCTCGACCTCACTGGTACCGATGCCGAACGCGATGCCGCCGAAAGCACCGTGGGTAGAGGTGTGGCTGTCACCACAGACCACCGTCATCCCGGGCTGGGTCAGGCCGAGCTGCGGGCCGATCACGTGGACGACGCCCTGGTCCGGGTCGCCGAGGGTGTGGATCCGGATGCCGAACTCCTCGGCATTGCGGCGCAGCGTGTCCACCTGCGTCTTCGACACCGGGTCGGCGATCGGCTTGTCGACGTCCAACGTCGGGACGTTGTGGTCCTCGGTCGCGATCGTCAGGTCCGGGCGACGGACCGTGCGGCCGGCCAGCCGGAGGCCGTCGAACGCTTGTGGACTGGTCACCTCGTGCACCAGGTGGAGATCGATGTACAGGAGGTCGGGCTCTCCGTCTGCATGGCGCACCACATGCGCGTCCCAGACCTTTTCCGACAACGTCCTACTCATCAGACTCTCCCCTTGAGGTTCTCGCTCGGTTGGCAGCAGCATCACTGCACCACCACACACTGCTCCGGTGGTCCTGCTGATGGCGACTTGCGTTCCACGATTCGAGACGGCAATATCGTCTCATGGACAACTCTAGCGGAGTCGGCGTTCTCGACAAAGCAGCTCTGGTTCTGTCCGCACTCGAGTCCGGGCCGGCAACCCTGGCTGGCTTGGTAGCGGCCACCGGACTGGCCCGACCGACGGCTCACCGGCTGGCTGTGGCGCTCGAGCACCACCGGCTGGTCGGGCGCGACATGCAGGGCCGGTTCGTTCTCGGACCGCGGCTTAGCGAGCTCGCCTCCGCAGCAGGCGAGGACCGCCTGCTCGCTACTGCGGGTCCGGTGCTCGCGCGGTTGCGTGACATCACCGGTGAGTCCGCGCAGTTGTTCCGTCGTCAGGGTGAGTACCGCGTCTGTGTCGCTGCCGCCGAGCGTCCGTCAGGGCTTCGTGACACCGTCCCGGTGGGCAGCCAGCTGACCATGGCCGCCGGGTCGGCCGCACAGATCCTGCTTGCCTGGGAAGACCCGGAGCGGATGCACCGTGGCCTTCACAACGCAACCTTCAACGCCGCCGCGCTGGCCGGCGTACGGCGTCGTGGCTGGGCGCACAGCGTGGGTGAACGCGAGCAGGGCGTTGCCTCGGTCTCGGCACCGGTCCGCTCTCCCTCCGCCAAGGTGATCGCCGCGGTGTCGGTCTCCGGCCCGATCGAGCGGCTCTCGCGGCAGCCCGGCCGCATGCACGCACCCGCGGTCATGGCCGCTGCCGAACGTCTCTCCGAAGCTCTCCGCCGCGCCTCCGAATAGGAGCCGTTCCCCCACACCGCGTCGTGAACGTCGAGGTCGCGACCGCACTTCTCTGGGGTGCGGTGTCCCACTTCGAGCGGTGGCACGGCTGATCGTGGCCCTCGGAAGATCATCCCGTAGAGGTGAGGACCACGTGCCCGGGAGACGCCAGAGTTGAGCGGAGTCGCTTCATGCTCGGAGAAAGGATCGCCTCCACAGCTACCCCGACGGACCAGATCGCCAAGGCTAGGGCGATCCTCGACGACGGGACCATTTCGCAGTCGGAGTTCGACACCCTGAAGGCGAAGGTACTGGTGGTCTGATCCTCGACGTCGAGGTCATGGCTGTCAGCCCCGGAGGAGGCCCGGATGAGTGAGACCGGCGAGGTCGAGCGTCTCCGTCAGCGGGTGGCACAACTCGAACTGGAGCTGGCTGCCGCGGCGCAACCGCCGGCACCGGCAGCTCGAGAACACGCGGAGCGTAGTGCGAGGTGGCGGGCTGCCGCGGCAGCCGTATTGATCACGCTGTCTTGCCTGCTCGCGCCCCTGGCGGTTACAGCTGTCTGGGCCAGCCGACAGGTCTCCGATACTGACCGATACGTCGAGACTGTCGCCCCGCTGGCGAACGACCCCGCCGTACAAAGCACCATTGCCGATGCGGTCACGCGTGCGATCTTCAGCTACATCAATATCCCGGCCATCACCACCGAGACGCTGAACGCGATTTCCAAGCAAGGCTTGCCCCCGCGGGTGGCAGCGAACCTCCAGGCGCTGAAAGGTCCAATCGTCAACGGTGTCGAGAGCTTCACCCGCGGCGAGGTAGGCAAAGTCGTCGCCAGCCCTCAGTTCGCCACCGTGTGGAAACAGGCGAATCAGACCGCGCACACGGAACTGGTCAGCCTGCTCGAAGGCAAGCAGGGCGGAGCCGTCAGCGCCCAGAATGACGCGGTCACGCTCAACCTGGCTCCGATCATCGCTCAAGTGAAGCAGCGGCTCGTGGCCGATGGCTACACCATCGCCAACAACATCCCGACCGTGAACAAATCGATCGTGCTGGTGCGTTCGGATGCGGTGACCAAGGCGCAAGGCCTCTACCGACTACTCAACACCCTCGGCGCCTGGTTGCCCGTGATCGCTCTATTCCTGTTCGCCGCAGGGGTCTACGTCGCCAAGAACCACCGCCGCACTCTGCTCCTGGGCGCACTGGGATTTGCCGGGGCGATGCTGGTACTAGGGGTCGCCTTGGCCGTCGCTCGCGCGCTCTACCTGAACGCGTTACCGGCGGAGGTACTCTCCCGTGACGCCGGCGGAACAATCTTCGACACGCTCGTGCAATACCTCCGTTACGGCCTGCGAACCGTCGCGGTGCTCGCGCTCGTCGTCGCCCTCGGAGCCTTCTTCACGGGCCCCTCGGTGTCAGCGGCACGAACGCGCGAAGCGCTCAAGAAGGGCATCGGTTCCCTGCGCGGGAACGCCGAATCCGCCGGTCTGAACACGGGACGCTTCGGAGCATGGACTTTCGCCCACAAGCGCATGCTCCTGGTGGCCAGCGTCGTCGGTGGCGCAATTGTCCTCACCTTCTGGTCACGACCCACCGTCGCCGTCGTCGTCGTCACCGCCGGAGTCGTCCTGCTCGCGGTCGGGCTGATCGAGTTCCTCGGCCGCCCACCGGCAGCTCCCGTCACCGCCGGCCACCGCGGCGGGCCCAGCGCTGCCGCCTGATGCTCCCACCTAGTGCTCCCGCGTGAGGTGGAGCAGATTCGGCGGAGCTGGCATTAGACACCGCTCTCAGCCTGCAGGCGTCCGCTCCGGATAGCTTCGAGGAACGCCGCATAGTCACGCTCGGCCTGGTCCGCGTACGACTCGGCATACACGGCCATCGCTTCAGGGAAGGCGTCGTCGGCACCGAGGTAGGTCGCGAGGGCAATCGAATCTCCGGACCGGGCATGCGCCCTGGCCAGGGTCCAACCGCAGAGCTGGCCGTACATCGTCATGCCCGGCGGGTCCATCTGCTCCACCACAACGGAGCCCTTCATGTCGCGCAACTGTCGCACGTAGAAGTCGCGCTCCTTGCCATCGATGCCCTGGATTCTGTCCCAGCCGAGGAGGATGTCGCTGGCCGCCTGCATCAGACGTTGACCGACCACCACCCGCTCGCCCTCGTTCCGGGGTGCTGACCGCTGCCTCATCGCGGCGGGCAGGTAGGTCTTGAGCACTGAAGGCCCCGCCTCTTTGACCTGCAGGAACAGCGGGTCGCCGGCGTCCCTTCCGCGCAGCAGGACGATCCAGCAGCGCGTGCCGACGCTACCCACGCCCACGACCTTGCGGGCAAGGTCGACAAACTCGTACTGATCGAGCAGCGCCCGGCGGTCGTTTTCGAGGGTCGAGCGGTAGCGGTTCAGCAATCCCTTCATCTGGGCTTCAAGCTCTTCGCGGGCTTCGCCGGGCAGGAGGTCCTGGATCGGCATGATCAGCGGCGGGTCAGCCTTGATCCGCACTTGGCCGTCCACGATCTCGGTGAGCCTGGTGTAGGCCTTCAGGTTGCCGCTGGCGCGGGCCTTGCTCACAGTCTTGTCCACATTCTTGCGATGCCTCGACTTCAACCTCTTGCTGATCAGCTCCTTGGCGTCGTCGACGTCCTGGCAGGCATACCAGATGTCGAGCGTCCGCATGGTTGCGAATTCAGCCGTGGCATCGCGGTAGCGTCGCACCGTCTCCAGGACGCTCTTGCGACGCTCTTTCCGCGAGAAGCCGTTACCTCTGCCGGCCACCACGATGCTCGCGGCCAGACGCTTGACGTCCCATTCCCACGGCCCGGGGAGAGACTCGTCGAAGTCGTTGACGTCGAAGAGCAGCCGACGCTCGGGCGATCCGAAGAGACCGAAGTTCGACAGGTGGGCATCACCGCACAGCTGCACCTCGAGGCCCGAAACAGGCGCCGCGCCGAGGTCGGCCGCCATTCCCAGGGCGTTGCCCCGGAAGAACGTGAAAGGGGACGCCATCATCCTGCCGTACCGCACTGGCACCAACTCGGGGACGCGGAGCCGTGCCTGCTCCTCCAGCAACGAGACGGGGTCCGGTCGCCCGGCAGGCAGCACCAGCGCCGCCTGGTGGCCCAGCGGCAGCACCTCGCGCGCCGCGAGTCCTTTGCGCGCCCGCTCGCCCGGGTCCAGGTGACGGGCTCGTGGCGGTGATTCACCGTCAGTGCCTGGTGGCCTGAGTCCAGGCCCGTCTGTCGCCGTCTTCACCGCCACGTCACGAGTGCTCATGCCGTCGCCCCCTGTCCGGTAGTGGTGGAACCGTGCCATCTGACGCGGGTCCATACGGTCAGCTAACAACGACCGTCGCAGGTCAGCAACCCCCGACGGATGAACCGCCCGGGTACCGCAGCCACATCGGGCCCTTGCGAGCGAGGACCGAGCTTGACACAGCGGGTCCCGCCCACCAGGGCGATGCAGCCGAGACTCCGTTTGCGCTTTACTGAGTTGTCCGGACCGGGCCAAGCCGGGACAGGGCCGGGAGTTGCGATGAGCGTTCGGAAGACGGTTGGTGCACGCGGCAAGGAACAGGTTCCGACGCCGGTCCGCTATCAGTGGAGTCGAGCGTGTGACTGACGCCGAGACCACCTACCAGCAGCTCCCCGCGCGAGTTCGGCGTCGGCTCGCCGTGACATCGCTGCTGCGCTCCTTGGTCGTCTCCGCGGCCATCGTCCTCGGTTACTTCATCTTGCCCATGAGCCGCCTCGACGGTGCCATAGCCGCTGAGCTTGGGGGCGGGCTTGCCGTGGTGACGCTCTTGCTGGGGTGGCAGATCCGCGAGATCAGCCGATCGCCGTACCCCCGGGTCAGGGCGATAGGCGCACTGGCGACGTCCGTGCCCTTGTTCCTCGCCGTCTTCGCCACGACCTACTACCTGATGGGACGTGCACAGCCGGAGACCTTCTCCCAGCCGTTGACTCGGCTCGATGCGGCGTACTTCACCGTGACGGTCTTCTCGACCGTCGGCTTCGGCGACATCGTGGCAGTATCCGAAGCGGCTCGGGCGGTAGTCACGGTACAGATACTGGGTGACCTAGTGATCCTGGGTCTGGTCGCTCGAGCGCTGTTCACCGCTGTGCAGACCGGGCTGAGTCGTCGGGAGGGATAAGGACAGCGGGGACAAGATTGCATCAGCCGGACGACGGCGTCGCTTAGTAGCCCGCAGAGTCGTCACCAGATCGAGGGGGTCTGCGGTGGACAGCGAAGCGTCCGTGCCCGACGTACGAGGCGCGCGAGCCTCGCGGATAGTTCTGCTCACATTGGCGTCGGGCCAGTTCCTGATGGCGCTCGACAGCTCGGTCATGAACGTGTCGATCGCGACAGTGGCCAACGACCTGGATACGACGGTTACGGGCATCCAGACCGCGATCACGCTCTACACGCTGGTGATGGCGTCACTGATGATCACGGGGGGAAAGATCGGCCAGATCCTAGGCCGCAAGCGCGCCTTTGCCATCGGCTGCATCATCTACGGCGCCGGATCGTTCACCACTTCGCTCGCTCCGAACCTGACCGTGCTGCTCATCGGATGGTCGCTTCTGGAAGGTATCGGCGCAGCGCTGATCATGCCCGCGATCGTCGCGCTGGTCGCAACGAACTTCGACAGAGCCGAGCGTCCGCGTGCTTACGGCCTGATCGCGGCCGCGGCCGCCATCGCAGTGGCCCTCGGTCCTCTGATCGGTGGCCTGTTGACCACGTACGCGTCGTGGAGGTGGGTGTTCGCCGGTGAGGTCGTGATCGTGCTCGGCATTCTGGTTCTGGCCAGACGGATGGCGGACTCGCCCGCGGATCGCTCCGCACGCCTGGATCTCGTCGGCACCGCTCTGTCCGCCGCCGGGCTGGGGCTGGTCGTGTTCGGGGTTCTCCGCGCGGGCGCCTGGGGGTTCATCAACTCCAAGCCGGGCGCCCCGGTGTGGATCGGCCTGTCGCCAGTGATCTGGCTGATCCTCGCGGGCGGCGCCGTCCTGTTCGGCTTCATCAGCTGGGAGCGCCGACGCCAGGACCGCGGCGCGGCCGTCCTGATCGATCCCGCGATGCTTGGCAACACACGTCTTCGAGCTGGGCTGGTCTCGTTCTTCTTCCAGTACCTGCTGCAGGCGGGCCTGTTCTTCACCGTGCCGCTGTTCCTCTCGATCGCGCTCGGGTTGTCGGCGATCCAGACCGGGCTGCGCCTCCTTCCGCTCTCGCTGGCCCTGCTGGTCGCAGCCGTGGGGGTGCCGAAGTTCTTCCCGGACGTGTCTCCACGTCGGGTCGTGCGGCTCGGTTTCGTGTTCTTGTTCGTCGGGATCGTGGCGTTGGCCGCGGCGCTCGACGTCGGTGTCGGGCCGGAGGTCGTCTCGTTGCCGTTGCTGCTTGCCGGGCTCGGTATCGGGGCACTGGCGTCGCAGCTCGGGAGCGTCACGGTGGCAGCGGTCCCGGACGAGCAGAGCGCCGAGGTGGGCGGACTACAGAACTCGGTCACCTTCCTGGGATCCTCGATCGGGACCGCCCTGGCCGGTGCCGTGCTGATCTCCGCGCTCACCAGTTCTTTCCTCACCGGCATCCAGGGCAATCCGGCCATCCCTGAACAGGTGTCATCGCAGGCGCAGGTCAAGCTCGCCGGAGGCGTGCCGTTCATTCCCCAGGCCCAGTTGAGCCGCGCGCTGGCCGACGCCGGTGTGGATAAGAACACTGCCGCAGCGGTCGTCACCCAGAACCAGGAGTCCCAGCTGGACGGCCTGCGGTCGGCGCTTTCCGTGCTGGCCCTGATCGCGCTTATCGCGCTGTTCCTCTCGACCGGCATCCCCACGCGTCAACCAGCCACCGATTCCGGGGAAGCAGCCAGCACGGCGTAATCGCGTTCTACCTCCTGCGGGGAAACTCTGCTGCCGGCCATCAACTTCCGAGGATCTTCGCCTTCTGCGCAGCGAACTCCGCCTCGGTCAGGACTCCTTGCGCTTTCAGCTCGCCGAGAGTCTTGAGCTGCTCCAAGGGGTCGGCTGCCGCGGGAGCCGGCGGCGCAGTCTGCTCCTGGTATGCCTGGTCACGTTGGGCTGCACTCTGCGCGTCACGCTCGGCGAACTTAGCGTCCTGACGGCGCCGCACGCGTCCACTGACGGCGGTCGCCGTCCCCGCGACCGCTGCCGTCCTTACGACTCCTCGCAGTAGTCCTGGCATTTTTCAGCCTCCTCAGCTGTTCGATTCCAGGGGTTCCTTGGCATCCATGCCTTCCAACGCATCCATCACGTCCTGCGCCGGGATGCGCCCACCCGCGATCATCTCCCCGCCGGACTCCCTGGCCGCGGCGACGAACGGAATTGCCCAGGTGTTCTCGTAGACGATCAGGGCCGCCAGGGTGCCCGGCTCCATCGCGTCGGCTGCCTGCTGGAGGTCCTCGTCGGCCAAGATGCCCGACCGAGCTCCTTGGAGCTCCGCAAAGCTACCCACCTGATCTGCCGCCTCCGCAAGGTCGACCGAGTAGGCGGCGCCGTTCTCGTCCTTGCCGACGATCAGGAGGTCGTAGACATGGACGATCCCCCGGTCGACAAGACTCAGGAGTTCCTCTGCCGCTCGGCCGGTCAGCCGGTTGCCGGTGAACTCGATGAGCACGAAGTCAACGGGCCCGTGAACATCTGCACCTACCATGCCTCTTCATCTCCTTCGCTCAAGGTTCCCTGCTGCTTGCGTACGCGAACTCAGTTATTCGCGGGCCACCATGGCGGCGGCTTCGCGCTCCAGATCGACGAAGGGTTCGCCGCTGACGTCCACGACCACCCGGTGGATCGCGCCTCCCGTGAATGACCACGGCGCCTCGCCGGGGTAGTCGTCGGTGACCGGCTCGCCGCTGTCCCGGCCGACACACAAACCCTCGCCGGCGATGGAGAACTTGCCCGGCTGGGTCTTGATCCGGCCCTGGCCGACCTGCTTGTCGGCGTACCAGAGGGTGAGTGTTCCCTCCGCGATGCCGTTTGCGTCCTGCCCCTCCTTCTCGAAGCTTGCCGCGAGGATCAGCTTTTCTCCGGTCGGGAGGTCGTCGGTGGCATCCACCCGTTGCTCGCTGATGCCGACGAAGTTGTAGACGTAGTGCAGCCTGTTGTCCTTGATATAGAGGGCATGCCCACCGAACCGGCTGCCGTGAGCGAACAGCACACCCTGCGCACCTGGTCCGGGGATATCGACGAGCGCGCCGATGCTGTAGGAGCGGTTGCGCAGATTGACGGCAACCGACTCCGGAACCTCGGCGCCGCCCGGGCGGTACACATAGCGATCGCGCGGGGAGACCAGTTGCGGGCGTGGTGTCGTCATAAGCTCGACGGCTCCGCGGTCATCGAGTGGGAACGCATGGTTGACGCCGGCTTCGTAGAACCACAGCCCGATCAGCTCGGCGAGGCGACCTGGCTCATCGGCGGCCAGGTCGTGCAGCTCCGACCGGTCCTCGTCGGTGTGGTAGAGCTCCCAGGTGTCCTGGTCGAAGTGGCTCCAGCCGCTGAGGGCAGGGTGGGTGGTGACGGCCTTCCAGCCGTTGTGCCAGATCCCACGGGTCCCCAGCATCGAGTAGAACTGCGTGCTCCGGGCGCTCGGCAGGTTCGCCGCGTCGAAGCTGTAGCGCATGCTGACGCCCTGGATGGGAATCTGGGTGACGCCCTTGACGGTCTCGGGCTGCTCGATGCCAAGGCAGTCCAGCACGGTAGGGACGATGTCGATGGCGTGGTGGTACTGGTCGCGGAGCTCACCGTGCGCGTCGATACCTGCCGGCCAGGAGATGATGCACGGGTCGCTGGTGCCGCCGTTGAACGAGTAGCGCTTCCACATCTTGAACGGCGTGTTGAAGGCCATCGCCCACCCGTTGGGGTAGTGGTTGTAGGTCCTCCTACCGCCCAGCTCGTCGAGCATGGTCAGGTTGGCCTCGAGGTCGTCGGGGATCCCGTTGGCAATCTTGTTCTCGTTGACCGAGCCGTTGGGGCCACCTTCAGCGCTGGCGCCGTTGTCGGACACCACCACGATGATCGTGTTGTCCAGCTGCTCGAGCTCCTCGAGGTGGTCCAGCAGTCGCCCGATCTGTGCATCCGCATGCGAGAGGAAGCCGGCATAGACCTCCGCCATCCGGGAGAACAGCCTCTGCTCCTCGTCGGAGAGACCATCCCAGGGCTTGGTGTAGTCCAGCGCCGGGAACAGCTGTCCGTCCGGACCCTCGGTCACACCCGGTGTGCCGATGGGGTTCAGCGGGGGGAGCTGGGTGTTCTCGGGAATGATGCCGAGCTCCTTCTGCCGCGCCAGGATCTGCTCGCGTGCTGCCTCGTAGCCGGCGTCGAACCGCCCTCGGTAGCGGTCGGCCCACTCCCGCGGCACGTGGTGTGGGGCGTGCGCGGCACCGAGCGCGTAGTAGATGAAGCAGGGTCGCTCGGGCGCTATGGCCTTGACGTCGTCGATGTACTCGATCGCGCGGTCCGTGAGGTCGACGCTGAGGTGGTAGCCCTCCTCCGGCGTACTGGGCTGGTCCACGGGGTGGTTGTCGTGGACCAGGTCCGGATACCACTGGTTGGTCTCGGCGCCCAGGAACCCGTAGAACCGGTCGAGGCCCCGGCCCAACGGCCAGCTGCGCCGGGTGGAGGCGAGGTTCATCTCGTCCTCGGCGGTGAGGTGCCACTTACCGACTGCGGCCGTGCTGAAACCCCGGTCCACGAGCATCTCGGCCAGCGTGGCGCACGAGGGCGGGATGTGCCCGTTGCTGCTCGGAAAGCCACTGGCACACTCGGTGATGCACGCCATCCCGTTCGTGGTGTGGTTCCGCCCTGTCAGCAAACACGACCGGGTCGGCGAGCACAGCGCCGTGGTGTGCCACTGGGTGAAACGCAGACCGGCTCCGGCGATGCGATCGATGTTGGGGGTGTCGATCAGCCCGCCGTAGCAGCTGAGCGCCCCGTACCCGACGTCGTCCAGCACGATGTAAAGCACGTTCGGCGTTCCCGGCGGTGCCTTCGGCTGCTCGTACGGTGTCCAGTCCGGCACGGAGTCACGAATGTCAATGTTCACCAAACCCCGGAATGCATCGGCCATGATCAATCCTCCAGTCGGTCATCGGGATCCACCCTGTGCGACCGCCGTACGGGAGTCATCACCCGCGATGGATGAGGCCTCGGGACGGCCTTTCTGCCGGGCTGAAGTGCTTTGGCCTCATGCTGAGACGCCTGTCGCAGCCCAGGTTTCCCGCACGGACACCTGCCGGATGCTGAGGATCATCAATCCCGCTGCCTGCAGCATCGCGGCAAGGTCGGCGATGCCTTGTCCGTCCCGGGCCCTGACCTGGAAGACGCTGGAAGTTTGGCTGTCGGCCCGCAGAGGGCCGCAGAGAGCGAGGAACGCGGGCCCGAGTTCACCCAGTACGACAACCTGGTACGACCAGTTGGGGTGCTCAACTGATCTCATCGTCTGACTCCCCGGGGTCGGTATCGCTCGATTCGTTCAACGCCGATGACGGGTCCGGGATCCGGCGTACCTCGACGACCTCGACACCCAGCGCCCGAAGGCGCGCCAGCAATCCGTAGAGCGCCGACTGGTCCGGGACGCCGTAAAGAACGGTGTTCACCCGGTCGACGGACAGCGTCACCGCGCCCATGTCCCGAAGGTCCCGCTCCGGTACGGCGCCCGCCACGCGGATCTCGTACGTCGTCTGGGCCATGGATTTGCTCCGTTCGGAACCGTATGCGTTCGACGGTTGCAAAGCCGTGCCCGGGCGGCACCATCCCTGTGGGGTGAGCTAGTGGTGTGTCTGGCAAATAGCTTGAGTGCTGGCGGTGTCCAGGTGGGTGCATCGCAAGGCGGAGAAGGAGCCTCGATGCTTTTCCATCGTGGCTTCTTCTCCAACGCTGCGAGGTGCCCGCCT
>JAWWPC010000073.1:0-9820 GCA_033851055.1 Kribbellaceae bacterium | reverse complement strand
CGACGGCGTGTGGCTCGGAGTCTCCGACGGCGTCTCGGACGGGGTCTCAGACGGCGTCTCGCTCGGAGTCTCCGACGGCGTCTCGCTCGGAGTCTCCGACGGCGTCTCCGACGGGGTGTGGCTCGGGGTCTCCGATGGTGAGGTCGTCGGCGGCGTCTGCTCGCAGCCGCTGACCCAGAAGACCTTGTGTTTCTTGTCCGCGCCCTTCGACCCCGGCGCCTCGATCGTGATCTTCACGTGGTAGCCCTGCTGCGGCTGCGGTGTGCCCGTGAAGGAGAGCGTGTACGTCACCTTGGCATCCAATGTGCCGTCCGCGGGGCTCCCGCCGATGAAGGGGTTCAGTTCACCGGACACAACCTTCAGGCCGCCATCAGCGGTCGGAGACTGGTCCTCGAACTCGACATGGGCTTTGTAGTCACCTTCGTCGAAGTTGTAGAACTCGACGACGAAGCTACAGCCCTGGTGCGGGTTGTTGTCCGGCGGCCCGCTCTGGATGTCGACGTCTTCGATCTTGATTGTGCCGTTGTTGCCCGGCGGATTCCCCCCGTGGTCGCTCGCCTTGTTGCTCGGAGTCTTGCCCGGATCGCCGCCGTTGGGGTGCTCAGCAGCCGTCTGGTTCGCCGACGCCGAGGGCAGGCCCACGAGCGTGACACCGCCGAGTATTAAAGACACTGCTCCGGCACCCGCAAGAACGCCGGCGGCGCGGGTGCGGACAAAGGACAGTACAGACACGATTCCCCACTTTCTGTGATGTTTCCGCGCGTGACAGTAGGGGGTAATCTCAGCGCGGGTCAACTACGTGCCGTATTGGATCGATTGCACATCACTCTGTGAGCGAATGCTCGCAATAAGTGATTGCCGCTAGGTGCTAACGCCCGCGCCGTACCGGCGGGCGATCAGGCTTCTGCGGCCGTCTGCCGCACCTGGCGGAGCAAAGCGGAGTTGCAACGCCGGAGGGAGTGTGCTGCCGGCCGGACATGTGGTCTGGGTAGTCCGTGGGCAGGACCCAGCTCGGACGGGTTCATCTGCCGGTGGATGAGGACAATCGCGGAGTCGTCACCCGGACCGCCGATCTCGAGCACCAGTGCCTCGGCGGCTCCCTTGAAGCCGTGTGCCACCAGGCGTTCGGCGTGGCCGGCCAAACGGTGCTGCCCGTGTTCTCGATCTTCTCGACGGCGTCCCGGACCCACTTGGTCGGGCTGGGCGCAAGGGCGGCAGGTCCGAGCCGTCGCCCGGGCGGTCACGCAGCGGGTACGGCGATCACGACCACGTTGCCGAGATAGATCTTGCCGTTCCAGTCCTCACACGTGATCAGCACCAGCCTGCCAGGAATGCTTTGGTCAAAGACCTCTTCAGCGTGGATGGCGAGCGCCTGCTTGCCTATGCCGAATCGGCATCGGCATCGGCATCGGCATCGGCATCGGCATCGGCATGTCAACTCGGGTTGTTGCCTTAGGCGACGATTAATGGTGACTGTCGGTTAACACCACAATGAGACATCGGACGGCCACGCGGAGCACTCGTTGCAGCTCGTCATCTTCAGCACCACCGACTACCACAGAAACCCTTGAGCTGGATCGGTTGCTTTGGGCAACGACGGTCTGGAAGATCGCATCAACACCACAGTGAGCGATCGGCTGGCTATGCGGAGCACTCGGCGCAGCCAATCAAATCCCGCACACCCGGCGACCTGCCGGACCCGCTTCGGCGCGCCAGGTCGGCGTAGCGGGAGGGCCGGCCGATTCAGACGGGGGCGGTGCGGGATTTGATCTGGCGGAGGAGGGCGGCCTTGCGGCGACGCAAGGTGCTGTGGAGCCCGGACCTGGTGGTCGGGTAGTCCGGGGGCAGGACCAGTTCGGAGGGGTTCATCTGACGATGGATCAGGACCAGGGCCGAATCGTCGCCGCGACCGCCGATCTCGGCGACCAACTCCTCGGCGGCTCCCTTGAAGCCGTGTGCCACCAGGCGTTCGGCGTGGCCGGCCAAACGGTCCGTGCCGAGGCCGATGTCGCGCCGAGGAGTTTCCACCATGCCGTCGCTGTAGAGGAAGAGGGCGTCGCCTTGCTTCAACTGCCCCCTGTTGACCTGGAAATCCGCGGTCTCCAGAAGGCCGAGCAGAGGTCCTTCCGCGTCACGCGTCTGCCATCGCCCTGACCAGGCGTCAAACTGGATGGCCGGCGGATGGCCCGCCGTACGGACCTCGAATTCGCCGGTCGCCAGGTTGACCGCGACATGTACCACGGTGGCGAAGTCGTCGTCCCAGTCCTGGCGGCGCAGGTACTGGTTCGCCGACGGCAGGAACTCCTCGACCGGGACCACACCGAGCACGCCGCCGAATGCACCTGAGAGCAGTAGCGCGCGGGTGCCGGCATCGAGGCCCTTGCCGGAGACATCGACCAATGCCACCTCCAGCAGCTCGTCACCGCGGACGGTGGCAACCACGAAGTCGCCGGAGAACGACGCGCCGCCAGCGGACCGGATCGCGACCTCGGCCCGCCAGCCCGCGGGGAGTTGGGGAAGCTCGCCCTGGTTCGTGAGCACGTCCCGCAGTTCGATCAGCATCGATTCACCCCGGCTGCCCTGAACTCCGAGCCGGGTCCGGACCCTCGCACCGGCGAGCACTATCCAGGCGACCACGGCGAGTACCGGCACGATGGAGAACCGAGATTGCGCCTGTCCCGGCCCGGCCGCGACATACGCTCCGAGCATCACCGAGACGAAGCTGAGCACCGCCAGCGCCCGATACCTCAGCAACAATCCGCCGAGCAGAATCGGAATGATCAGCGACGATGCGGGTATGACCTGGGGCGACTCCACCGCACTGATCGCGAGGACCACAGCCAGGGACAACAGACCGACTGCCGTCAGGGTGTGCGACCGGCGCGCGCGACGGATCAGCGAACCGGCGCGATTGCCGGCTCGCCGCAAGCTTGTGCCACCAACGGTGACGCCGCTAGTCATGTTGGGAGAAAGATAACGGCACTGTTCGGTCCGCGCATCAAATCGTTACGACTTCGCCGCCGGTTTTCTGGTCAGCCCGGTTCGTTGGCACTTCGGGCACCAGAACAGGTTGCGTCCGGCGAGGATCTGGGTCCGGATCACCGACTGGCAGACGTGGCATCGCTGCCCCTGCCGCCGGTACACGTAGACCTCGCCGCCGTGGTCGTCCTTACGAGGATCACGACCCATCGCGTCGGGCGTGTGATCGTCGGCGACGGTGTCGATCCGGCCGGTCTCGACGCCGTACTTCATCAGTTCGACGATGTCGGCCCACATTCCTTGCCACTCGCGCTTCTTGACCAGATGCCCGGGCGTCAGCGGGTGCAGCTTCGCCCGGAACAGCACCTCGGCGCGGTACACGTTGCCGACGCCGCTGAGCACCTCCTGGTCCATCAGCAACTGCCCGATCGGCTGCTTGCTCCGGTGGATCCGCCTCCAGGCCAGATCGGGGTCGGCGTCATCGCGCAGCGGGTCCGGACCGAGCCGGGCGATCAAAGCGTCCCGTTCGCCGTCCGTCAACACCTCGCAGACCGTCGCACCCCGCAGATCGGCGTACGACGTTGCGTTCTGCAGGCGGAGGCGGACCTGGCCGACCGGTTCGGGCACTGGCGCCGTACCGAAGTCGACCTTGCCGATCAGGCCGAGGTGGATGTGCAGCCAACCGGCGCCCTCGAACTCAGCCAGGAAGTGCTTACCGTGGGATTCGGTCTGGCGCAGCGTGTGCCCGTCGAGCAGCGCGGAACCGTCGGCGAACTTGCCCTGCGGGCTCGTCGTGCGGACCGGGCGGCCGCCGAACGCCTCCTGCACGTCGTTCGCCAACCGGTGCAGGGTGTGACCTTCGGGCATGATTCCCCTTAGGAAGAGCGGAAAAGGCGGTTCGAGTATGACAACAGGCAGAACCCCAGGCCGGACCAGCGTGCCCACCCCGGCCGTGGTCGGCATCGCGCGGTCGATGCGCGCCCGGGACGTGTCCCGGCCGCGTCCGGAGGACCGCACCAAGGCCGAACGGAAGAAGGACACCGGTCAGGCCGGCAGCGGCGGTAGTTCGCCGGTCGCCTCGTAGGATTCGAGCATCTTGATCCGGCGGGTGTGCCGTTCCTCACCCGAGTAGGGCGTGGCGAGGAAGAGCTCGACGAACCCGACCGCGTCCTCGATCGGGTGCATCCGGGCACCGATGCTGATCACGTTCGCGTCGTTGTGCTGACGGGACAGCTTCGCGGTCTCGGTGCTCCAGGCCAGCGCGGCGCGAACGCCCTTCACCTTGTTCGCGGCGATCTGCTCACCGTTGCCCGAGCCGCCGATCACGATGCCGAGGCTGCCGTGATCCACGACGACGGCCTCGGCCGTACGCAGGCAGTAGGGCGGGTAGTCGTCACCGGCGTCGTACATGGCGGGGCCGTGGTCGACGACGTCGTGCCCGGCGGCCGTGAGGTGCTGAGCCAGATGGTTCTTCAGTTCGAAGCCGGCGTGGTCAGAGCCGATGTGCACTCGCATGGCCCGAAGTCTTCCATGTCCGGGCACTGGCAGCCGGGACCCCGGGCAGCTTCGGGCCGCCCGATTTGGCTGTTCCGTGAACTCAGTCGAAGATCGGGCCGCGGTCCCGGGTCCGCTTGAGCTCGAAGAAGCCCTCGGTGCCGGCCACCAGCCGGACCCCGTCCCAGAGCTTGCCCGCCGCCTCGCCCTTCGGCGCCGGCGTCACCACCGGACCGAAGAAGGCCGCGCCTTCGACCGAGATCACCGGGGTACCGACCTCCATCCCGACCTGGTCCATGCCCTCGTGGTGGGACTTCTTCAGCGCATCGTCGTACTTGGTCGAGGTGGCGGCCTCGATCAGCGTTGCCGGCAGGCCGACCTCCGCGAGCGCCTCCGGCACGACGTCGCCGCCGATGCCGCGGCCCTCGATGTGGATCCGCCGGCCGAGTGCGGTGTAGAGCGGCAGCAGCACCTCGTCGCCGTGTGCCTGCTCGGCCGCTATCAGCACCCGGACCGGTCCCCAGGCATCTGTCAGGAAAGTCTTGTACTGGTCCGGGAGATCCCGGCCGTCGTTCAGCACGGCGAGGCTCATCACGTGCCAATTGGTTTTCACGTCGCGAACGTGCTCGACCTCGAGCATCCAGCGGGACGTCATCCAGGCCCAGGGGCAAGCGGGATCGAACCAGAAATCAGCGGCGACGGTCATGTGACCGATGATACAAAATGCAATCAAACTCGTCACCGCGGGCGGCGTGGTGACCGTCGGGCAACGCGCCGGCCGAGGGTCTTACGGCCCCTTGGGCACACTTTAGCTACGAAGACCGAGGCGCGGGGAAACTCGCGTTTAGCGATCCACCCGGATGCATAGGATGCGGACATGCCTGGAACCAACCTGACGCGCAATGAAGCTCGCACCCGCGCCGGCCTGATCAGTGACGTGAGCTACGCCATCGAGCTCGACCTGACCACGGCCGCGAGCGGCGCCGCGACGTTCGCGTCGACGACCACGCTGACCTTCGGCGCCGAGCCCGGGGGCACCACCTTCGCCGACCTGATCGCCGCGAAGGTGCACGAGGTCACGCTGAACGGCCGCTCGCTCGACCCGGACGCCGTTTATGACGGTGCCCGGATCCAGCTCGACGGGTTGGAGGCGCGCAACGAACTCACGGTGGTCGCGGACTGCATCTACTCGCGCACCGGTGAAGGGCTGCACCGCTCGGTCGACCCGGCCGACAAGGAGACCTATCTCTATACCCAGTTCGAGGTGCCGGACGCGCGTCGGGTATTCACCACCTTCGAGCAGCCTGATCTGAAGGCGCCGTTCACTTTCACTGTGTCCGCACCGGCCCGCTGGGTGGTGATCTCGAACGCGGTGACGCCCGAGCCGACGCCGTACAAGGGTGCGAACGGCGAGGAGCTGGCCCGCTGGGAGTTCCCGCCGACCCAGCCGATCTCGACCTACATCACCGCCGTCGTCGCCGGTCCGTACCACGTCGTCACAGACACCTACGAGGGTGCGTACGGCAGCTACCCGCTAGCGCTGCTCTGTCGGCCGTCGCTCAAGGACTCGCTCGACACCGAGGACCTGTTCGAGGTCACCAAGCAGGGCTTCGAGCTGTTCGAGCGCGCCTTCGGTACGCCGTACCCGTTCGGTAAGTACGACCAGGCCTTCGTACCGGAGTACAACATGGGTGCGATGGAGAACGCAGGCTGCGTGACGCTGCGCGACGAGTACATCTTCCGCAGCCGCACCACGCACGCGGAGCTGGAGAGCCGCGCGAACACCGTGCTGCACGAGCTCGCGCACATGTGGTTCGGCGACCTGGTCACGATGAGGTGGTGGGACGACCTGTGGCTGAACGAATCCTTCGCCGAGTGGGCCAGCCACTGGGCCCAGGCCACTGCCACGACCAAATACACCGGCGCCTGGACCACCTTCTGCAACGCCCGGAAGAACTGGGCCTACCGGCAGGACCAGCTGCCCTCGACCCACCCGATAGCCGCGGACATGGTCGACTTCCACGCGGTCGAGGTGAACTTCGACGGCATCACCTATGCCAAAGGCGCGTCCGTGTTGCGCCAGTTGGTCGCCTTCGTCGGTGAGGACACGTTCATCTCCGCGCTGAAGGAGTACTTCACCGACCACGCGTTCGGCAACACCGAGCTGACCGACCTGTTGAAGCCGCTGGAGAAAGCCTCCGGCCGGGACTTGGACGACTGGACCGAGCGCTGGCTGCGGACCGCCGGGGTGAACACCCTGCGCGCCGATTTCACCGTCGACAGCGAAGGCGCCTTCGAGAGCTTCGCGATCGAGCAGACCGCGGCGGAGGCCTTCCCGACGCTGCGGCCGCACCGCCTGGCCGTAGGGCTGTACCGGCGTACCGACGCTGGCCTGGTCCGGACCGAGCGGTTCGAGGTCGACATCGATGGCCCACGCACCGAGCTGGCAGAGCTGGCCGGCGCCACCCAGCCGGACCTGGTGCTGCTGAACGACGACGACCTCACCTATGCCAAGATCCGGCTGGACGAGCGGTCCCGGGAAACCCTGGTCGACTCGATCGACCAGCTGTCGGAATCGTTGCCGAGGGCCCTGGCCTGGGGCGCGACCTGGGACATGACCCGCGACGCCGAGATGCCCGCCAGTCAGTACGTCGGCATCGTCCTGACGGGGATCCGCGCCGAGACCGACCTGACCGCTGTCCGGACCCTGCTCACGCAGGCGACCTCCGCGATCAACAGCTACGCGGCTCCGGAGCATCGCGCCGCACTGCGCCCACAGTATGAGCAGAGCGTCGGTGAGTTGATGGACAGCGCCGAGCCGGGCAGCGACCACCAACTGGCCTTCGCGCGGGCGTACATCAACGGCGTCTTCTCCGATGCCGGCGCGGACCGCCTGGCCGCCTGGCTGGACGATTCGGAGCTGCCCGAGGGCCTGGTCATCGACACCGATCTGCGCTGGACGCTGATCGTCTCGCTGGCTCGGTTGGGCCGGATCGACGCCGACCGCATCGACGAGGAACTCACCCACGACACCACCATCACCGGGCAGGAGCGGGCCGCCCAGGCGCGCGCGGCTCGACCAACGCCCGAGGCCAAGGCCGAGGCGTGGCGGGTCGCTGTCGAGTCCGAGGACACCCCGAACGAGACCCAGTTCCGCACCATCCTCGGCTTCCAGCAGCCGGCGCAAGAGGACCTGCTCCGCCCGTACGTCGCGAAGTACCTGACCGCGGCCACGGACGTCTACACCCGGCTCGGTTCCTCGATGGGTGAGAACGTGCTCGTCTACCTCTCCCCCCGCGGCCTGCCCGAGCAGTCCACCTTGGACGCGCTCTCGGAGTGGCTGGAGAACGAGGCCGAGTCGGCGGACGCCCCCACCCTCCGCTACGTCGGTGAGGCCCGTGCGGACCTGATCCGTGCTCTCGAGGCGCAGAAGCGCGACGCGGCCCGATAAATCCGTGGCGACCCCTGATCCGTCCCTCGCGGGCGCCCACGCGGTGGCACTGACCGGACTGGCCGACGCATACCGGCCGCGTCCGGTCACGCCGCTGATGCCCTGGCGGTATCCCGGCCGGCTGGTGAAGCCGTACGTGATCACCGCCCGAGGGACGGCCTGGGACGACGAGATGGTGGAGAAGGTACGCGCCTTCGCCACCCGCCAGCTCGAGTTCGACGAGGCGATGGGCGCGCTCGGCCTGGCCGTGGCGGTCCTACACCTCGGTGCCGACAGCCAACTGGTGGTGCAGAGCTGGGCGAAGGACTTCCAGTCCCGGCTCAGCATCTTCAGCGGTCTCGATGTGAACGACCTGCGCCCGGCCCCGCTCGGGGTGGCGCCCTCCATCTGGGAGCTGGAGGTGCTCAGCCACGAGCGGGCGTCGTACGTGACACACATCCTGAATGCCGAGGTGGATGTCGCGAGCTGGCTGGACGACGCCCTCGACACCCGCCCACAGCCGAAGCACGACGGCATCGGCATCCCCTCTGGAACCTGATCTGCTGTCGTGTCGCAAAGACTGAAGATGGCTGATCTGCGCCGGTACGGGAAGTGCTGGATCCGTCGGCGCACTCGTACGGGAAGTGCTGGATCCGTCGGCGCGCCGGTACGCGACGCGCAGCCTCTTCTTCGACCGGTGCGGTGACCGTGGCAGTGCCGCCCGTGGGCCACGCCCGCTTGGCCGGGTGTATCCGCAGGTGGGGGCCTCGGTTTGGGTGCTTGCCGGTAGTTATCTAGCTCACTGGGTGTGATGGCGCGGAGGTGAGCATGTCCCAGGCGGCCATCGCGCAGGTGATGACCGCTTCCAGCTCGGCGCGGTCGGCGCCGTCGCGGGCTTGTACGGATAGGCCTTGCACCACGGTGGTGTAGTAGCGGGCGATGGCGTCGAGGCTGGCGGGCGGCGCGGTGAGGTCGCCGTCGGTGACGCCGCGGGCGAGCCGGTCTTTGATGGTGCTGAGCATGTCGTGCCGGAGGTCGGCCAGGAACTCCCGGACCGCGTGGTTTTCCACGGCGCCGGTGGGCGCGGCCAGGATGAGCATGCAGCCGTGCGGCGTGTCCGGGCGGGTGATCTCATCGGCGGTGGCGCGCAGCATGGCGTGGATCGCGGCGCGCGCGGTCGGCTGTTCGCGCAGCGCGCGCCTGGGCGGCTCGCCCGAGGTCGTGCCGTAAAGCGCCATGACCTTGCGGAACAGGTCCTCCTTGCTGCCGAAGCAGGCGTAGATGCTGGCCGAGGCGATTCCCATGGCCTGGGCCAGGTCGTTGAGCGAAGTGCCCTCGTAGCCCCGTTCCCAGAACAGGTCCAGCGCCTTGCGCAGGGCGGTGTCCGGGTCGAATGTGCGCGGCCTGCCGCGAGCAGCCATCCAGCGTCCCTCCGAACTTCTTTGTCGTTCGATCAACTTTACCTGTACCTGCGCTACAGTGTCGTACCACGGTTTGTTGGTCGTTCGATAAATAAGAGGAAGCCGATCGTCATGAGCATCCCCTCCACCATGCGCGCCCTGCAGCAGACGTCACTGAACGGCCCGCAGGACCTACGCCTGATCACCGACGCGCCGGTACCGAGCCCAAGCCCGGGTGAGGTCCTGATCCGTGTCACCGCCGCCGGCGTCAACTTCGCCGACATCTCACAGGCCCGAGGCACGTTCGCAGGCGGCCCGCAGCCGCCGTATCTGGCGGGCATCGAGGGCGCCGGTGAAGTCACCGCCGTTGGCGAGGGGGTGACTGACCTGGAGACCGGCGCCCACGTCATCGGCGTCGGCGTCAAAGGCGGCGCCTTCGCCGAGTACATGGTGCTGCCCGCGCACGCCGCGATCCCGGTGCCGACGGGCTGGGCCGACGAGCAGGCCCTGGGCCTGG
>JAWWPC010000341.1:0-3935 GCA_033851055.1 Kribbellaceae bacterium | reverse complement strand
TCGAATAACACGTACCAGATGAGACGTGATGCGAAAGACGAGGATAGTCAGAAGGCTTATGGCCAAGCTTCTCATCGCCTTGCTTGATACAATACCCATCTCAAGGATTCAACTTCTGTTAGCAAATCTTACAACAGAAGCCGGGTGTTATTACCGCTCGTAAATTGAAAAAAAGAAGCTGTCGCTTCTGCTCTATCGCGATAATCATCCTAGCTTGCTTATGTTCCACGTCATCGAATTAAGACTCTAAAACCTTGCTAGGCTGCTAGCTTCCCCTCGACACTCCGTCTATCCTCACTATATCCTTCTCTACACTCGAACACACAATCATCTCTGATGATGTCCTCAAGCGTGCAGACCGATGCTGCTCAGGACCATGGAACTCGCAAACCACTCGTTGGGGCAGCTCGACCTAACAGTCCTTATCGTCCAGCTCGCGACGGCCCAATGCCACTATTTATCTTGAGGATGAAATCCATCTTATCAATGAAGCAAGGGTAGATGAACTCGAAACGCAAACCCTCCGGAGTCTTGCTGTGTCGCTCTGGTGTTTTATCAATCTTGAACACCGGCTCCTTGGATACGAAGCTGGATTCTTCAGTGCACTAGAAGAGTTGATCATTATAGTAGAGGAGACCGATGAAGGAGAGGTAATCCGAAGAGATATATCAGTCGCTCCTCAGTTCATCCAAGACACAATGGAGTCACACCGCATGAAGAGGCCAGAAATGAGATTTCCAGTGGTTAAAGTGATGACGGAAGTGATGCTAGTTACATATGTTAGTAGAGGTCCAAAGTGACATGTCTAGATGATGCAATTTAGAGGCGAGAAAATCCTTGTAGGACTAGTTTATAGAATCTCGTGTGCTAGATCTGGCCTACTTTTCGACTAGTTGTGGGACCGCTTTTAGAGATTTGACACTGTTAATTTTGGTTTCCAAAGCATAGAGGTGAAGCTGAACGGCGCATGAAGAGAGCATTCAGGTTTAGGGAAGGACAGACAAGAAAACAGGCCTACGTCATCCCTATGCCGCGCGCGCGCTTCGGTAAAACACGCTTTTATCCCCCTAGTTTTCTCGTTTCGACGAAAACATATGCTCCCTCGCTTTAAGTAAGATTGCGCCCGTTTATCTTTCCCCGAAAAACGCAATAGCTTATTAATTACGTGCTTATCTTTCCCTAAAACCCATATACCTTATTTCTACTTTTTCTGTGGAAGAACACGTTCATAGCACGAAAAAACACGGTTAGCACGTAAGATACATATTCAAGGTAGAAGGTAAGGGGATCCCGCTTGCTTTTTAAGGAGGAGTGTACCCCGTTCTGTTTTACTTTTCCTTATATTACTTTATATCGATTTAAAGACGTCCTAAAGACCTAGACACGCTTGGTTTAGTTTGTGAACCCTGACTACCCTCCAGTGTTGCCAGTAGTGATACCATTGTAAATACTGCAGTATTAAGAGGAGGGTAATACTACGACAGTATCAAGTAGTGCGTGTAAAAATTAGTGATCCCACACTTTACAGAATAATACTTTACAGCCACACGGCAGTATTACAACCGTGTACGCCCAAAAACCAGAATTACTACAAATAGCAGTATATAAAAAGAACGCCAACAATATGCTTTTGCCCCTGTCGCCTAATGCCCACACCTCACTGTCGCCACATTAGAGAAGCCATGGCACAGTGTCAAATTCCTTGAGCTTGTTCCAGGACTTGATACACTCCGTGGCTTCGATTGTATCAATATTTAAGCGGTTACGCCGGTTCGTAACCGTCAACCCAGCGGAAGAGAAGAGCCTCTCAGAGGACGTCGCCATGGCAGGGATCGATAGTATATCAAGAGCCATCTTCGACAAGTTTGGGAAGTCCCTCCGTTGCTTCGGATCGCTCCACCACTTAATCGCGTTCTCAAAATCGTTATGGGGAGGGGTTCGGATATATCGTTGATATTCGTCGCCGGCCGGAGTCGCCCTAGATTTCTAGTCAGTAGAGCTTCTAAGGGGAGACCTCTGTTCAACTCACCTTAAGGCCTGCTTCCCATGCTTCCATTCAGTATACCGGTTTGGATCAGAGGGATTGCTCGATTGTGCAACCGGCGCTATCACTCCCGGAATATTAGCAGGTTGGTAATCCTTCTCCCAGAGCTCTTGCACGGCCCTTTTTGCATCTGGCACCCAATCAGCGTCCCATGTTGACTCGATATACTCCCATTTGAAGGCAGGGTGTAAAACGACAGCAGCGGCGTAGGCAGGTGTGTCAGAAGTCAAATTATAGTATTTATCGAGTTTCGCCCAGGCTGAATTGATACAGGATGACATAAACTCGTCGTCTTTAAAGCGTTCCTTGCCCATTTCAAGGAGCTCTAAGATAAAGTCCATGGCAGGGAGAACGTTCTCAAGTGTCGTTTTTGAGGACTGAAGAGCCATAAGTGCGTTATCAAACTGATGAAGGAAGTCGCCATACTAGGTAGTTGAGTTGTTAGCTGTACTCATAAAACCAAGGTAGACATAACTTAGTAAAACTCACAGATTTAATAATTTCCCAATCTTCCGCTGTCAACCAGTGATCTCTCTCCTTTTCTTCACCCCATGTAATCCAGAATCGATCGATTGCAGGCTGTAGCTTCAGGGCACGCTGGATTAATCGATCCCATCCAAACCAGCGAGTATCGTTAGGCTTAGGAAGTCTATGCCCCCCAGATAGGGCCTCGAATTTCTCTGTTATCTGAGGCGACACCGCTATCTTGTTTGCAACAATGCAGAGCTTCCCAAGGGGTCCGAACTTTAGCCAGTAGTCGACATCATAAAGTGTAAGGGAGGAATCGAGGTTGTCCCGGTTAGAGACTCTAAGAAACGCTTGAATTGACAGGTTGATAATATGTCCAAAGCATCGAATTCGGAATTGTTTTGGATCATAGTCCTGTGGCAATCCTTGGAATCGTTAGCGATACTAAAGTGTAGAGATAAATACGAGCAACGTACGATGTGAGATCTCACGGATCATCGTGTCATTGTTTGACGCGTTATCCATCTGTAGATATCCAAGGTTTGAACTAATCCTGTAATCCTCTATTGTCTCAAGGATATAATTTGCAATATTAACACCGGTATGTTCTCCCTTTACTTTCTTCATAGCTAGTACCATTTCTAAGAGATCTCCGTCCTTACTAACAAAGTGGGCCACGACGCCAACCACAGCCATACGGTTTGGAGAAGTCCAGAGATCGGTAGAGAGATGGATCATAGAAGTTGAGGATAAGAGAATCTCCTTAGCGCGTTTCTTGCCAGCTTCGAATTGATTCATAAGCCACCCGTGGACTTTAGAGTGAGAGTCGGGTAAAAGATAGGCGCCATAAGGACTAAGGTATTGGATCAAAGTCCTAAAGTCCTCTTGCTCTACAAAGCTTGTTGGAAGGTTACAAGCTGCGAGCATATTGATATATAATACCTCAAGTGTCTGGGGGCATATTGGAGCATCGTTGTCGTCGATAACTGTAGTGTTCTCAAGTCGCCGGCGTTTGGTGGTACTCTCTGCTCCATAAGCTATAGCTTCCTCGATAGATCTCTGGCGCTTCTTAACCTTTTCAGCTCGAGGAGAGTCGTGGTAGATATCATGACAAGCTTGAAGGTGGCTTTTCATACAGCGAGTTCCTCCATTAAGTGCGTATCGTTTAGGGCAGTACTTACAACGCCACTCCAGCTGGCCATTGATTTTCGACCGGTATTTTGTCTCAGGGTCAACATCTGGCATATGGTTGTAAACGTAGCAAGTTCGAGGCCTAGTAAGCTTTGGAGCAAGGGCTTCTTGTTGATCTGTAGTAAGCAACTCGGCCTTATCTAACCCAAAGTCGTCTGGAGAGGATCGAGCACCACGGATATAAGCAGGGCTTCCAGGGGAGGTAGGAACCGGAGACGTGTCTAGGGGGAAG
>JAWWPC010000268.1:0-20177 GCA_033851055.1 Kribbellaceae bacterium | reverse complement strand
CAGCGCGTTCCTGCGCGGCCAAGACCGTGTCAGCATGGCGATCGGCCCAGTCGCCGAGCGCATAGATCGGCCCCAGCAGGTCGCGCCCCGGTCGCGTGAGCTCGTACTCCACCCGCGGCGGAGCTTCGGCGTACCGGTGGCGTTCGACCAGCCCGTTGTACTCGAGCCGCCGCAAGGTGTCGGTGAGCACCTTGTGACTGATCCCGCCGATCTGCTCGCGCAGGTCGCCAGGCCGCGCTGGGCCGCCCTCCAACGCATAGATGACCACCATCGACCAGGTCCCGCTGATCAGATCGACCGCGAGCCGTGCCTGGCAGTCGGCGAGGAACTTCTGCTGTCCGTCCATGTCCGCCCACCAGTCTTCCCGCTCCGATACGCACCCCGAGGTGCGTGACGCCAGCCCTAACGTCACTGCTCGGGACATTGTCCCGCACGGACGACCGGGCACCACTCGTCGAGCGATACCGGAAGAGCGAAGGAGTGAAGCAGATGCGGATCGGAATTCTGGGCAGCGGCTTGATGGCCGCTGCGCTGGGCGGCCAATGGGCCCGCGCGGGGCATCACGTAGTGGTCGGTGGGCGATCGCCCTCGAAGGGTGCCGAGTTAGCCGAACAGATCGGTGCGACCGCCGGAACGTTGCAAGAGGCAACCGCTTTTGGTGACGTAACACTGCTGGCAATCCGAGCGGAGGGCATCGAGAACACCCTGCACGCGATCGGCGCGCCCGATGGCACACTATCCGGCCGCCCTCTGATCGATTGCACGAACGCGATCGTTCCCGGCCGCTTCACCCTCGCCGTCCCGGCCATGGCAGAACAGATCGCCCACCTCGCGGTCGGGGCACATGTAGTCAAGGCGTTCAACCTCTGCGCAGAATCAGTCTGGAGGGGGGCTGGCACCTCAGTTGGACCGGACGACGATGGCTCAGTCGGGCCGGGCAACGTGGAGTCGCTCGGGCGGGACGCGCGGCAGGAGTACGAGGGCCAGCCGCTCGGCGTACCCCTGTGCGGTGACGACCCGACAGCGCTGGAGATGGTCGGCCGCCTGGTACGCGACCTGGGTTGCGTCCCAGTCGCAGGCGGCGGCCTGGAGCGAGCCGCGTTGCTCGAGGCAACCGCCGCCTTCGCTATCGGCATCTGGGCCGGAGGCAGCGACACCCGCTCGCTCTTCCCCACGCTCGACCGCGCCTTCGGCACCACACCCCCATCCCGTCGTTAGCACCAACCTTGCGGTTGCCTGATAGCAGCTTGTCCTCGATCGGGTACGTCGTACTCAGCGGCCCGGTTCAGGCTCAGGTGGGACTTAAGGATGGCGACCGACACGCGGGCTGGGTCGGACGGGAGGATCGGAAGGCTCAGACATGGTTAGGGTCTGGGTTATGGGTGCCAGGTCGAGGATTGAGCCGGTTCGTTGGACGCCTCCGGCTGCTGCGCCGGCTCGGCATCCGGAGCGGCTGGATGTCGAAGTGGTCGCGCTGCCGGGCCAAGGGCCTGAGGACGTGCTCGTCGAGGACGACGGCAGTGTGCTAACCGGGCTGCTGGATGGTCGCATTCTGCGTATCAGCCCGGACCGGCGGACGATCACCACGATCGCGGACACCGGCGGCCGGCCGCTCGGGTTGGAACGACTGCCCGACGGAAAGCTGCTGGTCTGCGACGCGCGCCGCGGTTTGCTGACGGTCGATGCGGACGGCAACGTCCAGACGATGCTCGGCGAGATCAACGGGCGGCCGATGAAGTTCTGCAACAACGCGGACGTGACGCCCGACGGGACGATCTACTTCACCGATTCGTCGACCCGGTTCGGTTTCGAGGAATGGAAGGCCGACCTGCTCGAGCATTCCAGCACCGGCAGCGTCTATCGCCGGTCACCTGATGGCGAACTCACGGTGCTGGCCTCCGGTCGCCCCTTTCCGAATGGTGTCGCGCTGAGCGCCGACCGCAACAGCCTGTTCTTCGCAGAGACCGCGAGCTACGGCTTGTTCCGGCTCGACCTCACCAAGTCCGACGCTGAGCCCGAGCAGGTGGCGTTGATACCGGGCCTGCCCGACAACATCGCGCGGGGTTCGGACGGCCTGATCTGGGTGGCCGTCGGTTCGCCGCGGAACCTGATGCTGGACTTCCTGCTGCCCAGGCCGCCGGTGCTGCGCAAGCTGGTCTGGGCATTGCCCGACGCCGTCCAGCCGAAAGCGGCCGACGTGATCGAGATCCAGGCGTACGACGACAAGGGCAACCTGGTCCACGATCTCCGCGGCAAGCACCCGCACTTCCGGATGCCGACCGGCGTACGGGAGCGCGACGGGAAGGTGTGGCTGAGCAGCATCGGCACCACCCACCTCGCGGTCTTCGACAAACCAACCTGAAGGGGGCCGCGTCCCTTCAGAAGCGAGCGATCAGCGGGTCAGCCGAGCTGCCAGGATCGTTTGGACATGCCGTACCAGAAGCCTTCCACGACGCTCTTGGCATCGCGGAGCGAGTCTTGCGAAGCACCCAGCGAGACGAACAGCGGGGCGAAGTGTTCCGTGCGCGGATGTGCCACCCGAGCTGCCGGTGCCTTGTGCAGGAAGTCGACCAGGGAATCGATGTCCTCCGCCGCCAGGGCGCGCTCGGCCCAGTCGTCGAACTCGGTCGACCAGGTCGGGGCCGGCGCGTCGGCGTCGCCTCCGAGGTTGGCCGCACTCAGGTTGTGAGTGGTGAAGCCGCTACCGACGATCAGTACGCCCTGGTCGCGAAGCGGAGCCAGTTTGCGGCCGACTTCGAACAACACCTTCGGATCCAGGGTCGGCATCGACACCTGCAAGACAGGAATGTCCGCGTCGGGGTACATCTCCTTCAGCGGTACGTACGCACCGTGGTCCAACCCGCGCGTCGGATCGTCGTAGACCGGAGTAGCGGGGGAGTGCAGCAACTTGCGGACCTGGTCGGCAAGCTTCGGCGCACCAGGCGCGGCGTACTCGACCTCGTAATAGCGCTCCGGGAAGCCCCAGAAGTCGTACAGCAACGGCACGGTTTGCGTCGCGGCCAGGGTCAGCGGGGCTGCCTCCCAGTGCGCGGACACGATCAGGATCGCCGTCGGCTTGATCATGCCGGCTGAAATGGCGGCCAACTCGGCCGGCCAGTGCGGGTCGTCGGCCAGCGGCGGTGCGCCGTGGCTCAGGTAGAGGACGGGCATCCGGCCGACCTCGAGGGTCGAGGATCCGGTGTTGCTGGTGTCGCTCATACTGCCCACCTCTCGAAGGGCCTGCGGATGCACGTCCAACATAGTTGAAGTCTCAACATATTCCCAAACCCAGCCGCCGCGAAACCTCCCGTGCGTCCGAACAACCTTGCGTCATAGCGCAAGTTCTTCGGGCGCAACGGGAGGATCCGTCAGACTGCCTGTTGTCATTGATTCTCAGAGAGGGGTCGTTCGTGCTTGATCTTTCGCCCTGGTTACCGGCGGGCTACCAGAGTCGACCGGCAACCACCGCCGACGTCTCCGCGATTCAGCGCCTGGTGACCGCTTGCGAGCGCGAACTGCAAGGCCGCTCCGAGACCGATCTCGACGCCGTCGCCGCCGTCCTCGCCCGGCCCGGCCTGGACCCTGTGTCGGACACGCTGCTGGTGCATGACTCGGCCGGCGACCTGATCGCATGGGCGTGGGTGAACCGGCGATCTGAGGTCGACGTCCATCCCGATCACCGGGGCCGGCGTCTGGGCAGCTCCCTGCTGGCCTGGGTCGAGGCACGGGCCCGCCAGTCGGACAGTCAACGGATCGTCCAGACAGTCCCGGACAGGGATCGGGCGGCCACTGCGCTGCTGCGCTCCCACGGGTACGAGCCGATGGTCACCGCCTGGATGCTGGAGATTGCGATGCCGACCGAACCAGCGGTACCCGAGCCGCCGGCGGGCATCACGGTGCGGTCGTTCCAGCCTGGAGACGAACCCGCGGTCTACCAGCTCACCGAGGACGCATTCGACGAGTGGCAGGAGCGGCGAAAGTCCTACCAGGAGTGGGCCGTGCTCACGGTCGAGCGCGCCACCTTCGCACCTGCCTTGTCCTGCGTGGCATTCGATGGCGACCAGTTGGTCGGCGCGGTGCTGTCGCTGGACCTCCCGTACGCCGATGAGGGATATGTCGAGCGGGTCGCGGTACGGCGGGATCACCGCAATCAGGGCATCGCCCGGGTGCTGCTGCGGCACGCGTTCCGCGGCTTCTACCAGCAAGGCCGGCGAACCTGCACCCTGTGGACCCACTCGGACACCGGCGCGCTATCCCTGTACGAACGGGTAGGCATGACTGTCCGGCAGAGTTCCACGGTCTATCGCAAGGTGCTCACCACCAGCATCACGGGACACTAGCTCTTGCCACTAAGGTTCGGGGCATGCGTTTCGGAATCACGATCCTGCCCGAGTACCGCTGGTCCGATGCCGCGCCGCGGTGGCGTAGTGCGGAGGAGTTGGGCTTCGACCACGCCTGGACGTACGACCACCTGACCTGGGGCGGCCTGCCCGACTCACCCTGGTATGGGACGACGCCGACGTTGACCGCCGCGGCACTGGTCACTTCGACGATCAAGCTGGGCATGTTCGTCACCTCGCCCAACTTCCGTCACCCGCTGACGCTGACCCGCGAGGTGCTGTCGCTGGACGACATCTCCGGCGGCCGGTTCCTCTGTGGCATCGGCTCGGGTGCCATGCCCGATTCGACCATTCTCGGCGGCGACCCGCTGACGCCCCGGCAGAGTGTCGACCGGTTGGCCGAGTTCGTCGAACTGCTGGACAAGCTGCTGACCACCGACGGTGTGGACTACCAGGGCGAGTACTTCTCCACCCGCAATGCACGCACCCTGCCGGGCTGTGTCCAGCAGCCGCGAGTGCCGTTCGTGATGGCGGCGAACGGCCCGCGCTCGCTCCGACTCGCCACCCGGTACGGCGCCGGCTGGGTGACCACCGGGCGGAAGTCCGACGACTTCGACACCTGGTTCGGATCGGTTACAGACCTCAGCCGGCGGCTTGACGGCGTACTGGAGTCCGAGGGACGGGACGGCGCGGAGTTCGACCGGTATCTGGCGCTCGATTCGGCGGGGTACTCATTGAGTAGCGTGTCGGCGTTCGAGGACGTGGTCGGGCGTGCGGCGGAGCTGGGCTTTACCGACGTCATCACGCATTGGCCGCGGGCGGACGGCGTGTACGGCGGCAGCGAGGATGTGCTCGAGCAGGTCGCGCTGGAGGTCATCCCGCGCCTGCGTAAGGAGTCCCAGACACACCACTAGTGGTGTGTGTTGGCGACGCGGCGGGGCCGGTCGTGGGTGGTCGATAGGTTGCTGGTGGCAATTCGGTTCGGTGCTGACCGCCAAAGCCGCCATCACATTGGCAGCGTCGGGGATGCGCACTCGCCGGCGAGACTCGGTCCAAGCGCGATGACCAAATCGAACGTCACCAGCGTCATGCGTAACAACACCTATTGTCCTGAGTCGCTTCGGCGGATCCAGGTCGGCAGGATGTACCAGAGGCTGATGAACCAGACGAAGACAAGGCCCACGATGGTGAGGGCGATCGGACGAGACACAACGACATCCAGGGCCAGGAGCACACCGCCACTGATGGCCACGAGCAGGAGGATCAGGCCCCCGCGTGCCATCCGGTCGGCAACCGGGATCATCCGGTCGCGCAAGTGCTTCTGGAAGACGATGCGATGGAACGATACCGGAGCCAGGAACAGCCCCATGGCCAGAGCAGACGCGACGAGGGTGCAGGCGAAGATCACGTGGGTGTACCGGTCGGCTTCCTGGAACCGATTGGTGAAGGCGATGCTGAGCAGGAAGGCGAACAAGATCTGCGTGCCGGTCTGCGCCAGCCGCAACTCCTGGAGCAACTCGTTCCAGTGCCGGTCCAGCCGCTCGCCCTCGTCCTCGTTCGGACGGACATAGCGGCTGCGGGGTGGGTCATGCGCGGTCATCGGTCTCCTTCCCACCCGGGGCCGGTGCAAGTCCCAAAGTACCCCCGCAGGAAGTAGCGCAGTCAGATGCGGCGAAAGGGCCGCACACCAGGTGGTGTACGGCCCCTTCGTCAGTTTTGACCGGTCAGGTCAGATCGGGCGAATGTTCTCCGCCTGCAGGCCCTTCTGGCCCTGGGTGATCTCGAATTCAACCCGCTGGTTCTCGTCCAGCGAACGGAAACCCGAGGTCTGGATGGCCGAGTAGTGCGCGAACACGTCCGCACCGCCGTCATCCGGGGTGATGAAGCCGAAGCCCTTGTCAGCATTGAACCACTTGACAGTACCGACAGCCATTTGTGTCTATCTCCTTGATGGGCTGTAAAAACCGCGACCCACACCTCATGGGCCGCGTGTCGCCGAAAGGCCCCAGACGACAAGACCGGCCGTACAGCACAGCGAAAGTCAGTGGGAGTCCAAAACTGCAACGCGTTAACTGTAGCCGATTCCAGGCCTGCTGTGGGGGGTGAGGGCCAACATGTGTCGCGGAAAGTTGCCTCCTGCCACGCTCCGTCGCGGAGAGGTAGCAGATCGGGGCAGGCTGCGCAGCGGCGGGATAATCCGCCTGTACGCCGGGTAACGGTGGCCCCGGCACGATATGGATTTCGCGGCGTGTCGTGCCAGGCTGGACATCCCCTCCGTGGCGGGGAATCGTAGTCGCGCAAGCCCACACAGCACGACGGACTGGGAGGTCATCTTGATCCTCAAGGTTGTGCGCAGCGGTGGCTTTGCCGGACTTGTCGCACACGGCGAGTTGGACACCACGGTCGAGCCGGACGGCAGCCACCTGGAGCAGGTGGTTCGCGGTCTCGACCCGGCGCGGCTGGGGTCCGGACGGCCGAAACCGGACCGGTATGTCTACCGGCTGGAGGCCCGCGACACCGCCGAAGCGGAGCCGGTCGTGCTGACGATGGCCGAGCAGGACCTGGATCAGGACGTCGCGTGGCTCCTTGACCGAGTCCTGAAGCGCGAGTAAGGGTGCGCGGTGTTCACGGATCGGGTGGACGCGGGACGGCAGCTCGGTGCCAGGTTGAGCCGTCGGTTCCGCGCCGCTGGTCCGGGACCTGCCCGGCAGCCGGGCGAGCCGCCCCTGCTTGGCCCTGACCGTCCGGTGGTGCTCGGCCTGCCCCGCGGCGGAGTTCCGGTTGCGGCAGAGGTCGCCCGAGCTCTAGAAGGCGAGCTGGACGTGCTGGTAGTCCGCAAGATCGGCGTGCCCTGGCAGCCGGAGCTGGCCCTCGGCGCGGTCGGCGAGGACGGCGTACAGGTGATGAATGAGGGGATTGCGTCAGCGTGTGCGCTGACCCCCGGACAGCTCGAGGAGCTCGCCAGTCGGGCTAGAGCCCAGGTCGAGGCCAGACTGCGCCAGCTGCGTGCAGGACGAGCAGCTGTCCCGTTGGCAGGACGTACAGCGATCGTGGTCGACGACGGCGTAGCCACAGGTGCCACCATGCGGGCCGCCGTGGACGTCGTGAGGGCACACGGGGCAGCCCGGGTGGTCGTAGCCGTACCGGTCGCCGCGGCAGACGCAATAGAGGCCCTGCGCGCGAGCGTCGACGAACTAGTGGTGCTGCTGGCGCCGGCGGACCTGGGTGGCGTCGGCCTCTGGTACGCCGACTTCACCCAGACCACTGACGCCGAGGTGGCCTCGCTGCTCGGACACTAGCGCCAGGCGATCTCCGGCGCGCGGTAGAAGTTCACGCTGAGCGCGTCCCAGCGCGAGCCCTGAGCGGCCAGCCGGTCCTGGTACGTCGTCCAGTCCAGCGCGGAGGCAGGGGACCAGCCGAGCTCGGCCACACCCGGCAGCCGCGGGAACGCCATGTACTCAAGCTTGTCGAGGTCGTCCAGCGTCTCGGTCCAGATCGGCGCCTCGACCCCGGCTATAGCGCTCTCCGGCAGGTTCGGAATCAGCGTGGACGGGTTCCAGTCGTACGCCGTCTTCACGTCGACCAGTCCTGCCCAGTCCTGCCCGTACGGCGTGCTGTCGTTGTACTTCATGTCGAGGTAGGCCCGGTTGGCCGGTGACAGTACGACCTTGGCGCCCTGGGCTGCAGCCTTGCGGGCAAGCTCCTGCGAGCGCATGTCACCCGTGCCCCAGTACTGCGCGATGCTGCCGGCCGGAAGCGGCGTGTCGGCGATCTCCTGCCAACCCATCACCCGCTTGTGTTGCTTGGTCACCAGCGCCGCGGCCTTGGGTACGATGGTCACGTAGTCCGAGTGCGGCGTCGAATGGGCCTCGTCGCCGCCCAGGTGCACGATGTCGCCCGGCGTCTGCTGCGAAACCTCACGGAACACGTCCCCGAGGAACTCGTAGGTGACCTGCTTGCCGGTGCATAGCGAGCTGAAGCCGACGTCTGTGCCGGTGTAGAGCGGCGGAGCCACCCCGTCGCAGTTCAGCTGTGCGTACGACGCCAGCGCAGCGTTGGTGTGGCCCGGGGTGTCTATCTCCGGGATCACCGTCAGGTAGCGGTCGGCGGCGTACCGGATGATCTCGGCGAACTCTGCCTTGCTGTACGAACCGCCCGGAGTCCCGTTGACCTCAAGGCTTCCCCCGTACGTCGTGAGCCGCGGCCAGGAGTCGACCTGGATCCGCCAACCCTGGTCGTCCGACAAGTGCAGGTGCAGCTTGTTGAGCTTGTAGAGCGAGGCGAGATCGATGAACCGCATGACCTCGGCCACCGAGAAGAAGTGGCGGGACACATCGAGCATGGCCCCGCGGTAGCTGTACCGGGGCGAGTCGGAGATCGTCGTACCGGTGATGCGCCAGGGGCCGGGCTGGAGGGTCCGTGCATCGGCCCTGGCCGGCAGCAGCTGCCGCAGCGTGGTGACGCCGCGGAAGAGGCCTTCCGGCGTCGCCGCGACCACGCTGAGGGTGGAGCGGTCTGCGCGCAGCTGGTACCCCTCCGCGCCGAGCGAAGCCGGCCCGTTCGTGGACAGCTTGACGTCGGCCACGTGGGCCTGCGGCGCCACTACTGGCAGCGGATAGCCGGTTGAGCGTCGTAGCTGGGCGGTGAGCTGATCGGCGATCTTCCTCGCTGCCTTGCTCTCCGTAGACGACGCCTCGACACCGACGGCGCTCCGCGGGCTGAGCGTGAAGCTCTCGCCGGCCAGAGCGACCCGGGACACGGGCTGAGGAATTAGCGCCGCGGGAGCCTCTGCCAGAGGCGGCCCGGCGGGGACCGGTGAACCATTGGCCATGTTGGGCGCTCCGAGCAGGACGGCCGCGGCGAGACCGGCCAGGACGGACTGACGACTGGGGCGGGCGAGTCGCTTCATGACCGAAAGTGAACGACCGCTCACTCACCGAGTCAAGGCATCGCGCCACTCTTGCACCAAATCCCCTCGGTCAATCGTATTGACGGGCCATCGCCAGCGCCCGCGGCACGTAGGCCGAGCCGAACATCACCACATGCGTGAGGAGGGGATGAAGCCGGTGCAGGCCGATCCGATCCTGCCAACCGTCCGACAGCGGATGGGCCTCGTGGTAGGCGCGCAGTAACCGCTCGAGCTGGGGCATACCGAACAGACCGAGCATCGCCAGGTCTGTCTCGCGATGCCCGCCGTGCGCCGCCGGATCGATCAGGTACGCGCCGTCCGCACACCAGACCACGTTGCCGGACCACAGGTCGCCGTGGTTCCGGCTGGGCCGCTCGGCCGGGTCGTCGTACGCGCCGTCGATGAGGCGGCGGCTGACGCGCTCGAAGACGGCGAGGTGGCGACTGTCGATGGTGCCCCGGTCGTACGCCATCCGCACGTACGGCTGGAGCCGCAGGGTGGCGTAGAACTCGCCCCACGACTTGATCGGCTCCAGCGCATGCGGCAGTTCGATCGTGCCGATGTACCCGTCGGTTGCCCACCCATCAGGCGGTACGCCGAAGTGGCTGGCGCCGGTACCGTGCAGAACGGCCAGGCGCCGCCCGAGCTCATCCGCGGCAGCGCCAGTCGGTGGCACCGGAACCAGTCGGGGCGTAACGAGTCGGCCGGGGGAGACGTCGAGTGGCGGCGCCACCGGGACGCCACCTGGGACGGCCAACCAGCGCAAGCCGGCGGCCTCGACCTCGAAGAACCCCGGCGGTGCGTCGGGCCGCTCCTTCACGAAGGGGTCGGTCATGTTCGCACTCTGCCAGTTCTCGACGGTTCTCGTCGCGGCCGTCGGTGGGTGGCAATTTGCTGACCGGTCAACGGTGCTTAACAGTGTGTGTCGAAAGCGTGTCGAAAGCTGCGGATTGTCGGTCCGACCTGCCATCGTTGGCGGTCGCCGGACGATCCAACCAGAATGGCCGGTGGCACGAAGGATCCTGACAAGGAAGCTGGAGGACAGATGACCCAGGTGGCAGAGCAGCCGGGCGACACGGCCGGGCGGCTCGGCTCGGTGGTGCTGGATTGCCCGGACCCGCTGGAGCTTGCCCGGTTCTACTCGACACTGTTCGGTCTGGAGATCGACGAGCACGGGGATGACGACTGGCGGAGCCTGACCGGCCCCGGGTCGACGCTGGGCTTCCGGCGCTCGGAGGACTACGTCCCGGCCACCTGGCCGGGCGCGGAATCGCAACAGCTTCACCTCGACCTGATTGTCGATGACCTGGCCAGCGGCCACGCGACGGTGGTAGGGCTCGGTGCGGTCTCGCTGGATCCGCTCGACCCCCCGCCCGCCGAGAACGACCGCGGCTGGCGCGTGTACGCCGACCCGGCGGGCCACCCGTTCAGGATCTGCCTGGAATAGCCCTGGAATAACTCACAGCCAGTCGGCACTGCCGGCGAAAGGATAGTCGCGGCCTTCGACGTACCGGGGCCGCGGCTGGTAGCTGTTCACCCCGGGTGCGCCCTGCAGGTGGAACGCACTCGGGTACGGCACCTCCGGATCCGTGATGTGCGTCGACGTCGGGATGTACCGGATCGTCAGGCCGCACCGCCGGTTCGGTGAGGTGTTGGCGTTGCTGCCGTGCACGATGTTCGGGTGATGCACCTCGACGTCGCCCGGCGCCAGCACCATGTCCACGGCCTGCGCCTCGTCGACCTCGACCGCGATCTCCTTGCCGAGCACGTTCTCGATGGTGTCGTTGTCGCGCATCGCCGCGGTCGCGCCCAGGTGGCTGCCGGGGACAAGCCGGACACAGCCGTTCTCCGGCGTCGAGTGGTCCACCGCCAGCCAGAGCGTGACCACGCTCATCGGGTCGAGCGGCCAGAATGCGGCGTCCTGGTGCCAGAGCACCGCTTGACCCGAGTACGCCGGCTTGGAGATGTAGTGCGAGGCGAAGAGTGCCAGGTCCGGCCCGACGAACAGTTCGGCGATCCGCAGCAGCCGCGGATCGCTGACCAGCCGGACCCAGAACGGGTCGTCCTTCAGATACACGTGACCGAGTTGTTCAGGCCGCACCTCGGGGTGCCGGGCCTGCAGCCATTCGACGTGTCCGTTCACTTCCTTGATCAGTTCCGCGTCGATCACGTCGCGAAAGATGGTGTAGCCGTCCCGCTGGAAGGCCTCGACCGCGTCGCCGTCGATGTCGTTCCGGGTCAGTGAAGTCATGCCGTCACCCCTTCGTTTCGTCGTACCAGGAATCTTGTCCGGCGGGGCGGTCCGCGACTAGCAGCGTGCTGACGCGAAGTTGTAGCTTCTTGATGTGAGCCAGTTGCTGCGTTTCGAGCTGTGGGCGCTCGGTCGGCCCTACCATGCGGCCCGGGTTCGGTTCGCGCCGCGGGCAAGGGACTCGGAGTTGCACCGGCACGCGGACTTTCACGAGGTGATGGGAGTGGTCTCGGGACGCGGTGAGCACTTGCTCGACACCGGGTCGCTGCCGCTGGAGTCCGGCGATGTGGTTCTGGTGCGTCCACGCGACCGGCATGCGATGAGAGGGCTGGCACCGGACGGGCTGGAGTTCGTCAACGTCGCCTTCCCGAGTTCGGCCTGGCAGGGATTCCTCAACCTGACCCGGACCAATACGGGCGGGAGTTGGGACGCGGCAAGGCTGCCGATGACGTTTCGGGCGCAAGCTGCTTTCCAGCCCGCCGTGGTAGAGGTGTTCGAGACGGCACTGCGGCGGTTCCAGGCTGACCCTGGCCCGTTCGACCTGCTGCGGTTCTGGATCGATCTGCTGGAGCTGGTGACGCCGGACGACGTACAGGTCGCTCGGGAACCGACGGCGCCTGCCTGGCTGGCCGGAGCGTGCGCTGCGATGCGTGCGGAGGAGAACCTGCGCGGCGGAGTGCCCCGGCTGCTGGAGTTGTCCTCGGTGAGCGCGGCGCATCTGTCCCGCTCGATGCGGTCGGCGTACGGGACGACACCGACCGACTTCGTCGCCGATCTCCGGCTCGAGCATGCCGCCTCGTTGCTCGCGGCAACGTCCGAGCCGGTCGCGGAGATCGCGTCGCGCTGCGGCTTCGCGAGCCAGTCCTACTTCACCCGCTGCTTCTCTGCCGCTCATCACCTCTCCCCGCGCGAGTTCCGCCACCGCGCCCAACGCGCCTTCGTCCCCTGACAGTTTGCTAAACCGTCGATCAGGACAATCACAACCACTAGAGAATCGCCAATAGACAAAGGCGATTCTGCCCACCCGACACTCACTCCTGACCCTCGTCTTCCTCGTCTTGGACGCAATCTGGACGCATCGCCTCGTCTGGGGCGTCTCCGAGGCGGTCGGCCCAGGTGTCCATCCCGTCGGGGTAGAGATGTAATGGTGACGTCGGGTATTGGAACTGTCCGATGCCCTGGTGGCAGCGGTGAAATGGGAGTGCGTCCCGGCGGCGATCCCGGCAGGATGCGATCATGGTTACCCCCTTGGACGTCCCACACTTGGTTGCAGGCGACGGCTTCTTGCTCCGCTCCTGGGAGCTCGGCGATCTGCCTCTCGTCCGGGAGGCATCGAGCGACGACTACATCCCATTGATCACAACCGTTCCCTCGACGTACTCGCAAGAGGCGGGCGAAGCCTTCGTCCGGCGGCAGTGGGAGCGGGCGTCTACTGGTAGCGGGTATCCGTTCGTCATCGTGCGGGTTGAGGACGGTCGACCGCTCGGGATGGTCGGCCTGTGGTTGAGGGACCTGAACGAGGGCCGTGCGTCGCTGGGCTATTGGGTGATCGGGTCGGCTCGTGGGCAGGGGGTTGCTGCGGAAGCCCTTCGAGCGGTCGCTGCCTGGGCCCTTGGTGACCTTCAGATTCCCCGGCTTCAGCTGTATGTCGAGCCGTGGAATGCCGCGTCACAGCGGACGGCTGAGCGTGTCGGCTTCCAGCGTGAGGGCCTGCTTCGCAGTTGGCAGCGGGTGGGCGAGGAGCGTCGGGACATGATCACGTATTCGATGCTGAGGGTCGACCTGTCCTGATAGGCCGCTTGCTGACTTCGGCGGCGTAGTTGGCCCAGGCCCCTGCGGAGAGCCGTTGCCAGGCGACGGCGACGTCGGTGTGGATGCCCAGGGTGCGGGCGAGGATAGCGGCGGGGATCTCGGTGGCAAGCTGGAAGAGCGCGGTGCTGCGGGCCTGGTTGGGCTGGATCCCGAGCTGGTTGAGCCGCTGGGTCAGTTGGGTGGTGCTGATCGGCCGTCCAGGCTGGCCGCCGGGGAAGAGCCACGGAGACGGGGCCAGGACCCCGATGGTCGCGTGACCCTTGCGGTTCGCGGCGACGGACCGGGCCGGCGCGGCAACGGGCTCGGGCAACTGGACGGGCGCATCACCGAGGTGGAGACGTACGTCCTGAACGCCGACCTCGATGTCCTCGGTGGTCAGGCGGCTGCTCGCTGCCGCCCCCTGGGCATAGAGGAGGAGAAGCAGCGGAAACAGGATGCACCCCACGGCGGCGACCGTCCCGGAGCTGGCTGCCGGGTGCCGAAGCTTTGTGCTCGACATCGAAAAGGAACTCGTCGCCAAGCTGTAGGTGCCGTGGCAGCGGTAGTGACCGGTTGATGGCTGCGTTCGACACAGGACAGTACTGTGACCTTTCCCGCGCCTGACAAGTTTCTCTACGTCTTCAAGACGAGATGTCCCGACCGACGTTATGGCGAGGTCGTCACGGGGCATGTACTGGCGGCTAATGACGAACGACCCCAGCCCGTGAGGAGTCGGGCCAAGGTCGTTCGGTCGACGGCTACCACGCCCTGTGAGGTGTCGGGCGCGCTAACAGACGCCGTCGCGTGGAACGGCCAGGGAACCGGGGCAGGGAACAACGAGGCATCATCCAGCACCCTGACCGGCTCTAGGACTCAGGCATCGCTGAGCCATAGGGCGCCGTCCGCGGACTGGTGATAGCCCCTGTGATCACCGAGTTCGCAGACCTGCCCAGTTTCCGGGTGAACGCCGTCGCAGGTGTCCTCTGTGATCGGCTTCAGCACGTCCACTCCACGCCGTGGTCGAAGCGGAACCTCTTATCAGCACTCATGCCGGTAACCGTAAGGTGGCTCAAAGCGACTCGACCAGCAATTTGCACGGACTTGCACGGTCCTATTCCAGCGCGTCAATGGCTGCGGCGACCAGCTTTCGTGCCGCCGCGCCATACACGGCCAAGTCGGCAAGCCGGGCGAAGGTGTCCGCATACATGGCGACCTCCCCGGGCTGGGTGATGGTGAGAAAGCCGGAGATCAACTCCACGCTGACTTGTTTGCCATCGAAGATCCAGAAGTCTTCCACCGGCCACATCGCGTCGCGATTGATTCCCATCGGCACAATGCCTAGCGACACGGACGGCAGTTCGCCCACTGTCAGCAGGTGACCCAGCTGACCAGCCATGACGTCCGCGTCGCCACGAATGTTGTAGAAGACAGACTCCTCCACCAGCACCGCGAACCGTCGATCGCCTTCCCGCAGGAGCCGCAGGCGCTCGGTGCGGACCTTGACCGCATCCTCGACGTCATCGGGCAAGCCTCGCTGTCTGGCAGTCGCACGCAGCACTGCTCGGGTGTAGCTCGGCGTCTGAACTGCACCGGGAACGAGCCATCCCGAGTAGGTACGGAATCGGCCTGTGAGCTCCCAGAGCGGCAGTACAGATTCCTGCACCCGGCGAAGACCACCACGATCCATCCGCCGCCACTCAATGAACATTCCTTCAATGGCTTCAAGCGAAGCCACAAGATCTGCGGACTGGTCAGCGGCATTGCATGCACGAGCCCACACGCGCACATCGTCAACGGATGGCGAGGTCTTGCCGTTCTCGATCCGCGACACCTTGGACTCGTGCCAACCGCACGAGGCAGCGAGTGCCCGCCCGGTGACTCCGGCAGACTTCCGGATCTCACCGAGACGGGCACCGAAGTCGCGCTTAGCCTTCTGTGCGCTGGAAAACGGGGGTGGGGTAGGCACAGACGATGCCCTCTGGGTCAGTGGGGTTGATACTCCTCGTGTGGGATTGCGCGGTCCCAGACTGCATCAAACGACGCGACGCACAGTTTTGCCAAATCAAGATCGTCGGAGCGTTCCTCTCCCACCCATGAATCGTCGCCGGCGAAGTGGTTCCAGATGACGATCTTTTCATCGAACACCCAGAAGTCATTCGGCGGGACTGTCAGACCGGAGGTCAGCTGGCGAGGCAGCCAACTCACTTTCTCTCCGGCCGCGATGTTGTGATCAGCAGTCACGTCGTACTCGAACTTGATGTAGTCAGTGACCGGCTCGGACACAATGCGAGCCCGCCGCACCTCCACTCCACGCGCCACCGTGGCAGCGATCAGATTGTGGAAGTCGCGCCAACGCTCAGCCGGATCGAAGTGATTCCCTGCCTGCCAGTCGAGCCAGTCGGGGTCATCCAGCACATACCCATCCCGCATCTCCAGATGAACCGCGCTTTCCTCTGCCGAGCGGAACAACTCAAACGACGCTGGTTCCGCCGTCACCCATTGCCTCCTTCAGGAACGGCGCCATGCGTGCAGGAATCCGCAGCACCGTCTCGTGCTCGGGAACTGGCGCGATTGCGTTGATGTCAGCCAACGCTGCGTCGTCGGTGACCTTCCAGCCCTGGATCACAAGGCTGCCGTCCGCCTCGTCAACCCAGACCGTGGGCGAGTTGGTGTTGGGTGAGTTGGGGTCCTTGCCGATAAACCGTAGCGCCATGACGCCTCCTTGACCGAAGAGCTTGCATGCACTTGCAGGTTCAAGCTTGCGGTCCGTGACCGCGCCAAGTCAAGGCGTCACCGTGCAGCATCCAGGCGGGGTATGCGGTCTCGTAAATGCATTGCCTCTGCCGTCGGCATTGGCACACTCGTTCTACGAACTGGCCGAGCAGATGTTGAACAAGAGGAGGTGCCATGACCAGTCGGCAAGAGCCCACAGCGCCGCCGCTGCATTGGCCTCCAGCGACGTCTTCGCGAACACCGGTGTATCGCCGGCCAGGCTGAGCCGAGCCGAGCACTACACTGCCCCTGCTGAAGCCCACCTGGCGATCACAGGTCAGGCCAGATCACGGTAGCCAGACCGGTCCAGGCCGATCGCTCGAAGTCGGCTCTACCTGGCGATTCCCTTATATATGAGGCGAATTGGGGAGCGGTCCGGTTGGTTGCTAAACCGCTCGCGTCCGAAGAACCTTGCGCTATAACGCAGGGCGCTATAACGGAAAGTTCTTCGGACGCAACGAAGTTAGGCGGTGGCGAGGGACTTGCGGATGCGCTTGTCGGAGACGGGGTAGGGGGTGCCGAGGGTTTGCGCGAAGAGGCTGATGCGGAGCTCTTCGAGCATCCAGCGGATGTCGAGCAACTCCGGGCTCGGGTACTTGCCGGCCGGTACTGCCTTCAGGCGCCGCCGGTACTCGTCGGTCAGCGTCTGCACCAGCGCCATCGAGGACCGGTCGCGCATCGCGTTGGCGCCGACCTTGTCCAGCCGCAGTTCGATACCCCGCAGGTACCGGACCAGGTCGGGCATCCGCGTGGCCCCGGCCTCCGTGATGAAACCGCGGTGCACCAACCCTTCAAGCTGTCCCCGTACGTCGGTCAGCGCCGCGAGCAGAGCCGGGCTGGACGCCCGGGAAATCTGCCGGTCGACCGTCCGAGCCAGGCTCAGGACTTGCTCGACCTGAGCCAGGATCGCGAGCACCGTATCGGCAAGGTCCGACCTGACCGCATCCCGCAGCTCAGCGAACGCGGCTCGGTTCCAAACAGGCCCACCGGCAGCGGCCATCAGCTGATCGACAGCCGCCGACACGGTGTCGTCGAGCAGATCCCCGACGTTGCGATGCGGGCTGTTCGTCAGCGTCATCTTGGCCTTGTTCGACAGGTTGCGCTGCACGACATCGATCACCGACGGCATCGTCAGGAGGAGCAGCCTGCGGGTGCCGTTCCACATCGAGGCGGCCTGGTCCCGCTCGGTCTCCTGCAGGCGGACCGAGACGCTCTTGCCGTCATCGACCAGCGCCGGGTAGCCGGCGATCGTCAGGCCATTGCGTTGCTCGGAGAAGCTGCGCGGCAATTCGTCGAAGGCCCAGTCGGTCAGGCCGGTTCGCTCGAGGCCGCTGACCGCCTTGGACGCGACCTGCGAGATCGCGGCCTTGGTCTTCGGCTTCAGCTGTTCCTTCAACCGTGCCAGGTCCTTGCCCTCGGCTACAGTCCTGCGCTTGTCGTCGACCACCCGGAACGTCATCCGCAGATGCTCGGGGACGCGGCTCCAGTCCCAGTCCTCCGCGCTGATCAGGACACCGCGCAACTCGCCGAGCTCGCGCGCGAGTGCGTCGGTCAATGGACCGGATGCCGGGTTGAGACTCGGCAGCACCTGCCGGGCGTGATCCGGCGCGGGCACGATGTTGCGGCGGATCGGCTTCGGCAGCGACTTGATCAGCGCGGTCACCAACTCCTCGCGGAACCCTGGCACGCTCCACTCAAAGCCGTCCGCATCCACCTGGTTCAGCACCAGCAGCGGGATGTGCACTGTGACGCCGTCGGCATCCGCACCGGGCTCGAACGCGTAAGTCAGGTCGAAGGTCATTCCGTTCTGCAACCAGCTGACCGGGAAGTCCTCCTCCTTGACCTCTGCACCTTCGCGGACCACCAGCGATCGCTCGAAGTCGAGCAGGTCCGGATCGGCCTGTCGAGCCTCCTTCCACCAAGTGTCGAAATGCCGGCCGGTCACGACCTCGGACCCGATCCGCTCGTCGTAGAAGGCGAACAGCGTCTCGTCGTCAACCAGCAGGTCCCGGCGCCGGGTGCGTTCCTCCAGCTCCTCGACCTCTTCGATCAGCTTGCGGTTCGCATGGAAGAACTTGTGGTGGGTGTCCCAGTCGCCGTCCACCAGCGCATGCCGGATGAACAGTTCGCGCGACACCTCCTGGTCGACCTTGCCGTAGTTCACCTTGCGCCGCGCCACGATCGGTACGCCGTACAGGGTGACTTTCTCGTACGCCATCACGGCGCCGGCCTTGCGTTCCCAGTGCGGCTCGGAGTAGCTGCGTTTGGTCAGGTGCTCGGCCAGGCCCTCGGCCCACTCGGGCTCGATCCGGGCGTTGACGCGGGCCCAGAGCCGGGAGGTCTCGACCAGTTCGGCGGCCATCACGAACTGCGGTGGCTTCTTGAAGAGCGTCGACCCGGGGAAGACGGCGAAGCGTGCGCCGCGGGCGCCGATGTACTGGTGCTGGTTCGCCGGATCCTTCATGCCCAGGTGCGACAGCAGCCCGGCAAGAAGCGACAGATGCACGCTCTGCGGGTCCGCCGGTGCACCCGAGTTGAGGGTGACACCGATCTGGGCGGCGACTTGGCGGAGCTGGGCGTAGATGTCCTGCCACTCGCGGACGCGAAGATAGTTCAGGTACTCGCTCTTGCATAACCGGCGGAACTGGTTGCCGGACAGCTCCTTCTGCTGCTCCTTAAGGTAGTTCCACAGGTTCAGATAGCCGAGGAAGTCCGAGTTCGGATCGCGGAAGCGGGCATGCTGTTGGGTCGCCTGCGCCTCGGCGTCGGTGGGTCGCTCGCGGGGGTCCTGGATCGACAGGCCGGCCGCGATCACCATCACCTCGCGGACACAACCGTTCTTGTGCGCCTCGACGATCATCCGGGCCAACCGCGGATCGAGCGGGATCTGCGCCAGCTGACGGCCTACGGTGGTGAGCCGCTTGCGTGGATCCTTCTGCTGAGGGTCGATCGCGCCGAGCTCGGTCAGCAGTTGTAGGCCGTCCGAGATGCTGCGCCTATCCGGCTCGTCGATGAACGGGAACGCGGCGATGTCGCCGAGCCCGATCGACGTCATCTGCAGGATCACCGAAGCCAGGTTGGTGCGCAGGATCTCGGGGTCGGTGTACTCAGGTCGCCCCTCGAAATGCTCCTCCGAGTAGAGCCGGATGCAGATGCCGTCGCTGGTCCGGCCGCAACGGCCCTTGCGCTGGTTCGCACTGGCCTGCGACACCGGCTCGATCGGCAGGTGCTGAACCTTGGTGCGATGGGAATACCGGCTGATGCGCGCCGTACCAGGGTCGATGACGTACTTGATGCCGGGCACGGTCAGCGAGGTCTCGGCGACGTTCGTCGCGAGTACGATTCTCCGGCCCGGGTGCGATTGGAAGACCCGATGCTGCTCGGCATTGGACAACCGAGCGTAGAGCGGCAGGATCTCGGTGTTGCGCAGGTTGTGGTCGCGCAGCGCGTCAGCAGTGTCCCGGATCTCGCGCTCGCCGCTGAGGAACACCAGTACGTCGCCCGCAGCCTCGAGGGCGAGTTCGTCGACGGCGTCGAGAATTGCCTGGGTTTGGTCCCGGTCGATCGTGGCCGGGTCGTCCGGGTCGTTGATCGGCCGGTACCGCACCTCGACCGGATAGGTCCGGCCGGACACCTCGACGATCGGCGCCGGCTCACCGTTGGCATCGGAGAAGTGCGACGCGAACCGCTCCGGATCGATCGTCGCCGAGGTGATGATCACCTTCAGATCCGGCCGGCGGGGAAGCAGTTGCTTCAGGTATCCGAGGATGAAGTCGATGTTGAGGCTGCGCTCGTGCGCCTCGTCGATGATGAGGGTGTCGTACCGGCTCAGCTCGCGGTCGCGCTGCAGCTCGGCCAGCAGGATGCCGTCCGTCATCAGCTTCACCAGGGACCGCTCGGACACCTTGTCGGTGAACCGGACGGCGTACCCGATGGTGTCGCCCAGGTCGGTGTCGAGCTCCTCGGCGATCCGCTCGGCGACCGTCCTCGCGGCAAGCCGGCGCGGCTGGGTGTGCCCGATCAACCCCTGTACGCCGCGGCCGAGCTCGAGGCAGATCTTCGGGATCTGGGTGGTTTTGCCGGATCCGGTCTCGCCGGCGATCACGACGACCTG
>JAWWPC010000221.1:0-6391 GCA_033851055.1 Kribbellaceae bacterium | reverse complement strand
CCAGCTGAGTCAGGTTGGCTCACTCATGCGTCGGGAAGCCGAGGTTGAGGCCGCCGTGGGACGGGTCGAGCCAGCGGGCCGTGACCACCTTGCCCTTCGTGAAGAAGTGCACACCCTCGGTGCCGTGAGCGTGGGTGTCACCGAAGAGGGAGTTCTTCCACCCGCCGAAGGAGTAGTACGCCATCGGCACCGGGATCGGGACGTTGACGCCGACCATGCCGACCTCAACCTCCGTCTGGTACCGGCGGGCCGCTCCGCCGTCGTTCGTGAAGATAGCCGTGCCGTTGCCGTACGGGTTCGAGTTCACCAGGTCCAGCGCCGCGTCGTACGAGGGGACGCGGACGACGGATAGCACCGGGCCGAAGATCTCGTCGGTGTAGATCGACATGTCCGGGGTGACCTTGTCGAACAGGGTCGGGCCGAGCCAGAAGCCGTTCTCGTCACCGTCGAACGAACCTTCACGGCCGTCCACGGCGAGGTCGGCGCCGGCCTCGACGCCGGCTTCGACGTACCCGACGACCTTGTCGCGGTGGGCGCCGGTGACGAGCGGACCCATGTCGCAACCGCGGGTGCCGTCTCCGGTCCGCAGCGTGACCATCCGCTCGCGGATCTTCGAGATCAGGTCGTCCGCCACCGGCTCGACCGCGATCAAAGCGGAGATCGCCATGCAGCGCTCACCTGCCGAGCCGAAGCCGGCGTTCACGGCGGCGTCGGCGGCCAGGTCGAGGTCGGCGTCAGGCAGCACGACCATGTGGTTCTTGGCGCCGCCGAGCGCCTGGACGCGCTTGCCGTTGGAAGTGCCCTTCTCGTAGACATAGCGCGCGATCGGAGTGGAGCCGACGAACGAAACGGCCTTGACGTCCGGGTGCTCCAGCAGGCGGTCGACCGCCTCCTTATCGCCGTGGACGACGCTCATCACGCCGTCGGGCAGGCCTGCCTCCTTCCACAGCGCGGCCACCGCGTTCACGGCGGAGGGATCCTTCTCGGACGGCTTGAGCACCACACTGTTGCCGCAGGCAACCGCGATCGGGGCGAACCAGAGCGGCACCATCGCGGGGAAGTTGAACGGCGAGATCACCGCGACCACACCTAGCGACTGGCGGATCGAGTACACGTCGACGTTGGTCGACACGTTCTCGCTGAACCCGCCCTTGAGCAGGTGCGGTATGCCGCAGGCGAACTCGACCACCTCGAGGCCGCGGGTCACCTCACCGAGCGCGTCCGAAAGCACCTTGCCGTGCTCGGCCGTGATCAGTGCGGCGATGTCCTCCTTGCGCTCGTTCAGCAACTGGCGGAAGGCGAACAGCACCTGCGCCCGCTTGGTGAGCGAGATCTTGCCCCAAGCCTTGGATGCGTCGTGGGCGACCTTCACCACCTCGTCGACGGTCGCGGCCGAGGCCAGGTCCAGCTCGCCGGTGACCTCACCGGTGGCCGGGTTGTAGACCTTGCTGGTCCGCTCGGACACCCCTGTCCAGGGGGTCCCGCCGACCAGATGGGTGATGCGCGAAGTACTCACAGCTGCTTCCTTTGTCTGGAACTTTCTGGAACTTTCTGGGACTTTCTGGGATGAGGCGGATCAGGCGGGGACGAGCACCGGTGGATCCGCCCAGGCGGACAGGTAGCCGGAGATCTTCTCCCGCATGAACGTGCTCGAGTCCCGGGCGCGTTCTTCCCAGGCGAACACACAGGTGGTCACGGTGCCGTCGAAGCCGACCGACTCCAGACACGCGAACAGTTCGTCGAAGTCGACCTCGCCTTGGCCGATGTCCAGGTGCTGATGCACCCGCACGGTCGACCCGGGTGGATTGACGATGTAGCGCAGCCCCGACGACCCGGTATGGTCGAACGAGTCCGCGACGTGGATGTTGGTCAGCAGATCACCGGCGTAGCTGATGATCCCGGGGGCGTCGTTGCCCATGTGAAACGTGTGCGGAGCGCAGTAGAGGAAGCTGACCAGCGGACTGTTGATGCCGCGGATCAGGTCGATCGCAGCCTTGCCGTCCTCTTCGAAGTCGTCCGGGTGCGGTTCCAGCACCAGCCGCACCCCTTCCGCCTCGAAGACCGGCAGCAGTTCCTCCATCGAGCGCCAGAACTGGGACTCGCTGCGCGCCGCCTGTTCCGGCCGGCCGTTGAACTCCGAGTTCATCACGTCCGCCCCGAGATCGGCGGTGATCTGGATCGCCCGTTTCCAATACCGTACGGCGGCCTGCCGCTCGTCCTCGTCCGGCCCAGACCACTTGTACAGCGGCAGCACCGACGAAACCCCGACCCCGGCGGCAGCCAACTCGGTCCGGAGCGCTGCCACCCTCGCGTCGTCCACCCGCGGGTGAATGAAGAAGGGCAGGAAGTCGTCCCGTGGCGAGAGCTCCAGCCACTCGTAGCCGAGCTCGGCCACGAGCCCGGGTAGGTCCAGCAGCGGAACATGCCGGAACATGTAGGGGTCGAGGCTGATTTTCACCCAAGCACCTCGCTCCGTCGTACCATCTCGACATCCACCGGCCGGCCTTCCTGCAGGGACCGCACGCCGGCCGTGCAGACCGCGACGGCGGCGTACCCGTCCCAGGCTGTCGGGCCATCGATCTCGCCCCTGGCCGCGGCATTCACCCAGCGCTGGATCTCGAGGTCGTATGCCAGCCCGAACCGGACCCGGAAGTCCGCAGGCATCACGCCACCCCAGCGTCCGGCCGCCTTGGTCAGTACGTCGACCCCGAGGCCGATGGCGGCACTGCCCTTCTCGGCAACGGCTTCACACCGCACTTCGTAGCCGACCTGGAAGTTGACGAACACCTCCACATCCGCGATGGCACCACCGGCCAGCTCGAACACCGCGAACTGCGGGTCGAGTACGCCGTCGGCGACCAGGCTGGTCGGCTTGGGCGCGTGCACGGTGATCCGGGTGATCTCGTCGTCGAACAGCCAGCGCGCCACATCGACCTCGTGCACCAGGGAATCGCGCACGATCATCTCGCTGCGGAACGTGTCCGGCACGGTCTTGTTCCGGTGCACGTTGTGCAGCAGCAGCGTCCGGCCCAGCTCACCCGAGTCCAGCAGCTGCTTCAACGCGGCGTACTCGGGATCGAACCGGCGCATGAAGCCCACCTGGATCAACGGCCGGCCGACCTTGTGCTCTGCCTCGACCACCCGCAACGACGACTCGGTGTCCATCGTCAGCGGCTTCTCGCAGAGCACCGGCTTGCCGTGCTCGAGGCATGCCATCAACTGCTCGGCGTGCGCGAATCCGGGTGACGCGATGACCACCGCGTCGACGTCGTCATGGCCGATCAGTTCCAGCGGTTCCCCCATCACCCGTACGCCGTCCAGCGAACCGGCCAGCGCGTCGGCCCGGGCCGTGTCCGGGTCGGACACGGCCACCAGCCGGGCGCCGGAGATCCGGTGGGCGACCCGGTCGGCATGGTCGGCGCCCATCATGCCGACGCCGATGATGCCGATCCTGAGGTCCTGCTGAGTCATGCTCACCTGCTCTCTGAGATTGGTTCGGCGGCTACGGGCGGTCCGGCCTTCGACGGGTCGACAACTACGCCGGCGTCGATCCCGGCAAGCTCGTGGCTGAGGGCCTCCAACTCGGAACCGCCTGCCATCTCGGTGGTCAGCTGCGCCAGCGTGATGTCAGCCCGATGGGTGTCGAGCGCCACCCTGCCCAGCTTCAGCACCACGAAGTGGTTGCCCACCAGGTAGGCGTGGTGCGGGTTGTGGGTGATGAAGACGACGCCGAGGCCCGCGTCGCGTGCTTTGACGATGTACTTGAGCACGACACCGGACTGGTTCACGCCGAGCGCCGCGGTGGGCTCGTCGAGGATCAGCACCTTGGCGCCGAAGTGGATCGCCCGCGCGATCGCGATGCACTGGCGTTGTCCGCCCGACAACATGCCGACGGGCTGTTCCAGATTGGGGATGGAGATACCCATCTTGGTCAGCTCGGCATTGGCGATCCGCTTCATAGCGGCGGAGTCCAGGGCCCCGAACGGACCGAGCGGGCCCTTCGTGATCTCGTTGCCGAGGAAGAAGTTCCGCCAGACCGACATCAATGGAGCCAGTGCCAGGTCCTGATAGACGGTGGCGATCCCACTGTCCATCGCCTCCCGCGGCGAGCTGAAGTGCCGTTCCTCGCCGTTCACCGACATGATGCCGTCGGTGTGCTCGTGCAGGCCGGCAACGATCTTGATCAGCGTCGACTTGCCGGCGCCGTTGTCTCCGAGTACACAGGTGATCTCGCCCTGCCGGACCGAGAGTGACACCCCGCGCAGCGCGTGTACGTTGCCATAGCTCTTGCCGACGTTCTCCAGGTGGACGATCGGTGTGGTCGGGCTGGTTCCCGCTTCGTGAGCGAACGATTCGGTGGTGGTCATCTCAGCTCCGCCCTCTTCTTGACGACGAGGTTGACGATCGTTGCCAGCAGCAACATCACGCCCAGGAAGGCCTTGAACCAGTCGGCGTTCCAGCCTGCATAGACCACGCCGAGCTGGGTCATGCCGAAGATCAGCGCGCCGATCGCGGAGCCGACGACTGAGCCGTAACCGCCGGTCAGCAGGCAGCCACCGACGACCGCGGCGATGATGTAGATGAACTCCTTGCCGACACCCTCTCCCGACTGCACGCTGCTCTGGGTGAAGAGCAGGTGCATACCGGAGAACCAAGCGAAGAAGCCCACCGTCATGAACAGGCCGATCTTGACCCGCTTCACCGGGACACCAACGGCCCTGGCCGCCGCCGCGTCCCCGCCGACTGCGAATATCCAGTTGCCGACCTTCGTCCGGAGCAGCACCCAACTGCCCGCGATCACAAACAGCACCCACCACAAGACCAGGATCCTGATGGTGACCGATCCGATCTGGAACTGCGAAGCGAACACCGCCCTCGCGGAATTGAACCCGTCCATGTCGGCGATCGAGTTCGACGACACGGTGCCCGACAGCAACCGAGTGATGGCCAGGTTGAGGCCCTGCAGGATGAAGAAGGTTCCGAGCGTCACCAGGAAGCTCGGCAGACCTGTCCGCATCAGCAGCCAGCCGTTGAAAGCCCCGATCGCAAGTGACACCAGCAGTGCCACGAACACGCCCACCCACACATTGGTGCTGAACTGGTAGGCGAACAGGGCAGCCGTCAGGCCTGAAGTGGTCACCGCGACGCCGGCCGAAAGGTCGAACTCGCCGCCGATCATCAGCAGTGCGACCGGTACCGCCATGACGCCGATCAGCGCTGCCTGGTAGAGGATTGTACCGATGGCGGCCGGGTCACGGAACGTCGGTGCCGTGACCAGGAAGAACACCAGAATGACGGCGGCACCGACCAGCGAACCGACCTCCGGTCGGCTCAGCAGCCGGGCGCCCAGCGAACGGTGCGAGACACGATCGTCGACGGCCGATGGTGGCTTGGTGAGTATCTCGGTCATGATGACAGCCTCGCTAGCGGGTGCCGTTGGCGGCGAACTTCTCCACCGCACCGACGTTGGACTTGTCGATGAACGCCGGACCGGTCAAGGTGGCCTGGCCACCACCGATCGTGTTGCCGTTGGTCTTGTAGAGCCAAAGACTGTCAACCGACAGGTAGCCCTGCACATACGGCTGCTGGTCGACGGCGAACTGAACGTCGCCCGACTTGATTGCCCCGATCAGTTCCTTGTTGGTGTCGAACGTCGCCACCTTCGCCGAGGATCCGGCGTCCTTGACCGACTTCACCGCGGCCAGCGCGAACGGCGCGCCCAGCGTCATCACGTAGTCGATGCCCTTGTCCTGCTGAAGCTTCGACGTCATCGTCGTCTGGCTGCCCGGCATGTCGGTACCGGTGATGTAGATCTTCTCGGTCGTGCCGGAGAACTTGTCCTTCAGACCCTGGCAGCGTGCCTCCAGGCCGACGTGCCCCTGCTCCTGGATGACGCACATGACCCTCTTGGCTCCGAGCTGATTGAGCTTCTGCCCGGCGGCTTCGCCGGCGATCTTCTCGTCTTGCCCGAAGTAGCCGAGCACGCCCTTGGTCGCGGTCTGCCAGACGTCGATGCCACCGTTCAGGGCGACAACCGGGATGCCGGCGGCGGTCGCCTTGTTGACGTTGGCGGCCACCGCATCCGGCTTGGCCAGCGTCACCGCGATCCCGTCGACCTTCGCGTCGATCGCAGTCTGCACCAGGTTCGCCTGTCCGGCGCCGTCCGGATCACCGGAGTACTGCAGTTCTACGTTGTCCTTCGCTGCAGCCGCCTCCGCCCCCTTGCGGACCAGGTCCCAGAATGTATCGCCGGGAGCCGCGTGAGTGATGAACGCGACCTTCATCCGCGGTGTGTTCGCCACGTTGCCCGCGGCACTACTTGCCTTCGCCTCCGCCTGCTTGCCGCCGGAGGAACTACAGGCGCCCAGCGCCGCGACCATGATCAGCGCCG